>JBARZR010000138.1:0-2523 GCA_049650205.1 Pacificimonas sp. | reverse complement strand
GGTCTATGCGACGGACGCGCGGGGGTCGGACGGTATCAGGCGCATCGCGTCGTTCCCGGCGAAAAGCCATACGCCGATAGTATATCCGGCGGCGTTGCTGCGCACGTCGTCGCATGGGGAAGCGCGGGCGTTTCTGGATTGGCTGTCAAGCGACGCGGCGCGCGCGATTTTCCGCCGCCACGGCTTCCGCCTGCCCAGGGCGTGACCGAAATCGTCCTCCTGTCGCTGAAGGTCGGGTTCGCCGCGATTTTGGTCACGCTTCCCATCGCGTTCGGCCTCGCCTGGCTGCTGGCGCGGCGCGAGTTTCGCGGGAAGATCCTGCTTGACGGCATCGTGCATCTGCCGCTGGTCCTGCCGCCTGTCGTCACCGGCTGGCTGCTGTTGCTGGCGTTCGGACCCGATGGCCCGGTGGGCGGCTGGCTGGAGGGCTGGTTCGGCGTCAGCGTCCTCTTTCGCTGGACCGGCGCGGCCATCGCGGCGGGTGTCATGGCGCTGCCGCTGATGGTGCGCGCGCTGCGCCTCAGCCTGGAAAGCGTCGACCGGCGGCTGGAGCAGGCGGCGCGCACACTGGGCGCGGGTCCCGCGCGGACGTTCCGCACCATCACTTTGCCGCTCTCTCTGCCCGGAATCCTGGCGGGCAGCGTTCTCGGCTTCGCCCGCGCGCTCGGCGAATTTGGCGCGACGATCACCTTCGTCTCCAATGTGCCGGGTGAGACCCGGACTTTGCCGCTGGCCATTTACAGCGCGCTGCAAAGCCCGGACGGCGAGGCGGCGGTCTGGCGGCTGGCGGGCATCGCCATCGCGCTGTCCCTGGGCGCGCTGGTGGCCTCGGAATGGCTCGCGCGGCGGGCCGGTCGGGGTGTGCATGTCCTTTGATATCGACGTCCGGCTGACGCGCGGCGACGTGAAGGTCGCGGTGCGCATCCAGACTCCGCCCGGAATCACGGTCCTGTTCGGCCCGTCCGGCGTCGGCAAGACCAGCACGCTGAACATGGTCGCGGGCCTGCTCGCGCCCGCCAGCGGTCATATCCGTGTCGGCGGGCGCACGTTATTCGACGACACAACCAACCTGCCACCGGAAGCCCGTCGCGCGGGCTATGTGTTTCAGGACGCCCGCCTGTTTCCGCATCTGAAGGTGGAGGCGAATCTGCGCTATGGCGGCGACAGGGGCTGGACCGAAATCATTCCCCTGCTCGGCCTGGACGCGCTTCTCACCCGCTGGCCGCGCAGCCTGTCGGGCGGCGAGGCGAAGCGCGTCGCCATCGGTCGCGCCCTGCTGTCGGGTGCGGATTTCCTGCTGCTCGACGAGCCGCTGGCAAGCCTTGATGCCGCCCGCGCCGAGGAGATCATGGACCTGGTCGAGCGCATCCGCACCACGCGCCGCATGTCCATGCTCTATGTCACCCATGACCGGGCCGAGGCGGAGCGGCTGGGCACGGCCATCGTCGAAATCATGCGTCCCGCTTGACCGCCGCCACACGCCGCCGGAATGGACTTTCCAGCGGGAAACGCATACGGCTCGTACCGAGGAAGCTATAGCGTATCTGTCCAGCCTGGGGAGGGATCGTCTGCATGGGCCGGGACAAGGTCAGCATAGAGCGCCATTTCGGCCTGACCGCGGCCCCGTTTTCCGCCGCGCGCGATCAGTCTCCGCTGCCGCACGTCACACGGGCCACCGCCATGATCGCCGAGGCGGTCCGCTCCGGAAAGCTGACCCTCCTGCTGACCGGGGGACCGGGATCCGGAAAGACCGCCGCGCTCGCACATTTGACCGGACTGCTCGCAAATCCCGGTGACGCGGTGAAGCGGATGCAGGCGGATCATCTGCCTAAGGATGAACACTACCGATACACGCACGTCCTGTTGCTGGACGAGGCGCAGGCCGTTCCGCAGGACGTCCTGAAACCGCTTGTGAAGGCGCGCGCGCGGCAGGGGCATGTGACCGTCATCGCCGCGCCGGAACGCATGTCGCTCATGCTGCGCCCGCTTGTCGACCGCGAAGTGATCCTGGACGGACTGACCACGAAGGCCGCCATCGTCTATCTGAGGGATCAGGCGCTGGCCGTCGGCGGAAGCCCGGACCTGTTCAGCGAGCCCGCGGCCCGCCGCCTGGCAGGAAGCGCGTCCGGGTCGATATGGGCCTTGCGCAATCTGGCGGGCAAGGCGCTCGTCAGTGCCATGCTTGCCGGGCGTAGCCAGGTCTTGCCGGAGGATGTCGACCGCGAACTGTTTCCGGAGGTTCCGCAGGAAAAGCCCGAACCCGCCGCGACACCGGCGCCAACCGATAAGGATGCGAAACCGCCGGCCACAACGGACACAACCGGCACGCGAACGGCCAGTACGGAAACGATCCGGGCGGCGGGACTGATCGCGGCGGCAGCGGCGGCGACGGCAAAGCCTCATCTTGCTTCCGCGTCGTCCGTTCCGCCGGCGCCGACCCTCGTGTCCGCCGACCCTTCGGCTGCTGCGCCCGCACCTGAGCCCGACATGCACGCGGCCGTCCGGCGTCGGGGAACAGCGCCC
>JBARZR010000137.1:0-2552 GCA_049650205.1 Pacificimonas sp. | reverse complement strand
GCAGCCTGTTCCGCCGCCGGGGTTTCCGTCGCAACGACACTCTGCCAGGCGGCGGCGAGTTCGGTGGGGTCACTGGCAATCGCATCCGGCATGGCTTCCGTCTCCATCTGCGGACCCGGCGGTGTTCCCGCCTGACCGACCCCATCATTCGCGCCGCAAGCCGCCACCGGCGCACAGATCATGACAATCGTCAATACAGACGTAACTGCGCTAGTTTGTAAGCTGCGTACGTACCCAGTCACCGAAGTCGTCCACATGACGGTTCTCCACAACCTGCCCCCCGTGCATGATGCTATCCGTGTCGGCGATGTTTGGCGAGCCCGGTGTATATTCGTCGGGCAGGCCGATCATGTGGCCGAACTCATGCGCGGCACCGGTCTGCTGGAAGCCACCGGATTTGGTGGTGAGGGTGATATCCTCGCTATCGAGATTGACGCTTTTGCCGCTGGGGCTGACCGAGGAGCGGGCGAACCCGCCATCCTCGATCTTCGTAACGTTGACGCTCCAGTTTTCACCGGTAACGCCGCGCTCGGCGGAATCGAGCGTTACGTCCAGCTTCACCTCGGATCCGTCAGGCAGAGTTTCAAGGACATGGCCGTCCCAGACAGCTTCAACGGACGCCTCATAGTCGGCGATGAACTGCTGCTTTTCCGCGTCGGACCAGTTCAGGGGGCTGTCCGCGGCTTCGGTGCCATTCCGAAAATCGAAGTCGAGCTTCATATAGACTTCGGCGGTGTAGTTGCCGTCGGCCTCCTTGTAGAGCCGGAGGTCGTAGGCGTCGTCGACGTTGAGGCTGCCGGCAGTGACCGCGTTGTCGCTGGCGATCAGCGTGCGCTCACCCGGGGGTGTGCCGGCCGGAGACACAGGCACTGGGCTCGGCCTGTCCATTGGTACGTCCGGGGCCGGAGCGCGGGGTGTGGGAATGACCGGACCGGGAACAGGACCGGGGTTGGGGCCGGGGATCCGGCCTGGCATGTCCGGACCGGGCACGCCGCCGCCGGGTCGTGTGCCGCCACCGGGTACGACGCCCGTCGCCTGGAACGCCGCCACGATCATCCGCACGAGTGAATCGACCAGTTCCTGAATCCGGTTGGCGACATCCGGCATTCCGGCCGCGGTGGAGACCTGCGCTGGAAAAAGGGTGTTGAGAGCGGGACCGGAGACAGAGTTGAAGAGATTGTCGGTCTGCATGGGGACACTCCTGATGCTTACAGACCCCCTTGTACGCGATGCTGCCCATATCGCATTTCGGTTTTGCGTGTCTGTACGGGAATTCCCTGAGAGGGCCCGGCTTACCCCTGTGCCAGTGCCGCCTGTGCCGCCGCCAGCCTTGCGATGGGGACGCGGTAGGGGGAGCAGCTGACATAGGCGAGGCCGGTCTGTTCGCAGAAGTGGATCGACGCGGGATCGCCCCCATGTTCGCCGCAAATGCCGAGCTTCAGGTCGGGTGCGGTTGCGCGTCCGCGCTCCGTGGCGAGCTGGACGAGTTCGCCGACGCCGTCCACATCCATGCTGACGAATGGATCCTTTGGCAGCAGGCCTTTGCCGACATAGTCGCCGAGGAAGCGCGCAGCGTCGTCGCGGCTGATGCCAAGGGTGGTCTGGGTGAGGTCATTGGTGCCAAAGCTGAAGAAATCGGCATGTTTCGCGATTTCGCCCGCGCGGAGGGCGGCGCGGGGGAGTTCGATCATGGTGCCGACGAGGTAGGCGATGTCCGCGCCCCGTTCAGCGAAGACTTCGGCCGCGACGCGGTCGATGAGGGCGCGCATCTTCTCGAGTTCGGGCGCGCCCATGACAAGGGGGATCATGATTTCGGGCAGGGGAGCTTCGCCATCCGCCGCGACATCCAGCGCGGCCTCGAAAATGGCGCGGGCCTGCATCTCATAAATTTCGGGATAGGTGATGCCGAGGCGGACGCCGCGATGGCCGAGCATGGGATTGAATTCGTGCAGTTCGGCGGCGCGGCGCTTCAGTTTCTCCACGCTGGTGCCCGACGCGGCGGCGACGTCGTCATAATCGGATTCGCGCTGCGGCATGAATTCGTGCAGCGGCGGGTCGAGCAGGCGGATCGTGACGGGAAGTCCGGCCATGATGCGGAAGATCTCGGCGAAATCGCTGCGTTGTTCCGGCAGAAGTTTCGCCAGTGCTTCGCGGCGACCCGCCTCGGTTTCGGCGAGGATCATCTGGCGGACGGCGGTGATGCGCGCGGCGTCGAAGAACATATGTTCCGTGCGGCAAAGTCCGATGCCCTCCGCGCCGAATTCCCGCGCGGCGCGGCAGTCGGCGGGCGTTTCGGCGTTGGTGCGGACGTTCATGCGGCGGACCTTGTCGGCCCAGCTCATCAGCTGCGCGAAGTCGCCGGACAGTTCGGGCTGAACGGTGGCAACCTCGCCCGCCATGACCTCGCCCGTGCCGCCGTCGATGGTCAGGCGCTCACCCTGCCAGAACGTGCGGCCACCGACCGTCAGCGTTTCCGCGTCCCGGTCGATCTGAAGCGCACCCGCGCCAGACACGCAGGGGCGGCCCATGCCGCGGGCGACGACGGCGGCGTG
>JBARZR010000136.1:0-33312 GCA_049650205.1 Pacificimonas sp. | reverse complement strand
TGGTTCAGCGCCGTTACGGCGGCGTCGGCGATGTCGGCGTAGGCGCGCGCGGCGGCGAGGGGAGCGAGGCGTCCTTCGATCATCGAAACGCCCACCCGGAATCGCTGCTCTCCCGTCCAGTGACGGGCAACATCCAGCGCGCGTTCCAGGTCGGGAGCGACGTCCACGAGATGGCAGAGACTGGCTATCAGTTCCGCAGAGTCCGGCGCGTCATCGGTCGCGGCACCGATCATGGTGTCGAACAGTTCCGGCCTCCGCGCGAGCTTGCCCGCCAGCAGGGGCGCATGTCCCATCACACGAGCCAGAAGGTCGGCGAGCGGCGGATTTGCAGCGAGAAGCGCGAAAAGGCGGAAGGCGCTTGGCAGATTGGCGAGGAAATCATCGAAACGTCGCAGGGCGTTGCCAGCTGAAGACAGTTCCGAGAAACCGTTTATCAGCAACGGAAGCGCCTTTTCGAATTCGCGCTGCGCCGTATCGCTGCGCAGCGCCTGGTATCCGCCGGATCGCCATTTCACGATCAGGTTGGCCAAGTCCGCCGCGTTGGTCGCCCTCCGCCCGGACAGCCAGGGTTTCAGTTGCTTTCCCCGCGGGACGGGCGGGCGTTCGGCGCGATCCGACAAGTGGTCATAGGCTAGCGCGACATTATCGATGCGCGGTTTCATCTTTGCTTCCCAAGCGACATAGCTGGGTGCGCCGCACAATATCGCGAAGGCCTTGCGGTCTTCTTTTCGGGTCGGGATCTGGTGGGTCTGTGCATCCTCCCGCATTTGCAGGCGATGCTCCGCGTTTCGCAGCATTTCATAGCTTTGCGAAAGTTCGGTCGCGAGTTGGGGGGCAACATGGCCCGCCGTGGCCAGTGCGGCCAGCGCCCCACGCGTGTCGGGCGAGCGAAGATCGCTACTCCTGCCGCCAAAGATCAGCTGCTGCACCTGTGCGAAAAATTCGATCTCGCGAATGCCGCCACGCCCGCGCTTCAAATCGAAGCCAGGCCCAAGGGTCTGCCGGTCGGAATAATGATCCCTGATCCTCAGCGACATGTCCTCGATATCGGCGACAGCGGTATAATCGAGCGACCGGCGCCAGACGAAGGGTGAAATCTGCTTGAGAAAGACGTTCCCCATCTCGATGTCGCCGGCGACGGCACGGGCGCGAATGAAGGCGGCGCGTTCCCATGTCAGGGCTTCGGACTGGTAGTATAGCTCCGCACGGCGAAGCGGGATGGCGACCGGGTTCGCCTCCGCATCCGGGCGCAGGCGCAGGTCGACACGTGCGACGTAACCATCGCTCGTCGGGGTCTGCAATATCGCGCTGACCCGGCGCGCGATGCGGACCGCCGCAGTGCCGGGATCGTCGGAATCCCGCCTTGCGATGCGGTCGCCATCGTAAATGAAGATCAGGTCGACATCGCTGGAATAATTCAGCTCGCGGCTGCCAAGTTTCCCAAGTGCAATCGCGGTGAAACCATCTGCGCCAGTGCCCGGTACGCGTTCGTCGAATGCCGCGCGGATGGCGCTGTCGATCGCAAAATCGGCGAAACTGCTGAGGGCACCCGTCACTTGATTAAGATCAAACTCACCCGAAAGGTCGGCCAGCGCCGTTCCCAGCGCCGTGCGCGCCCGCCGGACCCTGAGCGCTTTCAGAAGGTCAGCCTCCGGAACGGCGCGCGTCAGAAACGTCTGGGCTCCATCAGTCCGGAACTCGTTAAGCCAGTCGGGATATCGGCGCATGAGGTTGCGAATAAAGGGCGCGTGATCATTCGCACGCCTGACCGCGTTCTCAAGCTGGGGCCGACCAGTCATGGTGATACAGGGAACGGAATTCGGGCCATAACGTTCACTCTACCATGCCCAGCAGCGATGACAGCAATGAAGACGAACCTTCCGCTAAAACACAAAACGCACCCAGGATAGACGTGAAACAGGGTAAGGCGAAGCGTGATGTCGGCGATGGAGAGAAGCAGGTCCTCGGTGCATCCCTGAGACGGCTATATGGCGCTACTCTGAATGAGTCCGTCACAGAGGAATTCCAGAGACTTCTCGACGATCTGAAATAAGAACTATTTGCCGGACAGGTCGTCGACTTCGCGCATGATACTGCGCAGTGGTCCTTCAAGACTAGCCGCTGTTTTGGACCCCGTTCGCTTCGGCAGATTGCCTTCTTCGAGGAGGGTTTCGAGTGCGGCGCGCCCTCGCGCCACGCGGCTTTTGATCGTCCCCACGGCGCAACCGCAGATATTCGCCGCTTCTTCATAGGCGAAGCCACCCGCACCGACCAGGATCAGCGCCTCGCGCTGTGCCTGCGGCAATTCGAGCAAGCCGCGCTGCAGGTCGGCTAGCTCGACCTGCTGGTCCTGACCCGCGGGCGCGGCAAGGATCTTCGCAGCGGTAAAATCGTCCCATTCGCCCTTGAAACGCGCGCGGCGCATCTGGCTGAGAAACAAATTCCTGAGAATGATGAATGTCCAGGCACGCATATTCGTGCCAGCCTGAAAGCGGTGACGCGCAGCCCAAGCCTTGAGAAGCGTTTCCTGCACCAGATCGTCTGCGGTATCCGCGTTTCCGGAAAGCGAGCGGCCAAATGCGCGAAGATGAGGAATTACAAGCGCCAGTTCAGCCTTGAAATCGGCGTCGGATAACTGCTCGGTGTTCGGTTTTGGAGGTTTCGATGGAGCACTGTGCAACCTGTCCAGCAATTCCCTGAACATGGGAGGTAGGGCTTCCGCCGTATTCCCAGCAAAAACGGATCTCAGGAATCCTCCAATGTCGCCAGTGTCGGGGGCGTTGTTATCCGCGGTCGCGCTTTCCGCCGCAGCGGTGATCGGCTCTGCCATATTCCCCCCTTGCAGCCCCTTCGACTAGCCTGCGAATGCCAGCATGACACCGAAAGCGATGACGATCAGGACGACTGAAATGAGCAGCACATAGCGTGCGATGTGCGGCGTCTCACCTGCGCGCGCTTCCTGCTTCGCCACTTCCTCATGCTGTTCGTCCATGATGTTTCTTTCCGTTGATTTTGTCAGTTCGATCTAGTGGCGGCCCATGGCTTTCGCAAGCGAGGCCGGAAAGATCAGGAGGGTACGGCCGCCGTTGATTTGAAAAACAGCGCCTGGGCGATAGCAGCCTTCACAGTCGAACGCTGGAATGGCTTCGTGATCATAAAGGTTGGCTCAGGGCGCTCGCCGGTCAGCAGGCGCTCCGGGAACGCGGTGATGAAAATGACGGGAACCGCGAACTTTTCCAGGATATCTTTTACGGCGTCGATGCCGCTGCTGTCGTCAGCCAATTGTATATCGGCAAGTATAAGGCCGGGTTTCTGCTCCAGTGCCTCCGCCACGGCCTCGTCGCGCGTCGTGGCGATACCGGTGACGTCATGCCCCAGGTCAAGGACGATACTTTCTATGTCCATGGCGATGATGGGTTCGTCCTCGATAATAAGGACGCGGGTCGTGGTCTGCCGTTCGATTTCAGCTAATGCCTCCTGCACGAGGGCGTTTACTTCGTCTGGCGTCTTGTCGATGAGGTACGCCGTGTCTTCAGCGCTGAACCCTTCCATGGCGGTGAGCAAAAGTGCCTGGCGTGACAATGGTGTGACCGTCGAAAGACGTTCGTCGGCGACACGTTCGAATTCGGAACTTTCGCTGGATTCCAGTCCATCGACCTCAACGCTGGCGGAGGACCAGATGGCATGGAAAGTGCGATAGAGGCCACTTCGCGCATCAACGTCTTTCGGAAAGGATTCCGGTGCGGACACGATGGCCTCCAGAGCTGCACGGACATAGGCATCCCCGGTAGCCTGTGCGCCGGTCAGCGCGCGGGCATATCTGCGCAGATAGGGAAGATGCGGGGCGATATCCGTGGCGAGTGACATAGAATTTCATACTCCGGATGCTGTCAGATGTTGAGCGCCTTAGACCTGCGAAGAGGCGATGTGGCAAGCCCGCTTGAAATGATTTTGAGCGTGATGGGGAACGCAGCGCCCCCACACCCGTTCGGAATGTACAGATGTCCTAACCGCCTGCCCAACGCGATGTTCCCTCTCATATGATGAAACCGCTTTCCCGCCGGTTCCTGATGACCCTCAGTCTCGCCCTTCTACCTATCGGGTTGATTGCCGTGCTGCTTTCCATATTCAGTTTCCAGAATACGCGCGAGGAGGGCGTCGCGCGTATCGAGGCGCGCGGGCAGGCGCTGGCGCGGGAAGTCGATGATATCGTCAGCGATCATGGCCTCATTCTTCGCGCGCTGTCGGTCCAGGGGTCTGTGGACGTCGAGGGCGGCGGCCGAGTATGCGAAGGCGAATTGACCCGCTTCACGGACTTCGACCCTCTGTTCGGATCACTGTTCCGCGTCGATGCGCAGGGAGATATCATCTGTTCGTCCAGGCAGGGGCCACGTCTGTCGGCGAATGACGCCCGCCGCGTACTAACTGTGGAATCCGGCAGCAAGGGCATTGGCGGCGGTATCTTCTTTGACGAGATGCGGCAGAATATCGTCTTTGCGATCAGGGCAAGGCCGCAGGATCCCACCAGTGACAGCGTCGTTGCCATCATGCCTGTCGAGGCGTTCCGCATGGAACTGGCTGATGTCGTCAGGCCCGTCCAATCCAATTTGACGGTTCAGGTCGTTGATCCGGGAAACGTCATCGCTACGCCGCCCAGACCCCGCTGGACCAGCCGGGGCAATTATGAACTGGTAACGCCAACGCGCCTGAGTGGACTGTGGGTTCGCTATGACGAACCGCTGGCGGCTTTCGGCGCCGCAGAGCTGGCGGCGATCGTCGCGCCACCCCTGATGTGGCTGGCGGCGCTCCTCATAGGGTGGTTTACCCTGCGGCGCCTGGTCGTGAGTCCACTCGCGTTCATGGAAAATGGCCTGCGCAGACGACGCGACGGCGATGTCGGCATACGCATGGTGCCGCGCGCTGGCGACACGGCCGAACTGGCCAGTCTCGCGCTCGCTTTCGATGAGCTTGCTGATGCGCAAAAAGCCGACCGGATGAAGCGAGAAGAAGCGCTGGCGGCACAGGAGAGGCTGATCCGCGAAGTTCACCATCGTGTGAAAAACAATCTTCAGATCATCGCCAGCCTGATCAGTATCAAGGCGCGCGACACCAGCGACGAGGGGCAGCAACGTGCTTACGGTGTCATTCAGATGCGCGTCACTGCGCTCGCGCATGTGCACCGCTGGTTATACGCGGACGATCTGTCGCGCGGCGTCGATCTCTCCGCGCTGATGGCAGACGTGACGAGTGGACTGGAATCGAGTATCCAGGCCGTCGATGGTATCGACGTAACCCTGGCGGCCGATCTGGACGGCATATTCGTAGGCCAGGATGCCGCCGTCCCGCTATCCTTTCTGGTGACTGAAATCATCGCGGCGTCAGGCGCGCGTCTAAATCCGGGCGATGCGCTTATCGGACGAGTCAGTCTGAAGGCCGATGGCGAAGATCGTTCAAAGGGGTGCCTGATTATAGAAAGCGCGGCATTTTCCCGCGAAGACCTGTTCGCACGCGGCCAGACGTCCGCGAGTGCGCGTATCGTACAGGGAATGACCCGACAATTGAGAGGCGAACTGACGTTCGATGCGGAACGAAGGAGCTACACGCTCAACTTCCCTCTGGATCCGTCTCCCGCCTGAGCCTGTGGCCGCCAGAGTTCAGGTGGCACTCTCACCTTTCTTATATTTGATTTCGAGAAAGCGGCCTTCGATGGCCAGTCGGTCAAGGTCGCCTTTCGCCAGCTGTTCCGACAGGCGCTTCAATTCGCCGGAGATAGTCGCCAAGCCCTCATGCAGCTGTTTGTCCGCATCGCCGCCCGTTTCGCGATAGCTGGCCGGTACGTCCACATAGGAGGTTACGAGGCGCGGCAGTTCATCGCCGATCAGGCGACGCGCGTCGGTCACGACCGGTGCGTCAACATCGACCTTCTCAAGCTGCGGCGCGAGTATTTCCAGGCGCAGCAGCAATTCATCCACCTGACTGCGGGCCGTGGCAGGAAGGTCATGCCGACGTGACGCCAGCCACCGTTCAACACGCACGGGGAGCGCGCCAAGTTCGGCATTGATGATATTGTCAACCGTAGGTTCTGGTTCGCGTGTTGGCCTTGATGGCAACATCATCGGAACAGCGAAGGCAGCGACGAGCGCCAGCACCAGCAGGACGAAGCCGTCAATGCCGATGCCGCCGATCAGCATGGCAAGCGTCAGAGCCACCAAAGCGACGACCGCCACCGTGATGCCGGAACGCTTCAGCTTCGTCAGCCATGGCGAGCGGTCGCGTTTCTCCATCCGCCGGGTCGCCGCCTGGCCTTCGCGGGAACGGCGAAGATCCTGTAGCTGGCGATCGGCGCGCGCAGTGAAATCGTCAAATTTCGTCAGCACCTGATCAACGGATTTTGCCACCGCCTAGCTTTCCAGCGCCGTGAAGGCAGGTTTGGTGTTTTCCAGTTTCGCCTGTTCCACGCCTTCGGCGCGGGCGATATAACCGCGGCTTTTTTCAACTTCATCGGTAAGCAGGCCAACGGTCTGCTTCATGGATCCCAGCGCTTCCAGCTTGAAGCTGTCGATCTCGTCCATCGTGGCATAAACATTCTCAAAAGCCCGCTTGAGCGTGTCGAGCGGAATCGTGGACGATGCGGCCTGACGATGAATTTCGCCGGTTTGCGTGCGCAGCATCTCGCCCGTCGAATCGATGACATTCGCCGTCGTCGTGTTGAGGGCGGTGATCTGTTCCAGAACAAGCTTCTGATTTGTCATCGCCTGAGCGACGGTCACGCCCGTACGCAATGCCGAAACCGTCGTCGTAGAGGCGCGGTCGACACCCTTCATGAGTTCGATATTGTTCTTCTTGACAAGGTCGAGCGCGAGATAGCCCTGCACCGTGACGGCCATTTGCGTTAGGAGGTCGGTGACGCGCTGCCGAGTGTAGAAAAGCGCCGATTCACGCAGCGCTTTCGCCTTGGCCGGATCGCTCGCATCCAGTTCGGCGGCCTTCGACTCCAGCCGCTCGTCCAGCGTCTTGGCGACGAAGATCATCTGTTCCAGTTTGCCCATGGTCTTCCAGAGGTTCTGGCGTTCGACGTCAATGGCGGCATTGTCGCGCAGCAGTTCGTCCTTGCCCGACGAAAGCCGCTTCAGGATCGCGGAAATATGCCCCTGAGCCGACTGGTAACCGGCGAAATATTCCCGCGCCTTGTTCCCCATGGGGATGATACCGAACAGCTTCTTCTTGGTGAACATCTTGCCGTTCTTGCCAGGGTCGAGGTCCTCGACCGTGCGGCGCAATTCCGTCAGATCCTTGCCGATGTCCGTGTCGCTGTTGATGGCGCGGGTCGGGCGGTCGAGAAAGCGATTGGAATAGTTCGCCGCTTCCTCGATCTCGTTGCGGCCGAGTGCCGTCAACTGATCAACGCGACGACCGAATTCGGGACTGTTTGCATCCTGAGTGGTCAGCTCGTTGATGAAACTGTCGACATTGGCCGCCAGCTTCGTCTTTTTCTCGTCCTCGATAGGCACGAGACCCGACGCCTTTTCGGTGTCCACCTTCAGTACCGGATCGGGAGCGTCCAGTTTCAGGGCGGTGGGGGCGGTATCGGTTTCGGCGGCCATTGGTGTCTCCCGTCATCAGCGCGAAACCATCGCCGCACCTTATCTCTGTATTAGATAGCTATTACAGCGGCGAAGGGCAAGCGTTTAGCATGGGGAAAGACTTGCGGCGCTAGGGGTGCTTTGCCAGTGATATTTGCGCTAACCGAACAACCGGATGGGGGCGAGAAGCGAATGACAACAATTTTGCAGCAGCGCATCCCGCTGTTTCCGGCACATGTGCTGGAAATGCGCTGGGACCGGCACGGCGAATTTCGCGATGAGTTGGTGCGTATTGTTCTTGATCGGCGCGACACCGCGACAAAGGCCTATAACCGGACGAACCAGGGCGGCTGGTCGTCAAAGCGGGATCTGCCGCGATGGCCGGAGGAGCCGGTACGCGAGCTGGTGAAGTTTCTGGCGCAATGCGGCGATACGGCAGTACGCGAATGGCGCGAGAACGTCGACCAACCCAGCACGATTCCGCCCTGGCAGATGTCCGCCTGGGCCAATGTTTCCCCGGCCAATGCCGGACACCACCGCCTGCACGAACATAGCTGGGAGAACTGGCACTGGTCGGGAGCCTATTATCTCGACATGGCGGGCATTTACGATGGCGAAGAGGATCTGGGGGGCGGCATCGAGTTTGAGGATCACTGGATGGGCGTCAATCTGGCCGAGACGCAAAACACGGGCGCGCGGCGGCGGCATTTGGTCCGGCCGCAGGAAGGAACGTTCGTCATGTTTCCATCCTGGCTGGCGCACCGGGTGCAGAAGCATGGCGGCTCGCGTCCGCGCATCTCCTTCGGCGTCAACATGCAGAACCCGGCGCTGGAGTTTTCCCGTCCCTGGGAGGGGCAGCAACCGGCTTTATGGCGGGTCGCGCCGGGACTGATGGGCGCTCTGGCGAAGCGCGGCTGGGCGCGGGACTTCCGCAAGGGGTTCACGCCGGAAGAGGCCCTGCCCGTCAGTGCCGCAGACGGGTATCTGGGCGGATGACGACCGCCAGAAGCGGCGCGGCTGTTTCGCTGCTTAGCGATCCTGGAGCCCTGTTCGGGACCATGACCGGCCGGGACACGAAACCTGTATTCCGGCAACTGCGCGAAATGGTGTGGCTCCATCGGCACCGGGATTTGGGCCCGGGTCATTATCTGCTGGGCCGGATGGGCAGGCGGCATATCTCATTCGACGATGTGAAACGCTCGTTCGGAGAGCGCGAATATAATGCCATGGTTGCCGACGCCAATTCAGCGGATGTCGCGCAGTCTGCATTCAGCAAGATCCACCAGAAGAAGGCACTAGCCGAACGAAACGTCGAAACGCCCGCGCTGATTGCACTATGTGGTCCGGACTTTCCCGAATGGACCGAGGCGCGATTTGCTGCATCACTTGAGGATGCGGCAGACGAGCGGCTGGTGTTCAAGCCCGATCGGGGGTTGGGGGGAGAAGACATCTTCATTCTGGACCGCGCCGCCGCTATTCAGGACGCCCCGACGCTGTTCCGGCGGCTGTCGGCCAGCGGCAACTGGCTGGTCGAGGCGCATTTCCGCCAGCACCACTGGTTTGCGGCCTTCAACCCGGTAAGCGTCAACACGCTGCGCATCTGATTGTCGACGCTGCGGCGTCAGGACGGCGAAGTGCTGCTGTCCTATCTGCGGACGGGGCAATCCGATCACCATACGGACAATCACGGAATGGGCGGCATTGTCGCGCCGATAAACACCGAAGGCGTGCTGGGCATGGGGAATGAGGGCAGCATCTTCACCCGCCGCCGTGACCCGCACCCGCGTGGCGGACAGGTCTATGAGGGCCGGACCGTCCCTTGCCTGGCGGAGGCGGAAGCGCTTGCGCTGTAGGCGCTGTTCGCCTTTCCAGGGGTCCGCTTCGCCGGGATGGACATAGCAGTCGGTCCGGACGGGCCAGCCGTGATCGAAATGAACATCAAGCCCGACCGCAACGGGGCGCTGCGCACCGGTTTCGCGCTGCACAAATGGCTGGAGAGCCCGGTTGGCGAACCGCGCGAAAGGTTCCGTATCGCAGCATTTTATTATTAAGAAACAGCTTTGCTATTTCACGGCCCGGACATCGACGACCTTGCCTGTGCGATAGGCGCGATCCCGTTCGGTGCGAATGCGAATGCGAAAAGCCTTGCGGCCGGACGGCGTGACGCGGTTGTAAGCGCTCATCAATGGCGCAATCACACTGCGAAGCTTAGCGCGGCGGGCGGTTTCGTCATGGTGGCGCGTGGACGGCTTCGCGCGCTGCATGTCCGATGACGTCACGTCGAACATTATATGCACGCGCGGGCGCTCGCTAGTGTAGAACACCCGGTGCGGAAAGGAAAAATCCCCATACCAGATGTTGCCCGTGGCAAGGCTGCGTCGCTGATGGGACATGTCGGTCACGCATCGGTTGCGGTACGGATGGGAAGGTGCAGGCGCATCCAGTGCAGGTCCGCGCTCTGCTCGTTGTCGCGGTGCCAGCGCACGTCGGTTCCGGGGTTCATGATGGAAAGCGAGGCAAGCGTCAGGTCGCTGCCAAACCCCTCGAGAATTTCCCGCGCATACGGCATGTGATCCATAACTTGTGAATGTTTTGGTTTTGCCGGGTCTGGATGAAAGGCGTTGCAAATCCCCCCTGGGTCTGAACAGCCCCAGGCGGGTCCAGCCGCCATCGTGGAAACCGCCAAGCTGACTGAGGGGGGTATAGCGATCGACCACGGCCTCATATTCCCGGTCCAACCGTTCCGCATCGACGCTATCGTCCATGGATTCGATCAGTGACAGGTTGGTCGCCCGTGTCAGAAGCTGCCAGGATTACATCATGTTATCGAACCTTCCGATTGTTCATTGTCATTCTATGGAATCGAAGAGCGGGGCGAATGCCGTGCGGGTGCGTGCCGCACCATAAAGGCCCAGATGGTCGGCATCCGTGTACCAGGAGCCGCCCGCATCGCCTGCCGCACAGCCATTGGCGTTGCAGAAGGCGGACTGCGTATCGAGAATCGAAACGCCGTCCTTTCTCGCCAGCCCGGCGAGCAGACCGTCCGCGAACGTCATCAGGCGACGATGCTTTTCTAAAGGCACCCGCGCCGCATCGAAAACGGCGGCGGGGTCCCCGCTACGCGCTGCCCGGTAGAAAAGGGCCGGACCTGCGAAAGTCAGCTCCGGTGGCTGTGTAACGATCACGACCTTGGCCCCCGCCGCCCGGAAGGCCGAAACCGCACCGGTCAGCCCTTTGACAAGAGCGCGGCGCGAGATGGCGCGATCACGTGACGGTTCTGGTGTAAGCGAAAGATAACTGAGATCGTCGCCATGGTAGCCGCCGTCGCTGTAATAGGCCCAGCGGGCCATCAGGAATACTGTTTCGACCCGCTGTTCGCGAACGCGCTCGACCATGGTTTCGGTTTGACGGATGCAGCGGTCCTGCCAGACGGGGCTACGCTCCGGATAGACACCGATTAGCGGCGGGCAGGCAGAGGATGCCGCCATGATGCCGCCGACGCCCTTCTCGCGGGCAAGATCGTCCAGAAGCTCCACATAGCGCGGGGCGTGGCTGTCGCCGATGAAGGCGAAGGCGGGAGCGGCGTCTTCCGCGCCGACCGGGCAAATGAAGTCCTCGCCGGGCGCGTCGTGGATGCGGTTGAAACAGGACATCGGGCTCTCGCTGCGGTTGCTGTTCTCCGCCTGCCTTGCGGTCACGGGCCAGCGGTCCGGAAATCCATGCGCCAAATGGCCCGCCGCGCCGATCGCGGCAAAGGCAACGCTGCCAATGGCCGCCCAGGTGAAGACCGCCCGTCGTCCGAACCGCGCGCGGTGCCGGAAGGGGGTCTCGACATAGCGATAGCTTAGGAACGACAGCAGCGCGGTAAGGCCGATACCGAGGGCCATCCACGGAACCGTGAGCTCTCCCAGCAGATAGTGCCGCATGAATACAAGCACGGGCTGGTGCCACAGATAGGCGCTGTAGGACGCCAGGCCGATCAGTACGAGCGGGCGCAGCGACAGCAGCCGCGCCGTCAGCGTGCCGGGTACGGCGTAAAGAATGACAAGGGCTGTGCCGACGGTGGGCGGCAGCGCCCAGCGGCCGGGAAACGGCGTATCGGCATCGAAGGCGAAAATACCGTAGAAAATCAGCGCAAGGCCGAGCAGCGCCAGCACCTCGGCCAGCCGCTTGCCGGGCGCGGCCCGCCGGTACATCATCGCATAGGCGGCCATCGATCCGATCATCAACTCCCATGCGCGGAAAAGAATAAGATAAAAGGCGGCGCTGGCGTCGGCGCGTTCGGCGGCGATGAAGCTACCAACCAGAATGGCGATCGTGGCGATCCAGATCAGGCGCATTCCAAAACGGTGCAGGACGAGAAGGATAAGGGGGAAGAATAGGTAAAATTGCTCTTCGACCGCCAAACTCCAGGTGTGGAGCAGGGGTTTCAGCTCGGCGGCCTGGTCGAAATAGTCCGCCTCCAGGAAGAACAGGATGTTCGAAGCGAAGCCGACCGTGGCCACCAGGCTTTGCGAGAAATCGCGATAGTCCCCCGGGATCAGCAGCCACCAGGCGAAGGGCAGGCTGGCCGCCATGACGGCGAACAGCGCGGGCAGGATGCGCCGGGCGCGCCGCTCGTAAAACTGTACGATGGAAAATTCGCCCGCCTTCATTTCCCGTAAGAGAATACCCGTGATGAGGTAGCCGGAAATGACGAAGAAGACATCGACGCCGACAAAGCCGCCGGAAAACAGCTCCACGCCCGCATGGAAGAGGATCACGGGCACAACGGCCACGGTGCGCAGGCCGTCCACCTCGGGACGGTAGCCGGTCAGGGCAGGGCTCGGCCTTGCGATCATCGTTTCAAATTCCCCCCGGAATTAGGATGACCCACAAAGGAACAACGGGCCGCTCCTTTCGGAACGGCCCGCCTATAACGCCCAAATCTATGTAAGTCTCTAACGCTTCGAGAACTGGAAGCTCTTGCGGGCCTTGGCGCGGCCGTACTTCTTGCGTTCGACGACGCGGCTATCGCGGGTCAGGAACCCTGCGCGCTTGATCTCGGTGCGCAGCTCGGGCTCCATGCGGGTCAGAGCCTGGGCGATGCCATGCAGCACGGCGCCGGCCTGACCGGATAGACCGCCGCCCGAAACCGTGGCGACAATGTCATACTGACCCTTGCGCTGCGCGATCTCGAAGGGCTGGTTGATGACGAGGCGCAGCGTCGGGCGGGCGAAATATTTGCCCTGATCGCGACCATTGACCGTGATAACCCCCTTGCCGGGCTTCAGCCAGACACGCGCGACGGCGTCCTTGCGGCGACCGGTTGCGTAGGCACGGCCATATTCGTCGACCTTCTTCTCACGAAGCGGGGCCGCGTTGACCGCATTTGGGTCTTCGGCGGGCGCGGCCGGGGCGGCGCTCTCGGCAGATGCATCGCTGGCGGCATCGGCCTTGGGCGCAGCGGCGGGTGCCGCCGTCCTGGTCTCCGCAGCAGCTTCCTTCTGCAGGTCCTTGAGGTCTTCGAGACCCTTTTTTTCTTCGGCCATCTTACTTACCCAACTTGTTCTTGCGGTTCATCCCGGAGACGTCGAGGACCTCGGGTGACTGCGATTCATGTGCATGTTCCGTACCGGCGAAAACGCGCAGATTGCGCATTTGCTGGCGGCCAAGCGGACCCTTGGGGATCATGCGCTCGATAGCCTTGGTAATGACGCGCTCCGGAAACTTGCCTTCCAAAATCTTGGCGGGCGTCGTTTCCTTGATACCGCCGGGATGGCCCGTGTGGCGGTAATAGACCTTGTCGGTCATCTTGGCCCCGGTGAAGCGCACCTTGTCGGCGTTGATGATGATGACATTGTCACCGCAATCCATATGCGGCGTGTAACCAGGCTTGTGCTTGCCACGAAGGCGGTTCGCGACGACAGAGGCGAGACGGCCCACGACGAGATTCTCAGCGTCGATCAGTACCCACTTCTTTTCGATCTCACCAGCCTTCAGGCTGGCGGTCTGTTTGCTGTACATGTGAAATTCCTGTTCAAAAACAAAAGGCGAGCCCTGGAAGAGCCCGCTTTGTGACGCTCATATGCGGCAGGAACGAAAAATTGTCAACAAAGATGGTGGGTTGTGAATGTGGTAAAATGTTACCGCAAGGCACTGTCTAAGCCGTTTCATCCTCAACGGCGTGTGCCTGTAGATGCCCAAGCTGCAGCACCTCCAGCGCGCGTTCGTGCGTCGCTTCAAGTTGAACCAGCGGTGCCGCTCCCCCTTCGCGCGCTTCTTCCCAGCGGGCGGCGCAAACACACCACTGGTCGCCGGGCTTCAGACCAGCAAACTGATATTCCGGACGGGGGGTTGAGAGGTCATTGCCCGCAGCCTTTGAGAAGGTCAGGAATTCCTCCGTCATCACGGCGCATACACTGTGGTTGCCCACATCTCCGGGCGCGCTGTTGCAACAGCCGTCACGGTGCCAGCCAGTGACGGGGTCATGGCTACAGTCGGCGAGGTCTGACCCGAGAACGTTTTTCATGCTGCCGGCTCCTTTGACTCTCCGATACGATGCGCACAGGCCGCGGCGCACCAGAATATGAGTGCGGCAACGCCCTGATGCGTGGCGGCGATCCACAATTCGACACCAGACATCAGCGTCATGATACCCAGCAGGATCTGCACAACCAGAAGCAGCTTCAGCATGATGGGCGTCTTGCGCGATCCGCGCTTCATCGCGCTGACACTCAGCCAAACCAGAAGTGCGGCGGCGATGAACGCCCACCAGCGATGCGTCCACTGCACGACGACGGGGTTGTCGACGACATTGCGCCAGGCAGGCTGGATCCATTCGGGATAAGCCGGGAAGAACTGCCCGCCCATCATCGGCCATTCGGAATAGATATGCCCAGCATCCATTCCAGCGACAAATGCGCCCAGGATCGTCTGGATGAACAGCCCGGCAAACGCGATCACCGCCAGTCCGGTCAGTTTCGCCCTGCCCCGGATCAGATCACCCGCCGTCCAGATCAGCGCGGCGATAATGAAGAAGGCGAGGTTGAGGTGCACGGCGAGCCTCAGATGCGAAACCTCGGCGACATCGGCCAGACCCGACGTCACCATCCACCAGCCGATCACGCCCTGCAATCCGCCCAGCGCCAGCAGGGCCACAAGGCGCGGCTTGTATCCCGCAGGTATGCGCCCGCGCACCCAGAACCAGATCAGCGGCACGGCGAAGGCCAGCCCGATCAAGCGTCCCAGCACCCGGTGCGCCCATTCCCAGAAGTAGATGTTCTTATATTCTCCCAGCGACATGCCCGCATTCTTGTTGCGATATTCGGGCGACGCCTGATAATCCGCGAATTCCGCCTGCCATGCTTCCTGAGACAGTGGCGGCAATATTCCCGTCACCGGTTCCCACCGCACCATCGACAAGCCGGATTCGGTCAGGCGCGTTATACCGCCAACGACGACCATAAGCACGACGAGCGCGGCGACGGCGGACAGCCAGGCGGCAATCTGGCGGGGGCGGGCGGAGGCGGTTGGGGCACTGATCATGCCGATGCATGTAGCGCTGCGGCCTCGATGCTCCAAGCCGCGCCGATTGTCGCGCACCTGTCAGAAACGGGGTGCTTGCGAAACGGCTGATGTTATACTATCTCCCGATATGACATGGCGCGCGGCATCAACAGCTTTTTCGATCGAATCGCCATCGGCCTTAGCGGGCTGTGCCTCGTGCATTGTCTGTTTGGTGCGCTCTTCGTCGCCGTCCTGTCCGCCTCGGGATCGGCGCTGTTCGGGCATGATGTCCATCGATGGGGCCTCGCCATTGCCGTGCCACTTGCGATTCTCGGTCTGGTCGGCGGCGCGATGAGCCATGGGCGCTGGCAGGCCGTTGCCGTCGGTGGGTTCGGCATTGGCGCGATGGCCGCAGCCCTGATCGCGGGACACGGCCCGCGTGAGGTTGTGCTGACCATATTGGGCGTTGTCCTGGTCGGCATCGCCCATGCACTCAATATCCGCTGGGCGGCCAAAGCGCGCTGAACCTTGCGGATGTGCGCCAAAGGCGCGATATTACGGCGTATGAGTGGACATCATGAATATCACGGCGCGGCTCTGGCCGACGCGGCAAAGGGTACGCTGACAAATGCCGGCGAGCAGTGGACGGAGATGCGCGCGCAGATTTTCGACGCGCTTGCCGAAATCGAAGGTCCGGCAAGCGCCTATGACATCGCCGATGCCGTTTCGAAAACGCGCGGCAAGCGTGTCGCCCCGAACAGCGTTTACCGTATCCTCGACCTGTTCGTGGCCAAGAATGTCGCCAAGCGCGTCGAAACCCAGAATGCCTATATCGCCAATGCGCACCCGGAATGCGTGCATGACTGCATTTTCCTGATCTGCGACGATTGCGGCCAAGTCACGCATCTGGACGACGACGCGCTGGCGAACGACATGCGCGCGAAGGCTGCGAACACCGGCTTCCGTCCCGCAAACCCAGTGATGGAGGTGCGCGGTACCTGCGGGAAATGCGCAGCCTGATGCGTCGCTGACGCGAAACTGAGTACAAGCAACAGCCTGCACGGCATCTGCACCGAAACGCCGCAGATTGCGCGTTCGACAAAGCGCGCTTGCCGAGTTAATCAAACTGTCAAATAGCTTTGGGGAACATTGTGACGTCGCGTCCCGATACGCCGCTTCTCGATACCGTCAACATTCCGGCGGACATGCGTACATTGAAACCGGAACAGCTGCGCCAGCTGTCCGACGAACTGCGCGCCGAGATGATCGACGCGGTCAGCCAAACGGGCGGCCATCTGGGCGCGGGTCTGGGCGTCGTCGAACTGAGCGTGGCGATCCACTATGTGTTCAATACACCTGAGGACCGGCTGGTCTGGGATGTCGGGCATCAGGCCTATCCGCACAAGATTCTAACGGGCCGCCGCGACCAGATGCGCACTATCCGGCAGGGTGGCGGTATTTCCGGTTTCACGAAGCGTAGCGAGAGCGAATATGATCCGTTCGGCGCGGCGCACAGTTCCACCTCGATCAGTTCCGCGCTTGGATTTGCCGTCGCCAACAAGCTGTCGGGCGTACCCGGCAAGGGTATCGCCGTCATCGGCGATGGCGCAATGTCGGCGGGCATGGCCTATGAGGCGATGAACAATGCCGAACAGGCCGGCAATCGCCTGATCGTCATCCTGAACGACAACGATATGTCCATCGCGCCGCCGGTTGGCGGATTGAGCGCCTATCTGGCGCGGGCGGTGTCGTCGTCGGAATATCTTGGCCTGCGCAGCCTCGCCAAGAAAGTGACCTCGAAACTGCACAAGAAGGTGCATAACTTCAGCGCCAAGGCGGAGGAATATGCCCGTGGTATGGCGACCGGCGGTACGCTGTTCGAGGAGCTTGGCTTCTATTATGTCGGCCCGATCGACGGTCATAATCTCGACCATTTGATTCCGGTCCTCGAAAATGTGCGCGACAGCGAGCAGGGGCCGATCCTGATCCATGTCGTCACGAAAAAGGGCAAGGGCTACGCGCCCGCAGAGGCGAGCGCGGACAAATATCATGGCGTCACGAAATTCGATGTCGTGTCGGGAGAGATGGCGCCCAAGAAGAAGGGGCCGCCCTCCTATCAGAATGTCTTTGGCGAAACGCTGGCGACGTTGGCGGAAACCGATAAACGCATCTGCGCGATCACAGCAGCCATGCCGTCGGGTACGGGTGTGGACAAGTTCGCCGAGGCGCATCCGGAGCGCGCCTTTGATGTCGGCATCGCGGAACAGCATGGCGTGACCTTCGCGGCGGGGCTGGCGGCGCAGGGCATGCGCCCGTTCGCGGCGATCTATTCGACCTTCCTGCAGCGCGCCTATGACCAGGTCGTGCATGACGTCTGTATCCAGAATTTGCCTGTGCGCTTCGCGATCGACCGAGCAGGCCTGGTCGGCGCCGACGGCGCGACCCATGCGGGATCGTTCGACCTGACCTATCTGGCGACGCTGCCCAATATGGTCGTCATGTCCCCGGCGGACGAGGCGGAACTGGTCCATATGACTTACACCGCCGCCGAATATGACGACGGCCCTATCGCCTTCCGCTATCCGCGCGGTGGCGGCACGGGTATCGATCTACCCGAAACTCCCGAAAAGCTGGAAATCGGCAGGGGCAGGGTGATTCGCGAAGGCAACAAGGTCGCGATTCTCTCGCTTGGCACGCGGCTGGGCGAGGCGTTGAAGGCGGCGGACGACCTCGACGCCAAGGGCCTTTCCACGACCGTCGCGGACCTGCGCTTCGTAAAGCCACTGGACGAAGAGCTGATCCGCAAACTCGCGACGACGCACGAAGTGGTGGTTACCATTGAGGAGGGTGCGGTGGGCGGCCTGGGAGCGCATATCCTGACCATGGCGAGCGACACGGGCCTGCTGGATGCGGGCCTGAAAATCCGCACCATGCGCCTGCCGGACATGTTCCAGGACCAGAACGATCCAGCGAAGCAATACGCTGAGGCGGGACTTGACGCGGACAACATCGTGAAGACCGTCCTGAACGCACTGCGTCACAACAGCGTCGATGTCGAGGCGGGGGCGCGGGCATAGCCAGGACCCGCGCCGACCTTCTCCTGACCGATCGCGGTCTTGCCGAATCCCGGTCCCGCGCGCAGGCGCTCATCATGGCGGGGCTGGTGTTTTCCAATGAACGCCGCATTTCCAAAGCTGGTGATATGCTGGCCGCGGACGCGCCGCTCGACGTGCGCGGCAAGGATCATCCCTGGGTGTCGCGCGGCGGGCTGAAACTTGAGCATGGGCTGGCGCATTTCGGCGTCGATGTGGTCGGCCTGGTCGGGCTCGATGTCGGCAGTTCTACGGGCGGCTTTACCGATGTGCTCCTTACGAATGGCGCGGCCCGGGTTTTCGCGGTGGACTCGGGCACGAACCAGCTCGCGTGGAAGCTGCGGCAGGACAAGCGTGTCATGGTCCACGAACAGACCAACGCGCGGCATCTGACCGCCGCGCATATCACCGAACCGGTGCAGGTCATCGTTTGCGACGCCAGCTTCATCGGTCTTGCCAAAGTGCTGGAAACCCCACTGACTTTTGCTGCTGCGGGTGCGTACTTGATCGCGCTTATAAAGCCGCAATTCGAGGCCGGGCCAGCTGACGTGGAAAAGGGCGGCGTTGTCCGCGATTCAGCCGTGCATGAACGCGTCTGCGCAGAGGTCGAGCGCTGGCTGGCGACCGAGGCGGGCTGGGATGTTCTCGGCATCACGCAAAGCCCGATCACGGGACCGGCGGGTAACGTCGAGTTCCTGATCGGCGCGCGGCTGCCGCATTAACCGCCATTATCAGCCCGGCACCTTGCCCTATCGCGCCACATCTTATAGAGCGCGGCGCTTCCCATACACTGCGGACGTGGCGGAATTGGTAGACGCGCTTGGTTTAGGTCCAAGTATCGAAAGATGTGGGGGTTCGAGTCCCTTCGTCCGCACCAGATTCGCCCGGCCCGTGAAGCCGCTGACAAGATTTACAGAAAGCTCTGGTTTCCATGAATATCGAAGAAACGAAGAACAAGGGCCTCGCCCGCGCCTATACCGTGACGATCCCCGCGGCGGACATCGAAAAGCGCGTCGACACGCAGCTTGCCAGCGTTTCCAAGACCATTCGGATGCCTGGCTTTCGCCCCGGCAAGGTGCCGCAAAACCTCGTCCGCAAGATGCATGGCGACGCGCTTTATGGCGAGGCGCTGCAGAATGCCGTTCAGGAGTCCGTGCAGAAAGTCATGTCGGAGAAGGAACTGCGTCCCGCGGGTCAGCCCGCCGTTGACCTGAAATCCGGTGAGCAGGGCAAGGATGTCGAGTTCACCATGGATATGGAAATCCTGCCCAAGATCGACGTCGGCGATATCGACAAGATCGAGCTCGAGAAGCTGGTCGTCGAGGCCGGTGACAGCGAGATGAAGGAAGCGCTGGAGAAATTCGCCGAGCAGCAGAAGAGCTTCGAGCCCGCCGCCAAGAGCTACAAGGCCGCGATGGGCGACGTCGTGGCGATGGACTTCGTTGGCACGGTCGATGGTGAAGCCTTTGAAGGTGGCACGGGCGAAGACATGACGGTCGAACTGGGCACCGGCCGCCTGATCTCCGGTTTCGAGGATCAGCTGGTTGGTGTGAAAGCCAACGACTCAAAAAAGGTGAAGGTTACCTTCCCGGACGATTACAATGTCGCCTATTTGAAGGGCAAGAAGGCTGAATTCGCCGTCACGGTGAACGAGGTCCGCAAGCCCAAGGCGGGCAAGGTTGATGACGAACTTGCCAAGAATCTGGGGCTTGAGGGCCTGGATCAGTTGAAGGAACTGCTTGGCGGCCAGATGAATCAGGAACTGGATAACCTGACGCGGACGCACATGAAACGAAAGCTGCTCGACACGCTGGCCGCGCGCTATGATTTCGATGTGCCGCCTACCATGGTCGAAGCGGAATTCGATCAGATCTGGAAGCAACTGGAAGCCGAAGCCGAAAACGCCGACGACAAGGATGCGGCGATGAAGGAACTGGAAGCCGAAAAGGACGATTATCACCGCATCGCCGAGCGCCGCGTGCGCCTTGGCCTGCTGCTTTCGGAAATCGGCCAGAAGGAAGGCGTGCAGGTTTCCCAGCAGGAAATGAACCAGCTGATTTTCCAGGAGGCTCAGAAATATCAGGGCCAGCAGGAAGAAGTGGTCAAATATTTCCGCGAAAATCCGATGGCCGCCGCCCAGCTGCGCGCGCCGCTGTTCGAGGACAAAGTTGTCGACTTCCTGCTTGAAAATGCAGATGTCACCGAGCGCAAGGTCAGCCGAGAGGAACTGACTGCCGCAATTGAGGACGAGGATGAAACCCCCGCAGCCGAGAAGAAGTCCGCGCCAAAGAAGAAGGCCGCCGCCAAGAAACCGGCAGCGAAAAAGTCTCCAACCAAGAAGGCTGAAGCCAAGCCTGCTGCGAAAAAAGCTCCAGCCAAGAAGGCGGACGCGAAACCCGCTGCGAAAAAGGCACCTGCGAAAAAGGCACCTGCGAAAAAGGCAGCCACCAAAAAACCCGCCGCGAAGAAGCCTGCCCCAAAGAAAAAGTAGCGCCATATCCTCCCCGCCACGGGCGAATGCCGGGCGGGGGCGCGTAATCGGTGGCGCATTCGTCCCCTTGACTTGGCCGCCACGCGCACCGACCTTGCGCAACACCTTATCAAGCCAGAAAGCCATGCCCCTATGATCGACCCGCTTAGCGCGCTCGTTCCCGTCGTCATCGAACAGTCGAACCGTGGCGAGCGGTCATTCGATATCTATTCCCGTCTGCTGCGCGAACGCATCATTTTCGTGACCGGACAGGTTGAGGATCACATGGCGACTCTGATCACGGCGCAGCTGCTCTACTTGGAGAGCGAAAACCCGAAAAAAGACATTTACATGTACATCAATTCGCCGGGCGGTGTCGTCACGGCGGGCATGGCGATCCACGATACCATGCAATATATTCGCCCTCGCGTCGGCACGGTCTGTATTGGCCAAGCGGCTTCGATGGGCAGCTTTCTCCTGGCTGCCGGTGAACCCGGGATGCGGGTCGCTTTGACCAATGCGCGGATCATGGTGCATCAGCCCTCTGGCGGTGCCCAGGGTCAGGCCACTGATATCGAGATCCAAGCGAAGGAAATCCTTCGTATCCGGCACCGCATGAACGAACTTTACGCGAAATACACCGGCCAGGATATCGAAGTCATCGAGAACGCCATGGAGCGTGACAAGTTCATGTCGTCAGAAGAGGCCAAGGAATTCGGCATCATCGACGAGGTGATGGACAAACGACCTGCCCCCGCCGATGATGACAATGGCGGCAAGACGGACTGACGGGTCGCTGTCAAGGTTCGGTGCGCGGGGTTCATCCTCTGTTGAGGTGGCTGTCCTATGAGTCCGCGATAGGGCCTTCATTGGCGAAGACACCATTGCCCCGGCGCGAGATGCCGGGCTAGACTGGCCGCACAGGAAAGCGGGTGGGGTGACGTTGTTGCCCCGGGAAAGGAAATTCATGACGAAGCTGACGGGCGGAAATGAAGGATCGGGTGCCGGATCTGGCGGCGGTTCCGGCGATTCGAAGAACACGCTCTACTGCTCCTTCTGCGGGAAATCGCAACATGAGGTCAGGAAGCTGATCGCTGGCCCGACCGTGTTCATTTGCGACGAGTGTGTCGAGTTGTGCAACGACATCATTCGCGAGGAAACAAAAACCAGCTTAATTGACAAGAACGCTGACGGCGTGCCGACTCCTCGAGAGATTTGCGACGTTCTCGACGACTACGTCATTGGTCAGGATTTTGCGAAGCGCGTCTTGTCGGTCGCAGTGCACAATCACTATAAACGTCTCGCGCACGGCGCGAAGGGTGCGGAAATCGAGCTGGCGAAATCGAACATCCTGCTGATCGGCCCGACGGGCTGCGGCAAGACTCTGCTGGCCCAGACTCTCGCGAAGACCTTCGACGTGCCGTTCACGATGGCCGACGCGACAACGCTGACCGAGGCTGGCTATGTCGGCGAGGATGTCGAGAACATCATTTTGAAGCTGCTGCAGGCGTCGGATTACAATGTCGAGCGCGCGCAGCGGGGCATCGTCTATATCGACGAGATCGACAAGGTCAGCCGCAAGGCTGATAACCCCTCCATAACCCGCGATGTTTCGGGCGAGGGCGTGCAACAGGCACTGTTGAAGATAATGGAGGGTACGACCGCCTCCGTCCCACCCCAGGGCGGCCGTAAACATCCGCAACAGGAATTTCTGCAGGTCGACACGACGAACATCCTGTTCATTTGCGGCGGCGCTTTCGCAGGACTGGAGCGCATCATTGCCGACCGTCTGCAGGGGAAGTCCATCGGTTTTGGCGCACATGTCGCCGCCCCCGACGAGCGCCGCACTGGCGAAGTGCTGCGCCAGATCGAACCGGAAGACCTGCTGAAGCACGGTCTGATCCCCGAATTCGTAGGTCGCCTGCCGATCCTCGCCACGCTTGAGGATCTCGACGAGGACGCGCTGATCACCATTCTCACCGAACCGAAAAACGCGTTGGTGAAACAGTATCAGAAGTTGTTCGATATCGAAGAGGTCAAGCTGACCTTTACGAAGGACGCGCTTTCCGCCGTCGCAAAAAAGGCCATCGCCCGCAAGACGGGTGCCCGCGGCCTGCGTTCGATCATGGAGGGCATCCTGCTCGACACCATGTTCGATCTGCCCGGCATGGACGGCGTCGACGAGGTCCGCATCGACAAGGATGTGGTCGCGGGCGCAAAAGACCCGGTCAAGGTCTTTGCCAAAAAACAGAAAAAGGTCGCGGACGACGCGGCTTGATGTCACTTTCCTGATCTTCGCCAACGGGGGAGTTGATCGATTAACTCCCCCTTCCCATATTCTCCCTAAGCCAAGTGGCGATCCGCCCGGATGCGCCGCCTTACGGAGAATAGAATGACCGCCCAGACTCTTCCTGTCCTGCCCCTGCGCGACATCGTTGTCTTCCCGCAGATGATCGTGCCCTTGTTTGTGGGCCGCGACAAATCCGTCCAGGCGCTCGATGCCGTGATGGCCGGTCCCAAACGTGTTTTCCTGATTTCGCAGAAGGACGCGTCGGTGGAGGATCCGGAAGGCGAAGATCTTTACCCTGTTGGAACGATCGCCACCGTGCTGCAGCTTCTGAAGCTGCCCGATGGTACGGTGAAGGTTCTTGTCGAGGGTCAGCAACGCGCGCGCGTCGATGCGCTGCATGCGGAAGGCGACTATTTTCAGGCTGATCTGACACCGCTCGACGATGTTGTTCCTGCCGGTGACGAGATTGCCGCGCTACAACGCCAGGCAGGTGAACAGTTTGACGCCTATGTGCGGCTGAACAAGAAGATCGCCCCGGAAGTTGTTGTTCAGGTGCAGCAGATGGACGACCCGGCGCGGGCCGCCGATGCCATCGCCTCAAATCTTAATGTCAAGATCGCCGAAAAACAGAAGCTGCTGACAGAGACCGATGCCGCGAAGCGTCTGGAAATGGTGCTGGGCCTGATGGAGGGCGAGCTGGGCGTTCTGCAAGTCGAGAAGAAGATCAAAGGCCGCGTGAAGCGCCAGATGGAGAAAACGCAGCGCGAATATTATCTTAATGAGCAGATGAAGGCCATTCAGAAGGAACTCGGCGACGAGGAAGATGGCGACGAAATCTCCGATTATCAGGAAAAAATGGTCGAGGCGCGCCTGCCGAAGGAAGCCCTGGAAAAGGCGACGGCCGAGCTTAAGAAACTGAAAACCATGGCACCGCAGTCTGCGGAATCGACTGTCGTTCGTAATTATCTCGACGTACTTCTCGGCTTGCCTTGGAACAAGAAGAGCCGCACGCGCAAAGATTTGGTCGATGCGCAGAAGATCCTGGACGAGGATCATTATGGCCTGGAAAAGGTCAAGGACCGCATCGTCGAGTATCTGGCCGTGCAGACCCGCGCCAAGAAGCTGAAGGGACCGATCCTGTGCCTCGTCGGCCCTCCAGGCGTCGGCAAGACCTCGCTTGGTCGTTCCATTGCCAAGGCGACTGGTCGCAAGTTCATCCGCCAGTCGCTGGGCGGCGTGCGCGACGAATCCGAAATTCGCGGTCACCGCCGCACCTATATCGGCTCCATGCCGGGCAAGGTGTTACAGAATATGAAGAAGGCGGGGGCATCCAATCCGCTGTTCCTGCTCGACGAGATCGACAAGCTTGGTCAGGATTTTCGTGGCGACCCCGCGTCGGCGCTGCTGGAGGTTCTCGACCCAGAGCAGAACAGCAAGTTCAACGATCATTATCTAGAGGTCGATTACGACTTGTCGAACGTCATGTTCGTGACAACGGCGAACAGTCTCAACATGCCGCGTCCGCTGCTGGACCGCATGGAAATTATTCGTCTTTCGGGTTACACCGAAGATGAGAAGGTCGAGATCGCCAAGGCGCATCTGCTGCCCAAGCAGGTCATGGAGCATGGCCTGAAGGACGGCGAGTTCGCGCTGGAGGACGAGGCGCTACGCGACCTCATTCGTTATTATACCCGGGAAGCCGGTGTCAGGACACTGGAGCGTGAAATCGCGCGACTTGCGCGGAAATCCCTGCGGCAGATTATCGAGAAGGCGGCGACCAGCGTCACCATCACGTCCGATAACCTTGGCGATTATGCCGGGGTGCGGAAATTTCGCTTTGGCGTCGGTGAGGAGGAGGACCAGATTGGCGCCGTTACGGGCCTTGCCTGGACCGAGGTGGGCGGTGAATTGCTCACGCTTGAGGCGGTTACCGTTCCTGGCAAGGGGCAGATCCGCACGACGGGCAAGCTGGGCGACGTGATGAAGGAATCCATTCAGGCGGCGCTTAGCTTCATCAAAGCGCGCGCGCCCGAATATGGTATAAAGCCCGATATTTTCCAGCGCCGCGACATCCATGTGCATGTGCCCGAAGGTGCAACGCCCAAGGACGGTCCGTCGGCGGGCGTCGGCATGGTGACCGCCATCATCTCCACACTTACCAATACGCCGGTCCGCAAGGACGTCGCCATGACCGGAGAGGTCACGCTGAGGGGCCGCGTTTTACCCATAGGCGGTCTAAAGGAGAAACTCCTCGCAGCCCTTCGTGGTGGCATCAAGACGGTGTTGATCCCCGCCGAGAATGAGAAGGATCTGGCGGAAATCCCTGCGAATATCACGGAGAGCCTGGATATTCATCCGGTCGGCCATGTGGATCAGGTACTCGAACTCGCGCTGACAGAAAAACTCGAGCCGATTGAGTGGATTGAGCCGGAAACGCTGGCGACCGAACCAAGTGCTGAAGATGTACCGGAAAATGTTTCGGTTCGCCACTGAGTGAATCCCTTTGACTCGTTCGCGCTGCCTGCCTTTAACGGTCTCAGGGGTGCGCACGGTCGTGCCGCGTGAGTGGTAAAAGGGGAGTGAGCGTTATGAATAAACAGGAACTGATCGCGGCTGTTGCAGGTCATGCGGACATTAGCCGGGCCGATGCGGCGAAGTCCGTGGAGGCGGTGTTCGATACCGTGCAGGCCGCGCTTGCGAAGGGTGATGAAGTACGCCTGGTCGGCTTCGGCACATTCTCGACCACCGAGCGCAAGGCCTCGACCGGTCGTAATCCGCGCACAGGCGAACCGATGCAGATCAAGGCCTCCACCTTGCCGAAGTTCAAGGCGGGCAAGGGATTGAAGGACGCCGTCAACTAGAGCGGCGTCCTGCGTTCTTCATATTTCCGATCTGGACGCGGCCAGACTGGGGCGATATAGCCCCCGCTCATCCGTTTCGGGGCGCGTAGCTCAGTGGTAGAGCACTGCCTTCACACGGCAGGGGTCGCAAGTTCGAACCTTGCCGCGCCCACCATGGTCCAATGCTTTTACCTGAATGCGGGAAGGGGTCGACCATGACCATGAACGCGATATTTTCAGCTGGAAATCTGCTCGTCCTGCCGGGTTGGCTGATGCTGGTTTTGCTGCCCGGATGGCGGGGAACGCAGTGGGTTGCCGGACTTGCCATTCCTGTATTGATTTCGATTGCATATGCCGGACTGATCTTGACGGGACTGTCGACGTCAGACGGCGGTGGCGAAGGCAATTTCAATTCCATTGTTGGCGTTCGCGCACTGATGCAAAGCGATTCAGGGCTGACGGCCGCCTGGTTTCATTATCTTGCCTTCGATCTGTTCATTGGCGCGTGGGAAGTTCGCGAGGGCCGTCGCATTGGCGTATCGCAGTGGCTGATGCTGCCAGTCCTGCTCTTCACATTCATGCTCGGCCCCGTCGGCCTGGTGCTGTTTCTTATCGTGCGGGCCGTAAAGCAAAAGCGCGTGCAGGCGCCAGTTTAAGCGGCGATGGTGATCCATTCATCGGTGGAATAATCGAAGTAACGCGACACACGTTTGCCGTCATAGTCGAATTGAATATGACGTTCCTGCAGAGGACCCGGCACCAATATCGGCCGAAAAATACCCACGCACTTGCCGTTTGCCCGCACGCTTGGATAGGTGACGCCGGGGCCGTCCGCTTCTTTAATCCGGTGCCCCAATGCTTGACCAGCGGCATAATCATGGGGATCGAGAACCGCTGTGTCTCTCGCGGCCACCAAGTGCAATTCGCAGTCGATATGCGTTTTGAATACACGCATATCCTCCTGCCGTGGTCCGTCTGAAGAATCCGCGGCGATGCGCGCGAAATGAAAGGCGGTCTCGACAAGCGCCACGTCGAAGCTATCACCGGCGTAATAAACACCGTAGCTACCGTCGGAGAACCGGCTGCCGCCTGGGTTCACATGCGTGAAGGCCGCCATGACCCAGCTCGCACCCGGTCCACTGATACGATCTGCAGGCGGCACCAGTGCAATATTGCCGATTTCGTCGCGGATGCGGGGATTGGTCAATTGCTCCAGTGCGATCAGCGCTTCGACCGCTGCAGCGTCGGGCGCGACTTCCTCAAAAAGTGAGATGGGCGGATATCGGCTGGCGATGATGCGGTAAGCCGCAGGCCATGTGACGGACACAAGTGGAGGAAGATCGCTAGCCATATCCAGACGCGCAATCGCGTCCTAGGACCACGGGCTGCGCGCATTGTCCAGATAGCTGCGTATGGCGGCCAGGTCGGTCATGTCACCCGCAGCCATACGCGCCATTGGGGTCTGCCCACCAAAGGCGCGATTTTCACGTTCCAGCCAACCATAACGCTGCTCCGCGTTGCTATACAGCAGGGTCAGCGCCTTCTGTATACCAGCCAGATAACCTATGCGGCGAAGCGTGTCGGACGGGACATGCCGTCCCTTTCCCGCCTTCCAGTTGAAGAAGGTTCGTTCCGCGGGATTGCCCAGCAATATGCGTTGAAGTCGCGCGGGAACGTTCCAGCGGTCGAATATGCCGAATGCGCCGCGCAGAGCGGCCATATGATCGACATCCCGAAGGGCGGTATCAGCATAATCCCCCGACATCGCGACGGACCGCAATGCCGGGGGCGAGTGGGAATTTTCGGCTTCAGCAGCTTCGGTCATGCTGCCAATATGCGCGAAATCATACAGGAATGCAAGTTTGCACTACTTGATCGTTGCGGAGACGATCTTTCCAGGCTTTGCGGGTGGCTCGCCCTTGGGCAGCGCGTCGACATGTTCCATGCCTTCGGTGACTTCGCCCCAGACGGTATATTGTCCATCGAGAAATTCAGAATCCTCGAAGCAGATGAAGAACTGGCTGTTCGCCGAATCCGGGTTCTGGGCGCGCGCCATGCTGCACGTTCCGCGCGTATGCGGTTCGGAATTGAATTCCGCCTTCAGATCGGGTTTGTCGCTGCCGTTCATGCCTGTGCCGGTCGGGTCGCCACCTTGCGCCATGAAGCCGGGAATTACGCGGTGGAAGACGACACCGTCATAGAAACCGCTGGACGCCAGTTCGCTGATACGCGCGACGTGGTTCGGTGCCAGGTCGGGCCGCAGCTTGATCCAGACTTCGGCATCGTCCGACGTGTCGAGCTTGAGTATGAGTGTCTTGGCGTCCGCCATGAAAAAATCTCCGTAGAATCAGGGTTGGGGATTGCCCGTTGCCTAACGGCTTGCCATGTAGGTGCAAGTGGGCGCTTAGCTCAGTTGGTAGAGCATCTCGTTTACACCGAGAGGGTCGGCGGTTCGAGCCCGTCAGCGCCCACCATTCCTCCGCCCCACAGCGTCATCGGAGGAGAACGGAAGGGACCGAATTTGCCGCGTCATCAGGAAGTCCGCAACCTGCCCTACACGCCGCACCAGATGTTCGATCTGGTCGCCGATGTCGGCAGTTACGCCGAGTTTCTGCCCTGGGTCGTGGCGACGCGTGTGAAGTCGAAAACCGAGAAGGCACTGGTCGCCGACATGATCGTCGGGTTTCGCATGGTGCGGGAGACCTTTACCAGCGAGGTTGCCCTCGACCGGCCGCGCAGCCTGCACGTCGAATATCTCGACGGCCCACTGAAATATCTGAGAAACGACTGGCGTTTCGAACCGGACGGCGAGGGCGGTACGGACGTGCATTTCTGTGTCGATTTCGAATTTCGCCAGAAACTGTTCGAGCGGCTGGCAGGGACGTTTTTCCATGAAGCCTTCCGCCGGATGGTCGCCGCATTCGAAAAGCGTGCGGGCGAGATTTACGGCGTGTCGGTCGATGCTCCGGGTAGCAGTAACTCCAGCGCGCAGCGGACCGCCTGAAGCCGGATCTGCGTTCGCCCTTGATCGGGGAAGACTTTCGTGTCGGCGGTGATGTCGTCTGGATCGCCGTCTTTCAAGGCCCGCGCGAAGACGACGGTACCCACCGGCTTCTGTTCCGTACCGCCGCCCGGTCCGGCAATACCTGTTACCGCAACGGTAATGTCCGCCCGCGACCGCTCCAGCGCGCCCTGAGCCATTGCCCAGGCCGTCGCCACGGATACCGCGCCAAAGGTTTCAAGCACATCCGAATGGACGCCCAGCAATTCCCGTTTCGCATCGTTTGAATACGTAACGAAACCGCGGCCGACGACGTCGGAACTGCCGGGGATCTCCGTCAGGATGGCGGACACCAGACCGCCCGTGCAGCTTTCCGCGACTGCGACCAGCCGCCCAGCCTCACGATTTTCCGCGATCACGCGCGTGGCCAGGTCGAGCAGATCCTGCGGGAACAGCTGGGTCATGATAAATCCTCGAAGTTCATATTCTGACGGTCGCAACCGCCTGCGCCGCGATGCCTTCGCGCCTGCCGGTAAAGCCCAGCTTTTCGGTAGTGGTTGCCTTCACGCTAACCCTGTCCAAGGGCAGCCGCAAGATATCCGCCACGCGCGCGCGCATCGCTGCCCGGTGCGGACCGACCTTGGGTGCTTCGCATATGATGGTGACGTCGACATGCTCCAGGGCGCCACCACGCGCGGTCACAAGATTGTGCGCATGGCCAAGAAACAGATCGGAGCCCGCGCCTTTCCATTTTGGATCGGTGGGAGGAAAATGGTCGCCGATATCGCCCTCACCAATCGCACCGAGGATCGCGTCGGTCAGGGCATGAAGCCCGACATCCGCATCGCTATGCCCCGCCAGGCTGTGAGTGTGTGGCACTTCGACTCCGCATAGCCAGACACGATCGCCCAATGCGAAGCGATGAACGTCATAACCCATGCCCGTGCGGAACCCCCGCCCTGCAATCATCTGCTCCGCACGCTGAAAGTCATCGGCGTAGGTCAGCTTGAACAGCGCCTCGTCACCGGGAACCAGTGCCACTGACATTCCCGCCGCATGCGCAACCTGCGCATCGTCAGTCGCCCCTATGGCCGCCCCCCTGTGCGCGGCGAGAAACGGTGCGTAGCGGAAGGCTTGTGGTGTCTGAACGCGGTGCAGACCGGCACGCGATACATCGCCGGCGATGGTATCGGCCCCAATGCGAAGGCTATCGACGACTGGCAGGGCAGGCACAGCCCCTTGATGTATTTCCAGCGCCATCAGCAGGGCATCCACAACCGTCTTCGTCAGGAAGGGCCGGGCCGCGTCGTGGATCAGCACACGGTCGACATCGTCAAGCGCTTCCAGGCCGGCCAGCACGGACTCCTGGCGTGTGGCCGCGCCCAAAATTGGCGGCCCGACATTCTGTCCGTCCAGCGCCCGGTCATGGTCCGCACGCCAGTCAGGGTGAATGACAACGCGCACGTCATCTATATCCGGATGCGCGGTGAGCCGTTCCGCCGACCAGCGCAGGACCGACTTTCCGTTCAGCAATCTATACTGTTTCGGAACACCATCGCCCGCGCGGGTTCCGCTTCCGGCGGCGACGATCAGGGCGGTTGTTCTCATCGGTATGGCCTTATCGCGACACCGCCTTGCAGAACAGTCCTGGCAGCGGTTATGTTGCTGCCTAAATCCGATGCAAGAGAGTCCAGTGCCTGAATTGAAGCCAATCGATATCGGCCCCGTCCGGATCGAACAGCCCGTCATCCTTGCGCCGATGACCGGCGTGACCGACGGTCCGTTCCGCAAGCTGGTGAAGCGCTTTGGTGCGGGTCTGACGGTCACGGAAATGATCGCAAGCCAGGCCGCTGTGCGCGAGACGCGGCGCAGTGTTCAGCAGGCGGCCTGGGATCCGATTGAAAATCCCGTCTCCATGCAGCTGGCCGGCTGCGATCCCGATGTCATGTCAGAGGCGGCGAAACTGAACGAACAGCGCGGCGCAGCGATCATCGACATCAACATGGGTTGCCCCGTCAAGAAGATCGTCAACGGTCATGCAGGATCGGCGCTGATGAAGGAGCCGGATCTGGCCGCACGCCTGATGGATGCGACGGTGAAGGCGGTCGACCTGCCGGTTACACTGAAGATGCGCATGGGCTGGGACCATGAACATCTGAACGCGCCGCAGCTGGCGAAGACGGCCGAAGACCTCGGCATCCGCATGATTACAATCCACGGTCGCACGCGGAACCAAATGTATAAGGGCAGCGCCGACTGGAAGTTCGTGCGCAGCGTCAAGGAGGCGACGTCATTGCCCGTCGTCGTTAATGGCGACATCTGTTCGGTCGCCGATGCGCGCACCGCGCTTGCGGAATCCGGTGCGGATGCGGTGATGATCGGACGCGGAGCCTATGGCAAACCCTGGCTGCTGAACCAGGTTATGTCGGAACTGGCAGGTAAGGGAGCCGTCGCCGATCCCAGCATTTCCCGGCAATATGACCTGATCGCCGAACATTACGACATGATGCTTGAGCAATATGGCGAGATCAATGGCGTCAACATGTTCCGCAAGCATATCGGCTGGTACACCAAGGGTTTGCACGGATCGGCCGAGTTTCGCAACAAGGCCAATCAGGAGCCGTCCAGCGTGAAGGTCAAGGCCATGCTGGCCGAATTCTATGCCCCCTGGCGTGACCGGATCGCGGCGTGAATTCCGCGCAATGAGCGCGCTCGTTCCACTGCGCTTTCGCCGCCGCGCCGTTCCTGTCCCCGCCGAAGTCCTGAACGCGCTGCAGGTGCCTGTTCTGCTGGTCAATCGCTCCGGTCATCCGGTACAGGCCAATCCGGCGGCGGAGATGCTGCTGGGCCGGTCGGAGGATGCGCTCGCCACGAGAGGCTGGGAGGCCCTGTTGCCACCTGACAGTCCGCTGCGCGCATTGCTTCACGAAGCGGCGGACAAGCAGGCCGAGATCGCGGCCTATGATGTTAGGATTGCGCTGTTCGAGGCACCGGCGTTCACTGCCGATATACTGATCGCACCTATATCGGGGGATGGCCGTCACATGACGCTGGCGTTGCAGCGGCGTAGTGTGGCGGCGCTTGTCGAGCGAAACAGCGATCACCGGGGCGCCGCGCGGTCTGCTGCGGCACTTTCCGCCATGCTGGCGCATGAAATCAAGAATCCGCTCAGCGGCATACGCGGGGCGGCGCAGTTACTGGGCGGGGAAGACCGCGATGAGCTTTCCAATCTCATCATCAGCGAAGTCGACCGGATCAGCGCCCTGATTGGCGGCATGGAGCGCTTCAGCGATCCGCGCCCGCCTCGTCTGCAACCGGAAAATATCCACGCCATTCTCGGTCATGTCCGCAAGCTCTTAAACGCCGATGGTACACAGATCGCTGAAGAATATGATCCGTCGCTTCCCGAAGTCGCTGCAGACCGCGACGCGCTGGTCCAGCTGTTTCTCAACCTTGTAAAGAACGCGCGCGAAGCTGCGGGCGAAGGCGGCCGGATCACGCTGACCACCGCCTATCGTCACGGACTGAAGATCGGCATTCCCGGCCAGTCCGGCCGTGTAGCCGTACCGATAGAAATCTGTGTGATCGACAATGGCCCAGGCGCGCCTGACGATCTGCAAGACCATATGTTCGACGCGTTCGTGTCGTCGAAAAATGGGCTTGGCGGGCTTGGCCTCGCGCTGGTCGCCAAGATCGCCAGCGATCACAATGGCCATGTCGAATATGAGCGCGACGAGCGGCAGGGGCGCACCATCATGCGGGTCCTGCTACCGATGGCCAGTCAGTCATGAACGGACGGACAGGTACGGTTCTGGTCGCCGACGATGACGCCGCCATTCGCACCGTGGTGCGTCAGGCTCTGTTGCGCGCCGGCCATCAGGTGCGGACAACCGACAGTCTGGCAGGGCTGGCGCGGCTGGCGGATCAGGGCCTAGGTGATGTCGTCATCACCGATGTCGGCCTACCCGACGGCGACGGTCTGGACAGCTTGCCTGCATTGCTCGCCCGGCGTCCCGACTTGCCAGTCATCGTGGTCAGCGCGCAGAATACGCTCGCCACGGCTGTGCGTGCCACGGAACAGGGGGCATTTGAGTATCTACCGAAGCCCTTTGATCTCAACGAGCTGACTGCGGCAGTTGCCAGCGCACTGGAGCGTTCTGGCGCGGAAACCGCTGCACCCGCCCCACCGCCGGGCGACGACCTTCCCCTGATCGGTCGCAGCGCCCCGATGCAGGAAGTCTACCGCCTGATCGCGCGGGTCGTGCCGACCGACCTTACGGTCATGGTTCTTGGCGAATCCGGCACGGGGAAGGAGTTGGTGGCCCGCGCCGTCCATGATCTGGGGCCGCGCCGGACGGAACCGTTCGTTGCTGTCAACATGGCCGCCATCCCGCGTGATCTGATCGAGTCCGAATTGTTTGGCCATGAGCGCGGCGCCTTCACAGGTGCGCAGGCGCGCAGTTCGGGCCGGTTCGAGCAGGCGCAGGGAGGAACATTATTTCTGGACGAGATTGGCGATATGCCGATCGAGGCGCAAACGCGGCTTCT
>JBARZR010000135.1:0-26436 GCA_049650205.1 Pacificimonas sp. | reverse complement strand
CCTTGTTGAGCGGTTTCGCGTCCACGAGGAACTGGTCACGCAGCACGGTTTTCAACTGCCCCGTGTTCATTTCCGGCACCAGGATCCTGTCGAAACCCTTCAGCAGCCCACCCAAATTCTTCGGCATGGGCCAGATGTGGCGGATGTGGAGGTGGGCGACCTTTGCGCCGTCCTTGCGGGCGCGCTTCACGGCCTGGTGGATGGGGCCGAAGGTGCTACCCCAGCCGACAACGACCATGTCATCGTCCGCGTCGCCGAGTTCGAAGGTCTGGTCGGGGATGGAGTCCGCGACGTTCAGGGTCTTCTGCTGGCGGACGTCGGTCATTTTCTGGTGGTTGGCGGGGGCGTAGTCGATGTTGCCGGTTTCGTAATTCTTCTCGATGCCGCCGATGCGGTGCATCAGGCCGGGGGTGCCGGGCTTGATCCAGACGCGGGCGAGCTTTTCGTCGCGCTTATAGGGACTGACGGTCTCGCCGCTGTAATGCGTGACCGGGTTCGCCTGGAAATCGGACATTTCCGGGACGTGCCAGGGCTCGGCGGCGTTGGCGATATAGCCGTCGGTCAAGATCATGACGGGGGTCATGTACTGGGTGGCGATGCGGCAGGCTTCGATGGCGACCTCGAAGCAGTCGACGGGGCTGCGCGTCGCGAGGACGGGCATGGGCGCGTCGCCGTTGCGGCCATAGAGCGCCTGATAGAGGTCGGACTGCTCGGTCTTGGTCGGCAGGCCCGTGGACGGTCCGCCGCGTTGGGAATTGACGATGATGAGCGGCAATTCGGTCATCACGGCGAGCCCCATGGCTTCGCCCTTTAGCGCGATGCCGGGGCCGGAGGAGGATGTGACGCCCAGCTGGCCGGCGTAGCTCGCGCCGATGGCGGCGCAGATGGCGGCGATTTCGTCCTCCGCCTGGAAGGTGGTGACGCCGAATTCCTTCAGCCGCGCGAGAGTGTGGAGCAGCGGGCTGGCGGGCGTGATGGGGTAGGAGCCGAAGAAGAGCGGCAGATCGACCAGGCTGGCGCCCGCGACGAGGCCGAGGCTGAGGCTCTCGCCGCCAGTGACGGTGCGGTAGAGGCCGGGTTCGACCTCCGCCGCGCCGACATGATAGCGGCCGAGGCCCTGCGCGATTTCGGCGGTTTCGCCATAGGCGTGACCGGCGTTGAGGGCGGCGGCGTTGGAGGCGGCGAGTTCTGGCTTCTTCGCGAATTTCGTCGCCAGCCAGTCGAGGATCGGCTGCCGGTCGCGGTCGAACATCCAGAGGACCAGCCCCAGCGTCCACATATTCTTTGACCTGAGCGCCTCCTTGTTGCCAAGGCCGAATTCCTTCACCGATTCCAGCGTCAGCGCGCTGATGTCGAAGGCGACGAGCTGGTAATCCTTCAGGCTGTCATTCTCGAGCGGGTTTTCGTCATAATGCGCCTTTTTGAGGTTGCGCGCGCCGAACTCGCCCGCGTCGGCGATGATGAGGCCGCCGGGCTTCAGCGCGTCGAGGTTCGATTTCAGCGCGGCGGGGTTCATGGCGACAAGGATGTCGGGCGCGTCGCCCGCCGTCTCGATGGCGTCGCTGCCGAAATTGATCTGGAAGGCGCTGACACCGAACAGCGTCCCCTGCGGCGCGCGAATCTCCGCCGGGAAATCCGGGAAGGTGGCGAGGTCGGAGCCCGCCAGCGCGGTGGATTGGGTGAACTGTCCGCCGGTCAGCTGCATGCCGTCGCCGGAATCGCCCGCGAAGCGGACGGTGACGGCCTCGCGTTCACTGGCGGGGGCTGGTTCTTTTAGTTGCGTTGCCATGTGGCGCGCGGCCTTTCCTTCATCGTCATCCCGGCGAAGGCCGGGATCCAGTCCCGCGCCCCATGGCCGGAACGATGGCTGACCAGCGCGTCCCGGATTGGATCCCGGCCTTCGCCGGGATGACGTATTTATTTCAGGATTCGCCCTAAACCGACGCACCCTCACCCGCAAAGAAAGAATTGCTAGGCCCGCGCGAACCTGAGCCTTGCGCAGCCGGGACCGGGATACCCGCAAGCACCAGCATCGACCTGGCATGGCGGTGGGCGAGTTCCAGCCGCTCTTCGTCCCTGCCGTAACCGCCGCCCATGGTGCTGGCGAGGGGGACGCCCGCCGCCTTTGCCAGATCGCGGACATAGGCATCGCGCGCCTGCAAACCTGCGTCACTTAGCGACAGACGCCCGAGGCGGTCGGATTCATGCGGATCGACGCCCGCCTGATAGAGGATGAGGTCGGGACGGAACCGCTCGAACAGCGGTGGCAGTTCGCGGTCCAGTGTTTCGAGATACCCTGTGTCGCCAAGACCGTCCGGAAGCGCGACGTCATGGCTGGAGCGGGCCTTGCGCACCGGGAAGTTGCGCTCCGCGTGCATGGAGAAGGTGAAGGCGTCCGCCCGGCCCGCGAGGCACACCGCCGTGCCGTCGCCCTGATGCACGTCGAGGTCGACGATCATGATGCGGCTGGTATGGCCCTCGGTCAGCAGGCGGTTCGCGGCGACGGCGAGGTCGTTGAACACGCAATAGCCCGCGCCGGTATCGGGTAGCGCATGGTGCGAACCGCCCGCGCCGTTCGCGGCGTAGCCCCGGTCGAGCGCCAGCCGCGCGGCGAGGTAGGTGCCGCCAAGCGCGAGTTCCGACCGCTCCGCGACGCGCTTCGTCACGGGAAAACCAATGCGGCGTTCAGTAGTCTTGCCCACGGTCTGCGTCAGGACGGCCTCGACATAAGCGGGATTGTGAATGGCGGCGATCCACGCTTCCGGCATGGGGTCCGGCACGTGCATGTCGGGGGCGACGCCCATGTCCTCGAACGCGGTCAGGAGAAGACCGTATTTGTTCATGGGAAAGCTGCTGCCCGCGGGCAGCGGCGCGACATAATGCGGGTGATGGACGAGAGGGAAGGTCAGCTGGCGGCATCCACTTTGCATGCCGCCGCATCGACCGGGGCGGGCGCGCCGTCGCCGGGGATCAGGAACAGCAGCGGACGGGCGACGTCGATGACGGCGCGGTGTTCCGACAGCACATCGCCGCCGAGAAGGCCGGTGATCTGCCCGCCGGAGAGTGGCCCGAGCACCTCCGTCAGCTGCGACAGGTCGGTGGCGAGGATGCTACCCTGGCGCAGCGTGACGTCGCCGAGCGAGAGACTGTCCACGCCATATTGCCGCGCCTGACCGCCGCCGCCGATCCCCACCGCGACGGCGGGAAGCCCGCGCGCCTCGCCAAGGCCGTAATCCTCCGCATAGGGCGCGTGCATCACGGTCGCGTTGGCCCCGGTGTCGACGATGAAACGGGCGGGCTGTCCGTTCAGGCTGACCTCGACGAGGTGATGGCCGGTTACGAGCTTCGTCATCGGAAAGCCGGAAAAGCCGAGCAGGCAGAGCGCGTGATCGACGCTGCCGACATCGGTGGGGTCGTAGTCCGCCGTCTGGCTGAGACGGCTGCCCGCCTGGGTCACCAGCTCTTCGCAGGCGGTCAGGCTGAGGGCCAGCGCGGCGGCGGCGGCGACGGCGGATGTTGTGCGGGATATGGGGGACATATGCGTTAAAACCGCAGGCGGGCATACGGGTTCCGAATGACAGGCCGCGGCATTTCAGCAATAAGGCGATCGTACGGGTTTCTGCTTGAGTACGATTTATTCAGGCCGTACTGTGTAAAAGGCATTGTCACCTAAAGAAAGACCATCATGGCCGTCACTGCGAAAATATTCGAAAATGGCAGGATCACCTTGCCGAAGGCGATGCGCGACGAACTGGGCATCGGGCCGGGCGATCAGGTGACGCTGGAAATCGATGGCGACGTCATCAAGATCCAGTCGACGCGCGCGCGACTGCTGGCGGCGCAGGCGGCATTCATGAAGGCGTTTCCCGGCAAACGCAGTCTGGCAGATGAACTGATCGCCGACCGCCGCCGCGAGGCCGCGAGGGAAGATGCGGAAATGGAAGAGGGGCGTTGAGCGGTTTCGTCTATGACGCCTCCGCCATCCTGGCCTTTTTAAAGCGCGAACGCGGCGGCGAGCGTGTCATGCAGGTCGCCGATCACGCCGTCATGTCCGCCGTGAACTATTCCGAAGTCGTGGCGAAAATCCATGAAGGCGGTGGTGACATCGAGGTTGGTGTCGCCGCGCTGGAAAATCTGCGACTGTCGGTCCTGCCATTCGGTGCCCAGGAAGCGACCGAAGCGGGCCGATTGCAGTCCATCACGCACCGAACCGGCATTTCCTTCGGCGACCGGGCCTGCATTTCGCTGGCCCAGATGCGGGACGCGACTGCGCTCACCACCGACCTGCGCTGGTCGGAACTGCCAGACGGTATCGCCAAGATCGAACAGATGCGGTGAGCGGCCCGGTACCGGCGCAGCCTGTTCAGCCCCGCCTGATCTGGGCCATCGCCATTCCCGCTATGGCAACGAATGTCGCCACCGCGCTGATCGGGATTGGCGACATGTGGATCGTGGGGCGGCTGGAGGACGTGGCGGCGCAGGGAGCGGTGGATGTGGGGGCGAAACTGTTCGCGCTGATCTTCGTCGTCATGAACTTCCTGAAAACGGGCACGACGGGGCTGGTCGCGCAGGATCGCGGAACGGCGGACGCGCAGGCGGAAACGCTGGTGCGGGCGCTGCTGTTCGGGCTGGCGCTGGGTGGATTTCTGCTTGTCCTGAAGCCGCTGATCGTGCCGTTCGGCATCTCGGCGCTGGGCGCGGCGGGCGAGGTTGCCGAGCAGGCGCGCATCTATATCGACATCCGCTACTGGGCCGCGCCCGCCTTTTTCGCGAACCTCGCGCTAATCGGGCTATTGGTGGGGCGTCGGCAGGTGCGCGCGGCGCTGGCGATCGAGGTTTGCTACAATCTGACGAATGTCGGGCTGGGACTGCTGCTCGTGCTGGTGTTCGATTTCGGCATCGCGGGCATCGGCTGGTCCAGCCTGATCGCGGAATATGCGAAATTCACCGGCATGGCGCTGTTCGTCATGCGCGGCGAGACGCTGCGCAATGCGGCGGCGGCGCTCGGGCGGCGCGGCGCGCTTTCATGGGCGGCCTTCCGTCCGCTCCTCAATCTCAACGGCGACCTGTTTCTGCGGTCGCTGATCCTGGCGCTGTCGATGGCGGCGTTGACGCGGGTGGGCGCCGGCTACGGGCCGGTGGCGCTGGCGGCGAACGGGATCATTTTCCAGCTGTTCATCTTTTCCGCGCTGCTGATCGACGGGTTCGAGAATGCGGCGCAGGTGCTGAACGGAGAGCGTTATGGCGCGCGCGACCGGGCGGGATTCATGACCGTCATGCGCGCGATCCTGTGGCGCGGGCTGGGTGTCGCGGCGCTGCTGTCGGGGGCATTCGCCGTGCTGGGCGGCGCGGTGCTGGACAGCTTCGCCGCGACGCCGGAGGTGGCCGCTTTCGCGCGGGACTATCTGGTCTGGCTGGTCCTGATTCCGGTGACCGGCGTTCTCAGCTTCGTTTTCGACGGCGTGTTTATCGGCGCGAGCTGGACGCGGGCCATGCTCCTCAGCATGGCGCTGGCGGCGGGCGTTTACGCGTTTTCGCTGTGGCTCGCCGCGCCGCTCGGCAATCACGGTCTGTGGATGTCGTTCAACCTGTTCCTTCTGGCGCGGGCGGGGTTTCAGGCCCTCCTCATTCCGCGGCTTGCGGGGCGCAGTTTCCCGGCTAGTGTCACGGACGCAAAGGGGAGTTTACGATGACCGAGACCTATACCCGCCCGGACGTGCGCGCCGTCCTCGACATGCTGGCCGCGCAGGAGGGGCCGCAGATGCACGAGGTCGATCCGCCCACCGCGCGCCTGATGATGCTGGCGATGAAGGAACTGACCGAGACGCCGAGGGGAGAGCTGGCACGGTGCGAAGATTTTGTCATTCCCTCGGGGCCCAATTCAGAGGGGGGGCACGATATCCCGGCGCGCATCTATCAGGCGAAGGCGGCGGATTCGCCCGCGCCGGTGATGACCTTCTACCATGGCGGCGGCTGGGTGATTGGCGATCTGGACAGCCATGACAGTTTCTGCGCCGAGGTGGCGCGGCTGCTGGACATGACGGTCGTCGCGGTGGATTATCGGCTGGCCCCGGAACACCCTTTCCCCGCGGCGGGCGAGGATTGCATCGCGGCGACGAAATGGGCGGCGGGCAGCCCCGACGTTATCGGTCATCAGGTTACCGGCTTGGTTCCCTGCGGCGACAGCGCGGGCGGCAACATGGCGGCGGTCGTCTGCCAGGAATTGCAGGGCAAACTGGACGTGCCGATCCTCGCGCAGTGGCTGATCTATCCCGGAGTCGACCAGGATGCCGATACGGGATCCATGCAGGATTTCGCCGAAGGGCACCTCCTTACCGGTGAAGGCATGAAGTGGTTTGGCGATCATTATCTAGGGACGCAGGACCGGGCGCAGCCGGGCGCGAGTCCGCTGAACGCGGACCTCGCCGGACAGCCGCCCGCACTGGTGTTCACCTGCGGTCTCGACCCCCTGCGCGATCAGGGACGGGCCTATGCGGCGAAACTGATCGGGTCTGGCGTGCGGACGATTTTCCGCGAGGCGGCGGGACAGATTCACGGCTGCATCACGCTGCGCCAGGCGATCCCCAGCGCGCAGACGGATGTGGAGAATTGTGTGCGCGATCTGAAACTGCTGCTGGCCGGGGCGGCATGAACAAGGGGACTGGTCCGGGCGGGCTGCCCTACCGGCCCTGCGTCGGCGTCATGCTGCTGAATGCAAAGGGTAAGGTCTTCACGGCGCGGCGGCTCGATAACCCGGCCGATTACTGGCAGATGCCGCAGGGCGGGATCGATCCCGGCGAGGATCCGCGCGCCGCCGCGTTGCGGGAATTGCAGGAAGAAACCGGCGTGACGCCCGACAAGGTGGACATTCTGGCAGAAAGCGAAGGCTGGCTGGATTACGATCTGCCGCCAGAGCTGCTGGGGATAATCTGGAAAGGGAACTATTGCGGCCAGACGCAGAAATGGTTCGCCATGCGCTTTCTGGGCGACGATGGCGATATCGATATCCAGCAGGAGCATCCCGAATTCAGCGACTGGCGCTGGGCTGCCCCGGAGAATCTGGCGCGGAAGATCGTGCCTTTCAAAGTCGACCTGTACCGCGCTATCGTGACGGAATTCAGCGGAGTGTTGCAGCCATGATCAACGATGTGACGACCGATCTGGTCGATCCGCCCCGCTTCACGCTGACGGGAAAGGGACCAGCGGACTTCGACAAGGACAATATCCCCGAACATACGCGCAAACATGGCGATCTGTCCCCGCTGAGGACCGACATGCCGCCCGCGAACGCCTTTACCGCGGCGCTGGACGCGGCCCGGAAAGAAGGCTGGACCGTGCATGAAACCCACCCGGACGGCGGCGTGTTCGAGGCGGTGGCCATTACGAAGTGGCTGAGGTTCCGCGATGACATTGTCGTGCGGGTCCGCGCGGACGGGACCGGCAGCCGCATCGATGTCCGTTCGAAATCACGCATCGGACGCGACGATTTCGGCGCGAACGCAAAACGGATCGCGCATTATCTGGACGCCATCCCGGTAACATGATGCGGGACGTTCCTGCCATTGAGGATTTGCCGCGCATTACAGAACGTTCCGGGATAGATCCGGGAATGTTCCCGGATACGGTCGTTCCGGCGCATGAGCCCGTGGTCTTCCGGGAACTCGCCGCCCATTGGCCAGCGGTCATCGCAGGCAAGCGAGGCCTTGGCGCGCTGGCGGAGTATCTGCGCGCCATGGACAATGGCACGCCGGTCGGCGTCTATCATACCGGCCCGGCGCGGAAGGGCCGCTTTTTTTACAGAAATGACATGCGGACGCCCGATTTCGGTGTCGAACCCGTGCCCCTGTCACGACTGCTTGACGAACTGCTGGCGCGCGCGGACGATCCCGCGCCGCCCGCGCTATACGCGGGATCGACGCCGGTATCGCTCAACATTCCTGATTTCGTCTCGACGAATATCGCTCCCCTGCCCGTAAGGGATGCGGAACCGCGTTTGTGGATCGGGAACGCCAGCCGTATCGCGCCGCACTACGACGTCGCGCATAACCTCGCTGTGTGCGTGGCGGGAAAACGGCGGTTCCTGCTGTTTCCGCCGGAACAGATCGCCAATCTATATGTGGGCCCGATGGAGAATACGCTGTCCGGACAACCGATCAGCATGGTCGACCCGGATGCGCCCGACCTGACCCGCCACCCCCGCTATGCCGATGCGCTGACGGCGGCCCAGGCAACCGTGCTCGAACCGGGCGACGCCATCTATATCCCAACGCTCTGGTGGCACGGCGTGCGGGCCGACGGGCCGATGAACGCGCTTGTGAATTACTGGTTCTCGAGCGCGCCGGGCGGAGCGAGTTTCGTGGCGCTGATGCACAGTCTGCTTGTGCTGCGCGATTTGCCGAAGGGTGAGCGCGAAAGCTGGTTTTCCTTTTTCCGCCATCTGGTCTTCGATGAGAAGGCCGTGGACGCCGGTGCGCATCTTCCCGATCACGCCAAGGGTGTTCTCGGTCCGCCTTCACCGGAACGGGATGCGTTCATGCGCGGGGAAATCCGGCGCGCGCTGGCTGAGTGACGGCCGCCGCCGCGCTCAACCGCCGCCAGGTGAACGGTTGCTGCTGTGATGCGCCCCGTGCGCGACCGCGCCTTTCGGTCTGGGTGCTTTTGACCAGTCGATACGGTAGAGGTCGAAGCGGCGGTCGGAAAGGTTCCTGACCGTGCCCTCCGCCCGCGCCCAGGTCAGATCGTCGAGGTTGACGTCGGCGATGGTGAGCGTCTCGATATTCTCGCTCGCCTCCGCCGCGATGCCGTCACGCGCGAAGGGGAAATCACAGGGGGTCAGGATACAGGACTGGGCGTACTGGATATCCATATTGTCGACACCGGGCAGGTTGCCGACATTGCCCGAAAGCACCACGAAACACTGGTTTTCGATCGCGCGCGCCTGGCTGCAATAGCGCACGCGCATATAGCCCTGGCGGCTGTCGGTGCAGAAGGGCGTGAAGATAATCTGCGCGCCCTCGTCCACCAGGCGGCGGGCAAGCTCGGGGAATTCGGAGTCGTAACAGATAAGGACGCCGATGGGCCCGCAGTCGGTCTGGATGACGCCGACATCGTCGCCGCCCTTGATGTTCCACCAGTAGTTCTCGTCCGGCGTGGGGTGGATTTTCTCCTGCGAATGCACGCTGCCGTCGCGCAGGCAGACATAGGCGACGTTTTGGATCTCGCCGTCGGCGCGCCGTGTCGGGTGCGACCCGCCGATGATGTTGACGTTATACGCCAGCGCCAGAGTCGACAGCGCCTCAACCAGCGGTTCGGTATGTTCGGAGAGGCGGTCGATGGCCTGCATGGGCGTCAGCTTCTTCGTCTCGAAGCTAAGCAGCGACAGCGTGAAAAGTTCGGGGAACACCACGAAGTCCGCGCCGTAATCCGCGGCGACATCGACGAAATATTCGACATTATGGACGAACTCGTCGAAATCCTTCACCGCACGCGCCTGCAACTGCACCGTCGCCAGCCGCACGCCGCGCACGCCGCGCTGCACGCGGAACTCCTTCGCCTCGTCGGGGTCGACATAGGGATTGCGCCAGATCATGTGCGCGGCGTGGCCGCCAGAGGGCTCGTCTTCAGGCAGGTAATTTTCCAGCACGCCGATGGGCTGGAAACCGTTCTTGATCTGGAAGCCGAGCGTGGTGTCCCGCAGCGTTCCCTCCGACACGCCCTCGACATAGGCGGCGGGAGTTTCGACACGGTTTTTGCGGCGGCGGTGCGCCTTGGCATAGCCTGGCATCCGGCCGCCGAAGACGACCCCCTTCAGCTCGAGACGTTCGACCAGATTCCGCCGCGCCTCGTACAGCCGCCGCCCGATGCGCATCCCGCGCTGCTCGGCGGAGACCACCATCTCGATACCGTAGAGCCAGTCGCCCGTCGGGTCATGGCGGCTGCCATAGCCATTGCCCGAAATCGTCTCCCAGTCATGCGGCGCGAGCGCGACGGCCTCGTCTATGCGCGAAGAGGCGCAATAGCCGACGATGTCCTCGTCCATTTCAACCACGAACTGCCCGCCCGGGAAATTATTGATCTGCCCGCGGATCATGCTCGGCGTGTAATTCTCGACGCCAGCATAGGTCTTGCCGATCAGGGTGACGATGCGCGGTACATCGGCAGGAAGGGCGAGGCGGACTTCGAGTTTGGCGGGGGTGTTGCGGGGCATGGAATTCCTGTTCGTGTTTGACGCCTCACCTAAAGCGATGATTTGGAGAGGTCATCCCCATGTGCGACAGCAGCATCGTACGATTGAGGAGATGAACGGTGAAATCGATGACCGCCAGCGAAGCCAGAACGCAATTTGGAACCCTGCTGGACGAAGCGCGCGATGGACCGGTCGTCATTACAAGGCATGGCAAGACGGCTAGGGTGATGATTTCAGTTTCGGACTACAACGATTACCAAAACGCCAAACGCCTGCGGTTGCTGGCAGAATTACAGATTGGGATTGACCAGCTGGACCGTGGTGAAGGGATCAGCTTTGCCGATGGGCGGGAACTCTCGCAATATCTGAAGGATCGCCGTACCGATAAAGCTCAGGCCAATGAAAAACAGGCTGCATGACACCAAAACTTTCGCCGGAAGCGATAGCCGACCTGAACGAAATCAGAAACTACACTCAGGAAAAATGGGGTGAAGCTCAAGCTGATATTTACGAACGCAAACTGATTGCTCGTATCGACTGGTTATGTGCCAACCGTCCTTTATGGCGACGGGATGAACAGGGCGATGATATATTCAAGTGGCGGGAAATTCAGCGCGTTATCTTCCATCGACAGGCTGGCCAGGAATGTGAAGTTGTCCGCATTCGCCATGTGCGCAGGAGCAATCACCGCCTTCTGTCTGAATAATACTATTCCGCCGCTTCATCCAGCCCTTCCGGCGGCAGGTTGTGGCCGAGGAGTTTCAGGACGTCCGCCGCCGCGTCGATGATGTTGGTGCCGGGGCCGTAGATGCCTGCGACGCCCGCGTCGCGCAGATACTGGTAATCCTTCGACGGGATGACGCCGCCCGCGATCACGCGGATGGTGGACTTCGCGTCCTTCAATTCGCCGATCAGTTCGGGGATCAGGGTCTTGTGGCCCGCCGCAAGCGATGAGGCACCGACGACATCGACGTCTTCGGCCAAGGCCTGTTTCGCGGCTTCGGCGGGGGTCTGGAACAGCGGGCCGGAAACAATGTCGAAGCCCAGGTCGCCGAACGCCGACGCGATCAGGTTCGCGCCGCGGTCATGGCCGTCCTGGCCAAGTTTCGCGACCATCAGGCGCGGCGGGCGGCCCTTGCGCGCGGCGACGGCCTCGACGCCGTCGACGACGCGCTGCCATTTCGCATCGCCTTGATAGGCCGCACCGTAAACGCCCTTTACGGGTGTGGGAACGGTATCGTAGCGCCCGAAGACAGCCTCCATGGCAGAGGAAATCTCGCCCAGCGTCGCGCGGGCGCGGGCGGCGTCCACGGCCAGCGCGAGCAGGTTGCCGTCCGCCCTCGCACCCTCGGTCAGCGCATCGAGCGCGGCATGGCAGGCGGCTTCGTCGCGTTCGGACCGGTTCTTTTCCAGACGCGCGATCTGGCCCGCGCGGACGCGGACATTGTCCACTTCCAGCGTCTCGATCGGGTCTTCCTCGGCCAGGCGGTATCTGTTTACGCCGACGACGACATCCTCGCCCCGGTCGAGGCGCGCGGCCCGGGCGGCGGCAGCCTCCTCGATGCGGGACTTGGGAATGCCCGCCGCGACCGCCTTCGTCATGCCGCCCGCCGCCTCGGCCTCGTCGATCAGTTTCAGGGCTTCGTCGTAAAGCGCCTGAGTCAGGCTTTCGATATAATAGCTTCCGCCCAAAGGATCGGCGACTTTGGTGATGCCGGTTTCCTCCTGCAATATCAGCTGCGTGTTGCGCGCGATGCGGGCGGAGAAGTCGGTGGGAAGCGCGATGGCCTCGTCGAAGCTGTTGGTGTGCAGCGACTGCGTGCCGCCCAGCGTCGCGGCCATGGCCTCGACGGCGGTGCGGACGATATTGTTGTAGGGGTCCTGTTCGGTCAGCGACGCGCCGGATGTCTGGCAGTGGGTACGCAGCAGCTTCGATTTTTCCGTTTTCGCGCCAAGGTCGGTCATCTTGTCATGCCACAGCTTGCGCGCGGCGCGGAGCTTGGCGATTTCCATGAAGAAATTCATGCCGATGGCGAAGAAGAAGCTGAGGCGCGGCGCGAAGGCGTCGATGTCGAGGCCGGTCGCCTTGGCCGCGCGGACATATTCCATGCCGTCGGCGATGGTGTAGGCTAGTTCCTGAACCTGCGTCGCCCCCGCCTCCTGCATGTGATAGCCGCTGATGGAGATGCTGTTGAAACGCGGCATGTTTTCGGACGTGTAGGCGATGATGTCGCTGACGATCCGCATGGAGGGCGCGGGCGGATAGATATAGGTGTTGCGGACCATGAACTCCTTCAGGATGTCGTTCTGGATGGTCCCGGCCAGCTTTTCCGGTCCGACGCCCTGCTCCTCCGCCGCGACGATGTAGAAGGCGAGAATGGGGATGACCGCGCCGTTCATGGTCATGGAGACGGACATAGTATCGAGCGGGATCTGGTCGAACAGGATCCGCATGTCCTCGACCGTGTCAATGGCGACGCCCGCCTTCCCCACATCGCCCGCCACGCGTTCGTGATCGCTGTCATAGCCCCGGTGGGTGGCGAGGTCGAAGGCGACCGACAGCCCCTTCTGCCCGGCGGCGAGGTTGCGGCGGTAGAAGGCGTTGGATTCCTCGGCGGTCGAGAAGCCCGCATATTGCCGGATGGTCCAAGGGCGGCCCGCGTACATGCTGGCATAGGGACCGCGCGTGTAGGGCGCGAAACCGGGCAGGCCGGAATCGAGGGCGGCGGCGTCTTCGGCGGTGTAGACGGGCGCGATGGTGATGCCCTCGGGCGTTTCCCAGTCGAGGTCCTTGCCGCGCACTTCCCTGTCCGCCTTCGCCTGCCAGTCCGATTTGTCTGCCACGAAACTCTCCTTCCGCCGCACTTAAAGCGCATACCGCCCCGGCCCGCCACCCAAAAGCATGGCTGGCGAAGGAACATGCTGGCACGTCACGCGATTTACGTCTATCAGTGCGCATCCGTGTTGATCCGATTAGAGATATCTTGACCACCCGTTCCTTCATCAGTCTGTTTGCCCTGTGCCTGTCCATGCCCGCGATTGCGCAGGATGGTGTCGGCACGGGCGAGCCCGTGCCTGCCGATGATGAAAAGCCCGTTATTTCGGACGATGATTTCGAGGCGGCGCTGCCATCGCTGGACGCTGACACGGAAGCGGAAGCGCCGCCGGAAGTGCGCGCCGAAGATGACGAGTCCGCAGATGCCATCGAGGCGCTGCCCAGCATGGAGGACGGTCCCGCCGAAGAGACCATCGCCGATGCGCCGCTGGAGGATGACGCGCTCGCCGCGCCGCTGGTTCCGCTGGACGGATTCGACGTCAGCGTCCCGGAGGAACCCGCCGAGGAAGCCGCCGAAGCGCTGCCCGCCATAGGTTACCGGCTGGTGATCGAAGGGCTGGAAGAAGTCGGTCTGGAAGATGAATTCCGCGCGCTGTCCGCCTTGGAAAGCGGCGATAACGAGGCCGCCAATGCCGCGCAGCTGACCGCGCGCGCAACGGACGACGCGGCCAGCCTGATCCGTCTGCTGCGCTCACGCGGTTATTATGACGCGACCGCGGACAGCGAAATCATCCTGCCCGCTGAGGAAGATGGCCGCTACCGCGTCGAACTGGTCGCCGTACCCGGCACGCAATATGAATTTTCGTCCGTGAAGATCGTCGGCGAGGAGAAGGCGATCCCCGAGGGCATCGTCTCGAACAATCTTGAGGTGAAGGTCGGCGAGCCGATTATCGCCGACAATGTCATCTCCGCCGAAGCCACGGTCAGCCTGCTGTTCCCCTATAACGGCTATCCCTTCGCCAAGGTCGAGGACAGGGACATCCTGCTGGACGCCGACACCAAGACCGGCGACTATACCCTGCCCGTCGATCTCGGCCCGCGCGCGAGTTTCCGCGGCATTCAGGTCGAGGAGGATGCGGTCTTCGATCCGGAGCATGTCGACGTGCTGTCACGTTTCGACCGGGGCGACCTCTACGATGTGCGCAAACAGGACGACCTGCGCGAGGCGATGATCGCGACCAGCCTGTTCAACAGCGTCTCCATCGAACCCGTGCGGACGGGCGAGGCGGGGCCGGATGGCACGGAATTTGTGGATCTGCTGGTAAAGCAGGAGGAGGGCGCGACCCGCTCTCTGCAAGGCGAAGTCGGCTATGGCACGGGACAGGGCTTTCGCGTCGAGGGCCGCTGGATTTCGCGCAACTTCTTCCCGCCAGAGGGCGCGCTGGAGGCGAGCGCCGTCGTCGGTACGCAGGAACAGGGGGTCGGGGTCGCGTTCCGCCGCTCCAACGCCGGTCGGCGCGACCGGACGGTGCAGCTCGGCCTTGATGTGCGGCGGCAGGATTTCGAAGCGTATAATGCGCGCACCCTCGCGCTGAGCGGGCGGATCAGCCGGGAATCGACGCCGATCTGGCAGAAACGCTGGACCTATGCCTATGGCTTCGAGCTGATCGGGTCGCAGGAAACGCGCTTCAATCCCGCCACCGGTACGGACCCGCGCTCGACCTTTCTGATCGCGGCGCTTCCCGGTCAGCTGGGCTTCGACAGCTCGGACAATCTGCTCGATCCCACCGAGGGTTTCCGCATCACCGCGCGCACCAGTCCCGAAGCGTCGCTGCAGGGCGGCAGCTTCGATCCCTATATTCGCAATCAGGTCGACCTTTCCGGTTATCAGGGGCTGGGCGAGAGCTTCGTGCTGGCGGGACGCCTGCGTTTCGGCAGCATTTACGGTGCCGACCGCGACGACATCGCGCCGTCGCGGCGGCTCTATGCGGGTGGCGGCGGATCGGTGCGCGGTTATGGCTATCAGGAAATCGGCCCGCGCGAGACCATTGTCACGCCGAACCCGGACGACCCCGAAGACCCCGATATCGATTTTCAGTATCTGGGCGGGCGCAGCGTCTTCGAAGGCGCGATCGAAGGCCGCTACCGCTTCGGCAATTTCGGCGCCGTCGCGTTCGTGGACGCGGGCCAGGTCTATGACGAGCAATATCCCGGCTTTGACGGCCTGCGCTACGGCGCGGGCATCGGCGCGCGCTACTACACCAATTTCGGCCCCTTCCGCGCCGACATCGCCATCCCGCTGAACCGGCGCCCCGGCGACGCGCGTTTCGGCGTCTATATTTCCATCGGGCAGGCGTTCTGATGTTCCTTCGCCCTACACAATTAGTCCGTCATTCCCGCGGAAGCGGGAATCAAGTGCCGCGCCGAGCCTCACATTGTCATGCTCAGCGCGTAATCTGGATCCCCGCTTTCGCGAGGATAACGGAAAAGGGGGCGCGTCATGGTTGACGAAACCTACACCCCTGACGAGGTCGAAACCGAGGACACCCCCGAGCGCGCGGGTCCGGCGACGTTCCTGAAATGGCTGGGCATCGTCCTTCTGGGGCTCGCCGTTCTTGTCCTCATCCTGATCTTCGCCATCGACACCAATCCGGGGCGGCGGTTCGTCGTCAGCCAGATCAACGGGCTGGAACTGGAAAGCGGCCTGGACGTGGAAATCGACCGCATCGACGGGTCGCTCTACGGCGAGATGACCGTCCGCGACCTGTCGCTGGCGGACCCGCAGGGCGTTTTCATGACCATCCCGGAGGCGACGGTCGACTGGCATCCCTTCGACTTCATCGGCAGCCATCTGAACGTCGAGTCGCTGAACGTGCCGCAGGCGACCCTGACCCGCCTACCCGTATTGAACGAGACCGAAAGCGATCCCGACGCGCCGCTGCTGCCGGAATTCGACATCGATGTCGACCAGTTGAACCTTGGACGGCTGGACATCGGCGAGGCCGTCACCGGCCAGCGCCATGCGCTGACCCTGAACGGCGAAGTTCACATCGCTGATGGCCGGGCGCAGATCGACGCCGATGTGCGCGCACTTGAGGGTGAGAGTATAGCGGGCGGCGACCGGATCGCGCTGGTTCTCGACGCCGTGCCCGACGACGACAGGCTGGACGTCAGCCTGGATGTCGCCGCGCCCGCCGATGGTCTGGTCGCGGGCCTGACCGGCATCGCCGAGCCCCTGACCGCGAAACTGTCCGGCGACGGCAGCTGGGCCAGCTGGGACGGCGATCTGAACGCACGGTCGGGCAGCGCCGATCTTGCCGCGCTGGCACTGTCGGCGCGCGACGGGACATTCCGGATCAAGGGTCCGGTGAAGCTCGCCGCGATCATGGAGGGGCCAGCGGTCCGCATGACCTCGCCGCAGCTGGACATCGATCTGACGGCGGCGTTTTCGGAAGCGCAGGTCGCGGACATCGACCTCGCGCTGCGGTCTTCCGCCTTCGCGCTCGACGCGGCGGGGGGGATCGACCTGACCGAGAGCAGCGTCAGCGATTTCAACGTTCAGGCGCAACTCCTCGAACCCGGCGCGATCACCGAGGGCGTGGCGGGACGCGCGATCCGCGCGAATATCAAGGCCGACGGTGCTTTCACCGCGCCGACCTTCTCCTATGCCGTCACGGCGGAGGCGATCGGCTTCGGCGATATCCTGGTTGAGGATCTGAACGCGTCGGGCAACGGCAGCAGCGTCGATGGCACGATGACCGTGCCGCTCAACATGACCGCGTCGCGCGTCAGCGGACTGAACGACGCGGTCGGCGGACTGCTGACCAATTTGAAAGCGAACGGCACCTTCCTGATCGCCGACGGGCGACTGGCGACCGACGACCTGAAATTCACTAGCGACCGCATCGACGCGACGGCGGTCATCGTCGCCGATCTGGAAAGCGGTACCTATACCGGCGGCATTCAGGGCGCGGTGAACGATTATGAGGTTGCGGGTCTCGGCCTCGTCGATGTCAGGACGGACATCGAGCTGGTCACTGCCCCGGGTGGCGGCTTTGGCCTGCGCGGCCCGTTGCGCGTCCAGACCAGGCGCATCGACAATGAGAGCATTCGCGATTTCCTGGGCGGCAACGCCGTCATCACGGCGAACCTCGTCGCACCCGGCGATGGCGTTTACGGGGTCGACAATCTGCGCCTGAAGGCTCCGGGCGCGTCGGCACAAGGGACCGCACGTTACAATCCCGACGGACAGTTCGCGGCGCGGCTGACCGGAACCAGCAACGCTTATGGGCCATTCGCCGTCCAGGCGAATGGTACGGCGGACGCGCCGGTGATCCGTATCCGGGCAAAACGACCGCTGATGTTCACCGATGTCGATGCCGTCATCCGCGGCACGCCCGCAGGCTATGACGTGAAGGCGAAGGGCGGCACGGCCTATGGTCCGTTCAACGCCGACCTGCTGGTGGCGACGGGCGATCAGCTGGTTATCGATATCCGCCGCGCGACGCTGGCCGACATCACCGCGTCGGGCAGATTGCGCCAGGCCGCTGCCGGGCCGTTCGTGGGCGATCTGCGCCTGTCCGGCAACGGCGTCAACGGCGTGGCCAGTCTTCAGGCGCGCGGGCGCGTTCAAGCCGCCGAGATAGACGCGCGCATTCGCGGGCTGTCGCTGGCGGGCGAAACGCCGATCGGCATCCGCCGCGCCGATATCGACATGCTGGTCCTGCTGCCGGACAGTGGTCCCGCCATCAATGGCACGGCGCAGATCGGCAGCCTGACCTATGGCAGTTTCCGCATCCAGAAGGCGCGGGCGGAATTCGATGTGGACGGCGACATGAACGGCACGGCGAAGATCGTCGCCACCGGACGCGCGCCGACGCCCTATGACATCGCGCTGAATGCGCGCCTCTCTCCGAACGCGATCGTCGCCGCTTTGAAGGGCGAAGTCGCCAGACAGCCACTGCGTACCGTCCGCCCTGCCCGTATCGCCATCGAAAACGGCACTTACCGCCTGGCGCCCACGACCGTGCGTTTCCGCGAGGGCGACGTGAAGCTGGCGGGCAGCTTCGGCGATGGCATCCAGTTCCAGAGCCGCTTCGACAAATTCGACCTCGGCATCGTCAACGCGTTCGCGCCTGCGGGCGGCTTCGGCGGCGCGGCAACCGGCAGTGTCGATTTCTCGCAAAGCTCCGGCACGGCTTTTCCGGAGGCCGACATGCGTTTGCAACTGGATGATTTCACCCGTTCGGGCGCGGTCGCCGTCTCCCAGCCTGTCGATATCGAACTGGCCGCGCGGCTGGATGCGGACGGTGGCAACGCCAATGCCGTCATGCGCGAGCGCGGACGCCAGGTCGGGCGCATGAAAATTGCGCTGACGCCTTTGTCGCGTACTGCCGGAACATGGTCGGAACGGCTGATGCGCTCGCCATTGTCTGGCGGTCTGCGCTACAATGGTCCGGCCAGCGCGCTGTTCTCCTTCGCGGGGCTCGAGGGCCAGTCGCTGAATGGCACGCTCGCCATCGCCGCCGATGTGTCGGGCGCGGTCAGCGAGCCGCAGTTGCGCGGCGTTCTGAAGGCCAACAGCCTCATTTACGAAAACGAAGTCTTCGGTACCCGCGTCGCCGGCATCGCGCTCGATGGACGCTTTACCAATACCGATTTCATCCTGACGCGCGCGGACGGCAAGGCGGGCGACGGTACGGTCAGTGCGACCGGCAATGCCAGCCTGAGCGCGGCGGCGGGCTATCCCATCGATATGAAGATCCGCATGGACGACGCGCAGCTGGCGGACGCCGAAGGCATCTCGGCGCGCGTGTCGGGCAACCTGAACATCGTCAACGGGCCCGGCACCCGCCCGATGATTTCGGGAACGCTCAACCTGCCGGAAGCGCGCTACAAAATCGTGCAGTCCGGAGCGGTCGAGATTTCCGAGCTTGAGGGTGTCCGCCGCAAACCGGCGAAGCTGCGCGATCCCGACGATATCGTCGAGGAAGACGCGGAAATTCCCAGCGACTGGGGCCTCGATATCGACATCAGGGCGAACAACCGTATCTTCGTCACCGGCATGGGCCTGGAGTCGGAATGGAGCCTCGACATGAATGTCGGTGGCCGCCTCAGCCAGTACCGCGTCAACGGCACCGTCGATCTGGTGCGCGGCGAATTCAATTTCGCGAACCAGAAGTTCGAACTGCAAAAGGGCCTGATCGAGATGACTGGAGAGCGGGAAATCAACCCGCGCCTCGACATCGTCGCCGAAACCGAGGTCGACACCATCACCGCGCTCATCAATATCGGCGGGCGCGCCTACGATCCGCAGATCAGTTTCTCGTCCCGTCCCGCCCGCCCGCAGGACGAGATCCTGTCCCTGATCCTGTTCGGCGGTCCGCCGTCCGAGCTGGGCGCGCTGGAGGCCGTGCAACTGGCCGCCGCGCTCAACAACCTGCGCGGCAGTGGCGGCGGCGGCCTGAACCCCCTTGGCAAGATCCAGAGCGCGACGGGCTTCGACCGGCTGAAGATCCTTGGCGCGGACGAGGGCACGGGCCGTGGCACCGCGCTCGCCGTCGGACAGTATCTGGCGGATGACGTCTATGTCGAGGTCATCACCGATACGCGCGGCTTTACGGCAACGCAGATCGAAATCGCATTGACCAAGGCGCTTAGCGTGTTGTCGAGCGTGTCGACACAGGGCGGACAGGGCGTGAACCTGCGCTATTCGAAGGACTATTAGGAGCCTTTTCAGCTCTCAAAGCCATCCGTCATCCCAGCGAAGGCCGGAATGACGAATCTTTTGGGGATCGGAATATCCTAGCGAAGTCGCGGCTGACCGCCACTATCGAGCGTCACCATCACAATTTCTCCGCCGCTCGACAGCGTCAGGTCCGACCCATCGGCAACGCCGACGCTGTCGAAGCGAATGCGGACAGGAAAGGGCGCGTCGCTCGTGGCGGTGACGCCCGCGTCCCAGATGTCGACCTTCAGCGGCGGGTCGTTCAGCAACATCCACTCTCCCCCGACGCTTTCCTCGAACCGGTAGCCGCGCGCATCGACATAGGCGGACGTCTGCCGTCCGGAAAACAGCGCATGGTCACGCGCGGCGATCAGGCGGGAGGCGAAGCGTTCGGCGTCCTTGCGGGCGGCGGCGTCTTCACCCGGCAGCATAAGGACGACCGCTGTTGCCGATACGCCGATGATGGCCAGCACGACCATCAGTTCGACGAGCGTGAAGCCGGAGGACTTACCCCTCCCAGTTGCCAATATCGGCATTCTCGTCCTCACCGCCCTGCACGCCATCGGCGCCGTAGCTGTAAATGTCGAATGGCCCGGCCCGGCCCGGCGCGCTGTACTGATAGGGATTGCCCCAGGGGTCGACGGGCAGGCGCTGGATCGTCGTACCGTTCAGCACCTGCAGTCCCTCGGCGGTTGTGGGATAGCGACGCTGCTGGATACGGTACATCTGCAGGCCCTGTTCGATCGTGGCGATATCGGCCTTTGCCTTGGTGCGCTCGGCCTCGGTCTGGGCCGGCAGGACGTTCAGGACCACGAAAGTCGCCAGCAGGCCGAGGATGGCGATCACCACCATCAGCTCGACGAGCGTGAATCCGTCATCTTCACGGGTTTCGGTGTCTTCGGTCATGTTCATCTCAACCTATGGCCAGTGTGTTCAGCTGCATGATCGGTAGCAGGATGGACAGCACGATCAGCGCCACCATACCCCCCATCACGACGATAATAATAGGTTCCAGCAGCGAAAGCGCGCCCGTCGTGAAGGCGTCGAATTCACGCTCCATATAATCCGCCGCGCGGCCCAGCATGACCTCCAGCTGGCCCGACTGTTCACCGGACGCCGTCATGTGGACGAGAAGCGGCGGAAACAGTTCCGTGCGGCGCATGGCGGCGCTGAGGCTGCCGCCCTCGTTTACGCTTTCGACGATGGAGAGGCAGGCGGCACGGATGCGGCGGTTGCGAATGGTCTGCGCTGTGACGGTCAAGCCGTCGAGCAGCGGCATGCCGTTCGCCACCACGGTCGAGAGCGTCCGCGCCAGCCGCGCCGCGTTGACGTCACGGATGAGGCGGCCGATGACGGGGACACCCAGCAGCCATGTGTCGAACTTCAGGCGGAAGTCCTCGTTTCTGAGCATCTGCGCGAAGCCGAAACCGGCGGCGATCAGCAGCGCGAGGATGATTAGGCCATAGCTGGTCATCGCGTCCGATATGCCGATGGTGATGCGGGTCAGGAGCGGCAGTTCCTGGCCCATGCGGTCGAACTGGCCGACGACCTTCGGGATGACGAAGGTCATCATCCCGATGACGATCAGCAGCGCGACCGCCGCCAGCATGAGCGGATAGACAAGCGCGGTGACGATCTTGCCGCGCACTTCGGCCTGTCGCTCCATCAGGTCGGCGAGCCGGTCGAGGATCTCCGTCATCGCGCCGGATCCTTCACCCGCCGCGACCATGGCGCGGTAGAGCGGCGGGAAGCTCTTCGCCTCCAGCCCCAGCGCCGCGCCCAGACGCCGCCCCTCCGCAACGCCCGCATGGACGTTTCCGACGATGCGCTGGATGTGCGGTTTTTCGGCCTGTCCCGCAATGGAGCGCAACGCTTCTTCCAGAGGGGTTACGGCTACCAGGGTCGCCAGCTGGCGGGTGAACAGCGTCGCCTGTTTGGTCGACAGCCTGCGTTCGAACAGCGGCGACCGACCGGTGGGTGTGGCGGCCGCCAAGCCCGCGCTCGCGCCCAGCTTCACCGGCAACAGCCCCTTGGAAGAGAGCACTTCGCGCGCCCGCGCCTCGCTGTCCGCGCTCAGCGCCCCGCGCTGTTCGCGGCCCGCGGTGTCGACGGCGAGATAATCAAAGCTGGGCATCGGCGCTCGCATCCTGGCGGAGGATACGGACGGCCTCCTCGATGGTGGTCGCACCGTCCATCACAAGTGCGCGCGCGGCGTCCGCCATACTGGTCGCGCCCCGGAACGCACGCGCGGCGATGGCGTCCTCGTCCGCGCCGGACAGCATCAGGTCGCGCATCTCCCGGTCGATGCGGACAAGCTCGAAAACGCCGATGCGGCCACGATAGCCGGTGCGCCCGCACTGGTCGCAGCCATTTGCGCGGTGGACGGCTGCGCCCGGTGCGATGCCGAGCGAGGCGGCCTCCGCCGGGCTGGCGGAAGATGTCTCGCGGCAAGCTTCGCACAGCCGCCGCACCAGCCGCTGCGCCATGACGAGACGGAGCGAGGAGGCCAGCAGGAAAGGCTCGACCCCCAGATCCTTCAGGCGGGTAATCGCGCCAATGGCGTCATTGGTGTGGACGGTGGAAAGGACCAGATGGCCGGTCAGCGACGCCTGAACGGCGATTTCCGCCGTCTCGTGATCGCGGATTTCGCCGACCATCACGACATCGGGATCCTGCCGCAGGATAGCGCGCAGGCCCGCCGCGAAGCTCATGCCGACCTTTGCGTTCACCTGAGTCTGGCCGACCCCCTCGACGGCATATTCGACCGGGTCTTCCACGGTCAGGATATTGCGCCTGCCGTCGTTCAGCATCCTGAGGCCGGAATAGAGCGTGGTCGTCTTGCCGGATCCCGTCGGCCCGGTGACGAGGATTATGCCATTGGGTTCGGCGATGGCACGCTCGACCTCGGTCAGGAGCGCGGGTGGCAGGCCCAGATCAGTGAGGCCAAGACCCGCCTGCTCCTTATCCAGGAGGCGCATGACCACCCGCTCCCCGCCGCGCGCGGGCAGCGTCGACACACGAACGTCTAGCGCCCTGCCGCCGAGGGTCAGCCCGATGCGCCCATCCTGCGGCACGCGGCGCTCGGCAATGTCAAGGCGGGCCATGACCTTGATGCGGCTGGTGACGAGCGGCGCGACCTTCGCGGGCAGACGCAGCGCTTCGGTCAGGACGCCATCGACGCGCAGCCGGACGATGAGCGCGCTTTCGAAGGGCTCGACATGGATGTCCGACGCCCCCTGCCGCACCGCCTCGGCCAGGATGCCATTGATCAGGCGGATGACCGGCGCATCGTCGTTGGTATCGAGAAGGTCGGCGGCAGCGGGAATGTCATCCGCCAGCGCGCCGAGGTCGCCAACCTCCGCCAGTTCGCCCGACACCGTGTCGGCGTCCAGCCCCGCCGCGCCGTACACTTCGCCCAGGCGCAGATCGAAATCCTTTTGCGGCATCATCGTCACCGCGAATGGCCGCGCCAGCGCCCGGCGCACTTCCGTCAGCGCGCGCGGGTCCGCCGCCTCGCGCAGGCCGACGGAAAGGCCCGCGTCATCCTCCTGAAGCATGACGACGCCATGCCGCTTGGCAAAGGCATATGGCAAAGTCGCGGTGTCGCTCATGCGAAAGGGCTTTAGCGCATCGGGCCGCGCCTCTGCCAGTGATGAGTTGGTGACAGGCGAAAGCGCCGCGACGATGGTGACATTGACGAACGGGCTGAAAGGGCCGAGTCCAGAATATGGGACATAGGGCGTCACTCGCGGATCGTCAGCGCTTCGAAGGTCAGCAGCGACACGGCGTTGCCGCTGCCGTCGACGGTCTTATCCGTGTCGGTGCGCACGATATCGGCGAGCAGCGCGTCGCCCAGATCATGGTCGCCGCCGGTCAGGTCCGCCTCCAGCTGCGCGGCCATCGCGTCGACCTGGGCCTCGCGGCCGCTGACCGTGATCTGAAACCGGGAGCGCGCGCCCTCGGTGCCCATGCTCGCCCAGGATTGCGTGTGGAATGATGACAGGGACGATATAGGCATTTGCCTTTGCTGGTGTTCCGAACCGGTTTTGCCTTGCGTCGGGACGGACGGCGCGGCCATCTGTGAGAACATGGCCGTCAAGGCGGTCAGCAGCGCTTCGGAAACGGGAAAACCAAAAGATGTCATGCCGCATCCCCCATTTGCGCCGACAGATAGGTCGAAAGCCTTGTTTCCACTTTTTTTCCGATCGTTCGGCCATTTCTCATGTCGAAGATCAGCCTGGGATCGCCTACGGATTCCCGGCCTATGCGGGAGGGGGAAATCCCGTGCCTGTAGATGCAGCGTTCGGCGCGTGATAACATGGACATTGCTTTCTCCTGACTGATTGGCATGATCCTATGATCACGTTTATTTCCTATTAGTGAAGCAGAATTTGGACCACGGTGATTATGTTCGCTTTTTGTTCTATTAAGGCCAGTAGCGACGGGAGCAAACTGTGAGCGACTCGAATAGGACCGCGAATGCCGACTCGAACATGGCGGTGCGGGAACGGCTGGATATGCTCGTGCGCACGAGCGGTGACGACTATGTTTCGCTATCGCGGCTGCTGGGGCGCAACCCGGCCTATATCCAGCAATTCATCAAGCGCGGAGTGCCGCGCAAGCTGGACGAGGACGACCGGCGCACCCTGGCGGCGCATTTCGATGTCAGCGAGGCGGAACTGGGCGCACCGCGCACCGCCGGGGGTCGCGCGGTCATGCCCGGCAAGGCGCGGTCGAGTGCGGATTACATGCTGATCCCCTATTACAGCGGTATCGGCGCGTCGGCAGGCGCGGGCGCGCTGACCGAGGAAGAGGAGGCGGCGGAATCCGCGCTCGCATTCCAGGCGCGCTGGATCCGCGGACTGGCAGGCGGCGATCCCGACATGCTGTCGGTCATCAAGGTTCAGGGCGATTCCATGCTGCCGACGCTGGGCGACGCCGATCCCATCCTGGTGGACCGCAGCGACGGCAGCGAGCGCCTGCGCGACGGCGTCTATGTCATGCGGGCGGAGGACTCCCTGCTGGTGAAACGCGTCACCCGCAGCCCCGCCGCCAGCACCATCCGGGTGACGAGCGACAACAGCATGTATCCCGATATCGGCGACGTCGATCCGGCGGACGTTGACATAATCGGACGCGTCATTTGGGTCGGACGGCAGCTGAGATAGGGATATGCCGCCGTCCGCGACATCCCGCCTGCTGATCGTCTGGCATTCGCATACCGGCGGCACGCGCCAGATGGCCGAGGCCGCCGCCGCCGGCGCGCGGTTCGAAGCGGGCACCGAGACGGTCGTGCTGTCCGCCAGCGACGCCGGGCCATCCGCCCTGCTGGCCGCCGATGGCTATCTGTTCGCCGCGCCGGAAAATCTCGCCGCCATAGCCGGTGTCATGAAATCCTTTTACGACCGCTGCTATTATCCCGTGCTGGGCCGCATCGAGGGGCGGCCCTATGCGCAGATGGTCTGCGCCGGATCAGACGGCGAGAACTGCGCGCGGCAAACGGCGCGGATCGCGAAGGGCTGGCGGCTGAAGATGGTGGCTGAGCCGCTGATCGTCCGCACCCATGCGCAAACGCCAGACGATATACTGGCTGAGAAAACCATTGACGCGGACGATCTGACGCGGTGCCGGGAGCTCGGACAATCTCTGGCGGCGGGGCTGGCGATGGGCGTGTTCTAGCCGCCCTTGAACGCCGCCTTCCGCTTGCCGAGAAACGCAGCGACGCCCTCGCCGAAATCGGCGGTGCGACCGGCGTGCAGCTGGTTCTTGCGCTCGATCCGCAGACCCTCGGACAGCGATACGTCCATGCAATCGCGTACGCCCTGCCGAATCAGCGCGTAGGAGCGGGTGGGACCGCTGGCGAAGCGGGCGGCGAGGGATTTCGCCTCCGCCATAAGGCGGTCGCCGGGCACGACATCGTAAACCATGCCCCAGTCCTTCGCTTGCGCCGCCGGGACTTTCTCGCCCAGCATCATCATCTGCAGCGCGCGGGCGCGGCCGATGACGCGGGGAAGCAGCCAGGTCGAACCGACATCGGGAACCAGGCCGATATTGACGAACGCCTGCAGGAAATAGGCGTCCTCCGCCGCGATCACGAAATCGCCGAACAGCGCCAGCGAACAGCCCGCGCCCGCCGCCGGACCGTTGACCGCCGTGATGATCGGCACATTCAGCGCCATCATGTTTTCAAGCAGAGGATTATAGTGGGTTTCCAGCACCTTTCCCGCGTCGATCGGCCCACCGCCGCCGCTGCCCGTTCCACCGCCGCTCAGGTCGGCCCCGGAGGAAAAACCGCGGCCCGCGCCCGTCAGGATCAGCGCGCGAATGCCGTTGTCATCGCGCACCTTCTGCACGGCGTGAAGCATCTCCTCGACGGTTTTCAGGTCGAGCCCGTTCAGCTTCTCGGGCCGGTTGATGGTCAGGGTCGCGGCGCCACCATCTGTGTCGAGGAGGATATTGGAATAGGTCATGTGCTGCGCGTGTCCCGCCGTTGAGTTTCAATCCGGGACGACCTTAGCGACCGGCGGCGCGGGCGGTGCTGGCGAAAGCGTCAGGCGTTCTCGCGTTGCGACAGCCACAGCGGATAACCGCCGATCAGGTCGGGGCCGGGCACGTTCTCAGGCCAGCTGCCGAGGAGCGTCACGCCCGCCTGCAGCACCGCGTCATTGCCCTCCTCAGCGCCGAACGCCTCCAGCGCGACCGTGGTCCAGGTCTCGCCGGTGATATCGACTTCGGTGATTTCGGCGC
>JBARZR010000134.1:0-3784 GCA_049650205.1 Pacificimonas sp. | reverse complement strand
AAAACCCGTCGCACCAATGCCCTCGAACCACGCCCGGCGAGCGAAATGATAACCGCCGGGAATGCTGGGGCCCGGCGGCGGTGTCAGTCCGGCCCTCAGAGAAATTATCGCTCCGGGCTGAATATCTTCGGACACGTCTCCCGATATGCTCACGCGAACTGTCATGCTGTTCTCCAGCATATTCACAGGTCGGATCAGCAAACGGACCCGGTCCCGCGCAGGCTGGGGCTCGACGCTGACGACTTCGCCTGAAAATGAAATTCCAAACCGCTCCCGCTCCAGAACCGGCGCGGCGACCGTCCCGGAATGTGTCCATGCGATCGCGAGGCCAGCGGCAAACAGAAACCCAGCACCCATGATGCAGCGGCGGGAGAGCCCGTCCATCAGCAGTCCGCTCGCGGCGATGGCCAGCCCGGCCGCTATCGCACCAATCCAGCTTCGCTCTGTGGGCAGCAAGAACCACGCGCCAATGCCCAGCCCCAGAAAAACCGGGATGAACAGCACCAATTGATGGCGCTCATCCGCCAGCCAGTCCTCAAGCATGATTGAAAAAGACTGGTCTTGCCGCAATGACAGCATTTGAACGGCACGGGCTGCGATGCTAGTCATGGCGCGATTGCGGTCTGGCCCCCTTGCCGGTTCGCATTTTGAACAGCCTATAAGCCCCGGAGTCATGATGAACGCAAGTGCGGTCCGAACCCCTGTTGTCACGCGCTTTGCGCCTTCGCCCACAGGCTATTTGCATATCGGCGGCGCGCGAACCGCCTTGTTCAACTATCTCTTCGCGCGCAAACATGGCGGCAGGTTCACGCTGAGGATCGAGGATACCGACAAGGCGCGCTCCACCGACGATGCGATCGCGGCAATCCTGTCGGGCATGAAGTGGCTTGGCCTCGACTGGGATGGCAAGGAAATCTACCAGTCGCGCCAGGTGGATCGTCATGTCGAGGTCGTGAACGAGCTGCTGGCGAAGGGCGCTGCCTATCGTTGTTATGCCACACCGGAGGAACTGACGGAAATGCGGGATCTGGCGCGCGCCGCGAAGCGCCCGATCCGCTATGATGGACGCTGGCGCGACCGCGACGCCGCCGACGCCCCCGATGACACGCCCTTTACCGTTCGTATCAAGGCACCCGGGGATGGCGAAACCACGATCGACGATGCGGTCCAGGGTAAGGTGACCGTACCGAACAGTGAACTGGACGACTTCATCCTGCTGCGCTCCGATGGCTCGCCCACCTATATGCTCGCGGTTGTTGTTGACGATCACGATATTGGCGTCACGCATCTGATCCGGGGCGATGACCATCTGAATAACGCGTTTCGTCAAAAGGTCATCCTCGACGCGATGGGCTGGCCTCTACCGGTTTGGGCGCATGTGCCGCTGATACATGGTTCCGATGGCGCAAAGCTGTCGAAACGGCATGGCGCTCTGGGCGTTGAAGCCTATCGCGATCTAGGCATCTTGCCGGAAGCGCTGGAAAACTACCTCCTCCGTCTTGGCTGGGGCCATGAGGATGAAGATATTCTGGGTCGTGAGCGCGCCCTTGAACTGTTCTCGCTCGACGGCGTCGGCCGGAACCCGGCGCGCTTCGACACAAAGAAGCTCGACAACATGAACGGCCACTACATCCGCGCCGCCGACGATGCGCGGCTCGCGGCGCTGGTGGAGCCGCTGATCTGCGCTGCGCTCGGCCTTGAACTTGACGAAAGCGAGCGGAAATTGCTGCTCCGCACAATACCGGAATTGAAGCCGCGCGCAAAGAATATCAACGAGTTGGCTGATGGTGCCCATTTTCTGTTTCGCACCCGCCCCTTAAATCTCGACGAGAAGGCGGCGGCTGTGTTAGAGAAAGATGGTGGCATCTTGCTGGCAAAGGCGGTGGCTACTCTTTCGGGTGCGACGGATTGGCAGGCTGAGGCGCTCGGCTCTTCTCTTAAGGAGCTTGCCGAGGCGGAAGGCGTTGGCTTGGGGAAGGTCGCGCAACCGCTTCGCGCGGCGCTGACCGGACGCACGGTTTCGCCAGGCGTGTTCGAAATGCTCGAACTGCTGGGCCGTGAGGAAAGCCTCGCGCGATTGAATGACCAGCTGTCCTGAGGGGCGGCATTGTAACAGGAACAGGAACGGAATAACTATGAGCGACAAGACGGCAACCCTGGACCTGGGTCAGAGTAGAGTTGAGTTTCCGGTGCATCAGGGGACTATCGGTCCCGAGGTCGTGGACATTCGCAAACTCTATGGGCAGTCGGGCCGCTTCACTTACGATCCCGGTTTCACATCGACCGCTTCCTGCGAGTCAAAGCTGACTTATATCGACGGCGAAGAAGGCGTCCTGCTTCATCGCGGGTATTCCATCGAGGATCTGGCGGAAGATTCCAGTTTCATGGAAGTCGCCTATCTAATGTTGAACGGCGAGCTGCCCACACCCGACGAATATGACGATTTCACGCGGACGATTACGCTTCACACCATGGTGCATGAGCAGCTGAAGACGCTGTATAATGGTTTCCGCCGTGATGCGCATCCGATGGCAATCATGTGCGGTGTCGTCGGATCGATGTCCGCATTTTATCATGACTCCACCAACGTGAACGATCCGGAACAGCGCAAGATCGCCTCCCATCGCATGATCGCGAAGATGCCGACGATCGCCGCGATGGCTTATAAATATGCGGTCGGACAGCCGACGCTCTATCCCGATAACTCACTCAGCTATACGGGTAATTTCCTGAAGATGACGTTCGGCGTTCCCGCCGAGCCCTATGAGGTCAATCCTGTCGTCGAACGTGCGCTCGACCGGATCTTCATCCTTCATGCCGATCACGAGCAGAATGCATCCACGTCGACGGTTCGGCTGGCCGGTTCATCGGGCGCGAATCCCTTCGCCTGCATCGCTGCGGGCATCGCCTGTCTCTGGGGTCCCGCCCATGGCGGCGCGAACGAGGCGGCACTCAACATGCTCAAGGAAATCGGGCAGGTTTCCGAAATTCCGAAATATATCGAGCGTGCGAAGGACAAGAACGACCCCTTCCGCCTAATGGGCTTCGGTCATCGTGTTTACAAAAACTACGATCCCCGCGCCTCGGTCATGCGCAAGACTGTACGCGAAGTGCTGAGTTCACTCGGTGTCAACGACCCCGTGTTCGACGTGGCGCTGGAACTTGAGGAAATGGCGCTCAACGACGATTATTTCATTGAGAAGAAGCTGTTTCCAAATGTTGATTTCTACTCCGGCATCATCCTGAGCGCGATCGGTTTCCCGACCAGCATGTTCACAGCGCTGTTCGCCCTTGCCCGTACCGTCGGCTGGGTCGCGCAGTGGAATGAAATGATCGAAGATCCTGCCCAGCGCATCGGTCGCCCACGCCAGCTTTACACTGGACCGGTGCAGCGGGATTATGTGGCACTCGAAGCCCGCTAAATATTGCGAAATATAGAAAAGGCTGCTGTTTCCATGCGGGCACAGCAGCCTTTTTACAACTAATAACAATTGGTTATGCGTCGAAATTGCCTTCGCGAATAAAGCAGCTTGTGCCTTTCGCTTTCAAGGCTGCGCACAGCTGTTTCGCATCGCCCGCTTCCGCAAAGCGTCCCACAGACAAACGATAGAAGGTGCGACCGTCCACATCGGCCTTTGACCGAACCGGACGATAATCTGCGAGGAAATCATTCTTCGTCTTCAGGACGCCCCAGTTTTCCTTGACCCATTCCGCGCGGTCATAGGAACCAAGCTGAACCAGCCAGTTGCCCTTGCCGTTACCGGCGTCGGGAAGCGAAACCGCT
>JBARZR010000133.1:0-58411 GCA_049650205.1 Pacificimonas sp. | reverse complement strand
GCCGAGGACATCGCCTCGCCGCACGGCCTCGCCGTCCGACCGGAAGGAACGGAAGAGCCCGCCCATCGGCGCGCGGAGCCACTTGCTCGACAGGCAGACCTGCGGCGGCGCCTTGGTCGGGGCGACTCCCCGCGCCGAGATCATCCCCTGCGACCGTAGCACTCGGAGGATGCCGAGCACGCCCGAGCGGACGGAGAATTCGTCGAAGCGCAGCCCCTCGCCCGCCTCATAAAGCAGCATCTCGACGCCCGTGTCCGCCGCGACCTTGCGAAGCGACTGGTCGCGCAGTGGCGAGGTGATGATCGCGGGCGCGCCGAACACCTCCGCCAGCGCCGCCGCCCTTTCCGATCCCGCGCTGACGCGGATCTGCGGCAGGTTGTGACGATGTATGGCGGCGCTGTGCAGGTCGATGCCGAAGTCCGCCCGGCCAATGATCTCGGTGTGAAAGATATGCGCCAGCTGCGACGCCAGCGAGCCCGTCGCCGATCCCGGAAAACTGCGGTTGAGGTCGCGCCGGTCGGGCAGATAGCGGCTGTTCCCGACGAAGCCGTACACATTGACGATCGGCACGCACAGCAGCGTCCCCGCCAGCCGCTTCGGCGACACCTGCTTCAGCAGCCGGCGGACGATCTCCACCCCGGTGATCTCGTCGCCATGAATGGCCGCGCTGACGAACAGCACCGGCCCGGCTTTACGCCCATGCACGACCCGCACCGGCATCCCCACCGCATTGCCGGAGGACATCGCACTGATCGGCACATCGAAGGCGCTGGCCGTGCCGGGCGCGACGTCCTCGCCCAGAAAGGAAAAAGGCGCGGATTTCGCCGCGCGGTTCTGCTGTTCATCGCTTGCCATGGGGCCTTGGCTATGAGGATGGCCGCGAAGATGCCAGTGCTTGTGGTCTTGAAGGAGCCTTTCGTCCGAATTTGGAAAGGCAATTTTCGACCCGTTGCGGACGCTTCCGTTTCTTTGGACTTCCTCTAACAGCAGACCTTAATGGTGATATCGCGAACCCTTGCTGCTTTCGGACTTGTAGGCCTAGTTTCGGGTTGTGTTACGGCTCCGCCCACTTCTAATTTGTCGCTGACCGAGATTGAAGCAGTCTGTGCGATGGCGAACGATGTTGTGTGGCATCCCCTCGGAACTGTATCTTGGGAAGATGACCCGCATGAGGAGGCTAAACTGCTAGCTATTGCTGATGAAGATCAGTTTTCTCGGCTGCCTTCTCAGATCCGATGTGCCGAAAATAGGATCACACTTAATGCCTCCGATGGAATTCCGTTCGATAGCTTCTGGTTATCACCGAATGGCTCGCAGGCAGCTATCTCTGGAGGTTGGCTTGGCGGTGAACTGCTCGGTGGCGGCGGTATCTGCTATTTCTCGAAGGCAAGTAACATGTGGGTTCGTCAAGGATGCGTTGCGACTTGGGCAGTCTGATATAGCGACCGCTTTTCGCGCATGGAGCAACCGTTAGCCGACAGTCCGCTGACCACCCAAATAGCGGATTTAGCCAAGGCTGCCTTCCCAGCATCGGCATCCGACACTTGAGGAACACGCGCGGTCGGCCGAATCCGGATTCTGCTGTCCTATCCGGATCCGAAACCGGATAATGCCGCCATGCCGGTCCGAACCCGCCTCCGCCCCCACATATTCTCAAGCCCGGAGGTCACACATGGTTCACTTCCGTGACCTACGCTCCCCTCGGAGGGCGCGAAGAATCCGCGTGACCCTGGGCCTTCGGCGCGAATACGGCCCGCAGATATTCCCATCTTGGGCGCGGCATCCACTCGCGCTAGGACAGGCGCATGGCTGACAAGCAGAATCACCTCTATCTCGTCGATGGCTCGGGCTATATTTTCCGCGCCTATCACCGGCTGCCGCCGTTGACGAACAAACATGGCGAGCCGACCGGCGCGGTCTACGGCTTCACCTCGATGATCTGGAAGCTGATCGACGAGCTGAACGAGGCCGATGGCCCGACGCATATGGCGGTCATTCTCGACCACAGCTCACACTCCTTCCGCAACGACATGTATGCCGATTACAAGGCGCACCGGCCCGAACCGCCAGAGGACCTGAAACCGCAATTCCCCATCATCCGCGACGCGGTGCGCGCGTTCAGCGTCCCCTGTATCGAGCAGGAGGGGATCGAGGCCGACGATATCATCGCCTGCTACACCCACGCCGCGCGGGATGCGGGCTGGAAAGTGTCCATCGTCTCCAGCGACAAGGATCTGATGCAGCTGATCGATGCCGACAGCGTCGATATGTACGACACCATGAAGAATGTCCGTATCGGTCCCGCCGAAGTGGAAGAAAAATTCGGCGTGCCGCCGGAGAAGATCGGCGAACTGCTCGCGTTGATGGGGGACAGCGTCGACAATATCCCCGGCGTGAAGGGCGTCGGGCCGAAGACGGCGGCGAAGCTGATCCTGGAATATGGCGACACCGAGGGCGTCATCGCGGGTGCCGCCGATATCAAGCAGAACAAGCTGCGCGAGAATATCCAGAATGCCACCGAGGATATCCGCATTTCCCGCAAGCTGGTCGAGCTCTACTGCGACTGGGAACTGGCGGAACCGCTCGACGCGCTCGAACTCAGCGAACCCGCGGTGGGACCGCTACAGGAATTTCTCGAACATCATGGCTTCAAGACCATGCTCGCCAAGCTGGGCGTTAAGGCGTCCGGCACGCCGAAACCGGCGGCGCCGGACGCGCCGGTGGTTGTCGAGCAGGTGCCGTTCGACCGTTCCAAATATGAGTGCGTCACCACGATGGACGCGCTCGACGCCTGGATCGCCGAGGCGCGCACGGCGGGACGCATTGGCTTCGATATTGAGACGAATGACCTCAACGCCATGCGCGCCGACCTTGTCGGCTTGTCGCTGGCGACCGCGCCGGGCCGGGCCTGCTACATCCCGCTCGCGCACGCCTCGGATGATGGCTTGCTTGGCAAGGCTCCGGAACAGCTGAATAAGGCCGCCGCGCTCGAGAAGCTGAAACCGCTTCTGGAAGATGACGCCGTTCTCAAAATCGGCCACAACCTGAAATACGACCTTCTCGTTCTCCTGAACCGGGAGGGCATCGACCTGTCCCCCATCGAGGACACCATGCTGATCGGATATGCGCTGGAGGCGGGCCGGCATATCGGCGGCGCGCACGGCCTCGACCCGGCGGTGAAGCGCGAATTCGATTATGACACGATCAAGTTCAAGGCCGTCGCGGGGACTGGAAAATCCGCTGTCACCTTCGATAAGGTGGGCCTGAAGGAAGCCACCGAATATGCCGCCGAGGACGCGGATGTGTCGCTGCGGCTGCATCAGCTATGGAAACCGAGATTATGGCGTGAGCGCATGACCAGCGTTTACGAGCGGCTGGAACGTCCGCTGGTCCCGGTCATCGCCCGCATGGAGTGGCAGGGTATCGCCGTGGACAAGGCCGCGCTCAACCGGCTCTCCGCCGACTATGCCGAGCGCATGGCAGCCTTCGAGGCGAAGGCCCATGAGCTGGCGGGCCGCGAATTCAACATCGGGTCGCCAAAACAGCTGGGCGAGATCCTGTTCGGCGAAATGGAGCTTGAAGGCGGCAAAAAGTCCTCCAAGACCGGAGCCTATTCCACTGATGTCGAAGTATTGGAAAAACTCGCCGCGGATGGTGTCGAGATCGCCCAGGTCGTCGTCGACTGGCGGCAGCTGTCAAAGCTGAAATCGACCTACGCCGACGCGCTTGTCGCCGCGATCAATCCCGACACGGGCCGTGTCCACACCAGCTTCCAGATGGCTGCGACCACGACGGGACGGCTCTCGTCCAGCGACCCCAACCTCCAGAACATCCCTATCCGCACGGAGGAGGGCGCGAAGATCCGCGAGACGTTCGTGGCCGAACCCGGCAATGTGCTGCTCGCCGCCGATTACTCGCAGATCGAGTTGCGTCTTCTCGCCCATATCGCGGACATCGCGCAGCTGAAGCAGGCCTTTGCCGACGGTATCGACATTCATGCCCTGACCGCCAGCGAGATGTTCGGTGTTCCGATAAAGGACATGGAACCACTGATCCGCCGTCAGGCCAAGGCGATCAACTTTGGCATCATCTACGGCATCAGCGCCTATGGCCTCGCCCGCAACCTCGGTATCGAGCGCGGCGAGGCGGCGGATTATATCGAGAAATATTTCGAACGCTTCCCCGGCATCAAAACCTATATGAACCAGACGAAGCTGCACGCGCGCGAGAAGGGCTATGTCGAGACCCTGTTCGGTCGCCGCACGCACACGCCGTCGATCAAATCCAGCCGCCAGAACGAGCGCGGCTTCGCCGAACGCGCCGCCATCAACGCCCCCATACAGGGCACCGCCGCCGACATCATCCGCCGCGCCATGCCGCGTATCGAACCGGCACTGGCGGACGCCGGGCTATCGGCGGCGCGAATGCTGCTGCAGGTGCATGACGAACTGGTGTTCGAAGTGCCGGAAGCCGACGCCGCCGACGCTGGAAAGATCATCGCCCAAACCATGGAAACGGCCTGCGCGCCCGTGCTGGAACTGGACGTGCCGCTGGTCGTCGACGTCGGCACGGGCAAAACCTGGGGCGAGGCGCATTGATGCTGGACGCATTCACCCACCACCCTCAACCGTCATACCGGCGAAGGCCGGTATCCAGTCCCGCGCGCTCATCATCGGCGATTGGCGGCCATGGGGTCCGGACCCCGGCCTCCGCCGGGGTGACGAATTTCGTATAGGAGACCAATCATGACCGAAGACATCAAAGCCGAAATCACCGACACGCCGCCTGACCGCTTGTCGGTCAACCCCGGCAACGACCATTACGAGCCCGAACATCTGGAACGCGGCATCGGCATCCGTTTCAACGGCGTCGAGAAGCACAATGTCGAGGAATATTGCGTGTCGGAGGGCTGGATCAAGGTCGCCGCCGGCAACAGCCGCGACCGCAAGGGCAATCCGATGACGATCAAGCTGAAGGGCGAGGTCGAACCGTTCTACGAAAGCTAGGCTTGCCCCCCTATCGCGCGAATATCTTCGACAATAGTCCGTCCAGACCCACCATGGTCCAATAGCTGACGCCCCACAGGATGCGCTTGTACCAGTGGCCGCGCGCGTTCAGGGTCTCGCGGTCGATCCGCACGGAGTCTTCGAGTTCGCCTTCGAACATGGTGCGGACGTCTTGATGGAAGTCCGGCCGTTCGACGCGCAGCATGATCTCCATGTTTATGTAAAGGCTGCGCATGTCGAAATTGCCGGACCCGATCAGCACGGCGTTGTCCGTGACGATCAGCTTGGTATGCAGCAGGCGCGGCTGATATTCGTAGATTTCCGCCCCGGTCTTCAGCAGCCCGGAATAGGTATGCCAGGCGGCGGCGCGCGACATCTGCACATCGGTCTTTCCTGCTGAAACCAGGCGCAGTCTGCCCTTTCTGGACTGTTCGCGGACGGATTTCAGAACCTCGCGGGTCGGCGTGAAATAGGCCATGATCAGATCGACATTGCTGGATTCCGCGAATTCCCTGCGTACCTGCCGCGCATAGTGATTGCGACCGATTGCCGGACCGCCGATCACCCAGCGCACATCGCCTTCCGCCTCGTTCGACTCGTCGATCAGCTTGCGCAGGGCGCTGATCTTGCCATTGCCCGACCGCATCCAGTCATCCAGCCGGTCATAATAAATCGCCAGCCGCGCCGCCGCCGGACCTTCGATGCTTACGCCGATATCGCGCCAGCTGTCAGGATCGCTTCCCGCAAGGTGAGAATCGGCAATATTGAAACTGCCGACAATCGCCCTCTCCCCATCCGCTATCGCCATTTTCTGATGATTGCGGAGAAGGTAATTGGCCAGCATATTCGTCTGGAATTCACGGAAACGCCCGCCGCACGCTTCCAGCGGGTCGAAAAAGCCATCGTCGGTTTCCAGACTGCCGACGTCATCGACGATCAACGAGACGTTCACGCCGCGCTCGCAGGCCGCCTTCAGGCCGTCCATGACCTGCCGCCCACATCGATCGCTGGCGAACGTGTAAAAAAGCAGGCGCAAATCCCGCTTCGCCGAAGCAATCAGCCGCATCAAGGCGTCAAACGCCTCGGATCCCTCCTGCAAGAGATCGAGCCGCTCTTCGCCGGGTTCGATAGCCGCAATCGTTCCTGTTTCCGTCGATGTCACGTCGATCAGTCCCCCCATTTACCGGCCTGTATCGATATCCCACGGCCAGCTAACCCGATCTTTACGCCGCCGGGATTAGGAAACGTGGCAGATTTCTTCGTCCCTGTCGCCCGAAAGCTGCTCTTCTTGGCTCTTACGCTCGCCCACCGCATCTCTTTACGCCTGCTTGCGGTCCAAGCCATATTGCTGGCTGCCGTCGTGGCACTGACATGGGGACTGTCGAACTGGTTGATGATGCCGATGCCCGCCTGGGCCTTCCTTCTCGCCGTCGTCGTCGTCGGCATCGTCTTGGGGATTGGCGCGCAGGTCTCGGTCGACCGTACCATCAGGCCCGTGACAGGCGCGATATGCGAAATCGAGGACAGTGCGCGGAATGCGTCACTGCGGATGGAGCGGCCACAATTCAGCAGGTCGGCCCGCAACGCGCTTCCCGAGGTCACCGCCGCCATAGATCGCGCAGTGGACCGCATCAGCGCTTCCTATCACAGCATGATCGACGCCGCGCTGACCGACGGCGTGACCGGCCTTCCCAACCGCAAGCATTTCATGGAGCTTGTCGAGGCGCACATATCGCAGGATGAATTCAACACGGAATGCGCGCTGCTGTTCATCGACCTGGATCAATTCAAGGCGGTGAATGACAGTCTGGGCCACGCCATGGGCGACGAATTGCTGCGCGCCTTCGCCCGCCGGGTGTCGAGGCTGCTGCGCCACGGCAGCGCCGCATTCGCGCGGCTGGCAGGCGACGAGTTCACAATTCTACTTCCTGGTTCACATGGCGTGGGGGCCGCCAGGTCCATCGCGACGCGCCTCCTTACAGCACTGGAGGAGCCGTTCCGTATTGGCGATCACAGGCTGACCATCGGCGCCAGTATCGGCATTTGCTATGCGCCCGAAAATGGCAGCACCCTCGACACGCTGATGCGCAATGCCGACACGGCGATGTACCGCGCAAAGGCGGCAGGCCGGAACCAGGCACAGGTGTTTCAGCCGGAAATGCACGAGGAAGCGCGCGAACGGCTCAATCTCGAAAGCGGTCTGCGCAGCGCCAGCAAAGCGGGGGAATTCACGCTGGACCTGCAACCGCAGCTCTGTTGCCGCAGTGGTAAGGTGATTGCCGCCGAAGCGCTTATCCGCTGGAATCACCCGCAACGCGGATTGTTATTGCCCGGTGAATTCATCGAAATTGCAGAAGAAACAGGCCTGATCGAAGAGATCGGCGCTTGGGTCTTCAGCGAAGCGATCGCCGTGCAGCAGCGACTTGCCAGCGCAGGTGTGCCGATACGCATGTCGGCGAACGTCTCCATGTACCAGATGGCGTCGCCGAAATTGATGCCCTACATGACCAGGTTATTGAAAGATATAGATTTCGATCCGTCGCAAGTTGAAGTGGAAATCACCGAGTCCCTGTTGATGGCCGGTGACGAGGACATCGTTCACAAGCTGGAATATCTGCGCGCGCTGGGTATCACGATCGCGGTCGACGATTTCGGCACCGGCTATTCCAATCTCGCCCGGCTGAAGGCGCTGCCGATCGACAAGATCAAAATCGATCGCTCCCTGATTGCGGATATCGCGACTAGCGCCACGTCGCGCACCATCGTGCAATCGATCATCAGTCTGGTGCACGGCCTTGGCTGCACAAGTGTTGCGGAGGGCGTCGAAACCGACATGCAGCGCGACATCCTGACGGTGATGGGCTGTGAAATCATTCAGGGCTACGGCATCGCCCGGCCCATGAGCGAAGCGGCATTTTCAAACTGGGCACGGCAAGCCCAACCAGACTCCCCGTCAGGGTTCAGGCGCGAACAATGATCGTGCGGCCGAATTCGGGAAGGTTCATACCCTTCTCGTAAACATTTCGGTCCGCATCCCGCCGCGCGCGGCTGACGATAGCGGCGTTGGCGCCCGGCTCCACCAGCACAAGGTCGGCCTGCGACAGGGCCCGGAGGTCGCGCAGGGTCAGATCGTCCGGATCGCTAAGGCCCGGACGGATTTCGTGGACCGAAGCGACCCGGGTCTTGTGGTCAGCCAAGGCATCCCTGATCGCCGTCTCCGCATTTTCTGCGTCACCCAACGGATCGAGCGGCGCGCCCGGCGCCATCAGCGCGTCCCAAAAGGCGCGCCGGGCGCTCATGTTTTCCAGTTTCGCGTTCACATCGGCGCGCGTGGCCTTGACGGCATCCGCCAGATGCCCAAGCCCCTGCGGAAGCAACGCCTCCAGCCGTTCCCTGAGCGCCTTGGACAATGTCGCCGATGCCCCGCCGGTGCCGATGGCGAGCGTGACGGGCGCGCGGTCGACGATGGCGGGAAAGCTGAAATCGCAAAGTGCGGGCTTGTCGACAACATTGACCAGGAGGCCCGCCGCGCGGCAGCGGCGCGCCTCGGCGGCGGCTTCATCCGGATCGTCAATGGCAAGAACGGCGATGCGCGTGTCTGGACCTGGTTCGGAAACAAGCACCGCCCCAGCCGCCTCCAGCAAACGCCGCTTTGGTTCCGAGCCCTCACCCGTCCCGCCTAGCAGGACGGGTGTGCCCGCCAGCTTCAGGAAAACGGGCAGGGACTGCACGGCGTCAGAAACTCGGTAGTTCGCTGAAATCGCCGTCTTCGGAGCCGTCGACATGGATGCCGCATTCGGTCTTGTCCCAGCCGCGCCAGCGGCCCGAACGCGGATCTTCGCCGGGTTTTACCTTCGAGGTGCAGGGCGCACAGCCGATGGAGGGATAGCCCTCGGCCAGAAGGGGGTGCCGGGGAAGGTCGTGCTTCTCGAAATAGGCGGTGAGGTCGTCCGCCGACCAGTCGATGATCGGGTTGAGTTTCAGGCGACCGTCCTCGGCCTCGACGCGCGGCAGCGCGGCGCGGGTTTCCGCCTGAAAGGCCTTTCGACCCGTAATCGTGCCGCCAAATCCCTCCATCGCGCGGCCAAGTGGTTTCACCTTGCGCAGTTCACAGCAGCCATCGGGGTCGTAGGACCAGCGCAAACCCTTGTCGTCTTTCGCCGCAAGGTCGGCGACATCGGGCTCGATGTTGCGCAGCGCGGTGAGGCCGAGCCGCGCCGCCAGCCTATCCCGGTAAGCCAGCGTTTCGGGAAAATGCTTGCCGGTTTCCAGAAAAACGACCGGGATATTGCGATCCACCGCCGCGACCATGTGCAGAAGCGCCGCCGAGTCCGCACCGAAGGAAGACACCATGGCGATCTCGCCCGGCGCGATCTCGGTCAGCATGGCCTCCAGGAAGGCATGTGTATCCAGGTCCGCCAGCTCAGCATTCAGCGCGGCGGCGTCGGCATCGGTATAACCGATGTCGATCCGGTCGCGCGTCCTGTCTGCCAGCAGCGCCTCAGCCATGCCGCTTTGTCCAGATCGGCGTGCGGGCGTCGGCGGCGGGCTGATAGACATGCGGCCAGCGATCCATCGCAGCCTCCGCCTTTGCGGCGTCGATCAGGTCCGAAGGTGCGAAACTGTCGAAACCGCAGCGTCGCATGAATCCCAGCTGGTCGAGGAGCACATCGCCCTCGGCGCGCAGTTCACCCTCATAGCCCGCTTCGCGCAGGATCCGTGCGGCGGAATAGCCGCGACCGTCGCCAAAAAGCGGAAATCCGATTTCGACGAGCTTCAACTGGTCCAGATGCGGAAGCAGCTCGCGCACGTCCGCGCCCGGTTCGATTCTGACGGCAGGCGCTTCCGGCTGTTCGAGAAAAGCCTCCAGCGTCACCGCTGGGGAATTGACGGGCGCGTCGTTGCGGTAGCGTGGCCAGCTGCTCATGGTTTTGCTCCTGGAATGCGCGCGATGACCTTGATCTCGAACAGGAATCCGCCCAGCGAGGTGACGCCGATGGCCGTCCAGTTGGGAAAGGGCGGTGCACCGAAGACTTCCGCCTTCGTCTCGGCGAATGTGCGCGTGTGTTCATCGAAATCGACGTGGAAGCTGGTGATATCGACGATGTCGTCCACCGTGCAGCCCGCCGCCTTCAGGACGGCGGCCAGATTCTGGAACGCCTTGCGATATTGCACGGGCGCGTCGCCGACGGGTTTGCCGTCCTCGCCGCTGCCGACCTGGCCGGACACGAACAGGAAATCGCCGGAGCGGATGGCGGCGCTGTAGCCCAGCCGCTCGTAAATCGCCTGGCGTCCCTCGGGAAAAATGACTTCGCGCTCAGCCATAAAGCGCCTCCTTGAAGGGGGCCATGCCGAGACGGCGGTAGGTGTCCAGGAAGCGCTCGCCGTCGTCACGTTCGGACTGGTAGAATTTCGCCACCGTTTCGATAGCATCGACGATGCCGTCCTCGTCGAAGCCGGGACCGGTGATCTTGGCCAGGCTGACATCTTCCGCCGCACTGCCGCCCAGCGACAACTGGTAGGATTCGACGCCTTTCCTGTCGACACCGAGGACGCCGATATGGCCCGCATGGTGGTGGCCGCAGGCGTTGATGCAGCCCGATATCTTGATCTGCAGATCGCCAAGCTCGCGTTCGATAGGCGCGAGCCGCTTCGCCACATTCTGCGCGATGGGAATGGAGCGGGCGTTGGCGAGGCTGCAATAATCGAGGCCGGGACAGGCGATGATGTCGCTGGCGCGGTCGAGGTTCGCGGGCGCGAGACCGGCGGCGTCGAGCTCCTGCCACAGCGCGTAAAGATCCGCCTGTTTCACATGCGGAAGAACGAGATTCTGCGCATGGGTGACGCGGATTTCGTCCAGCGAATAGCGCATGGCGAGGTCGGCCATCAGGTCCATCTGGTCCGCCGTGGCATCACCCGGAATGCCGCCCACCGGCTTCAGGCTGATCGTGGCGGCGACGTAGCCCGGTTGCTTGTGGGGGAATAGGTTCGTGTCGGCCCAGATGGCGAAGTCGGGATCGGACGTGTCATAGCCCGCCTCGGCGGACTCATAATCCGGCGCGGCGAAGAAGGCCTTGATCCGCTCCAGCTCCGCGCGGGGCGGGTCGAGGTCCAGCGGCTGCATCTTCTCATATTCCGCATCCACCTCGGCGCGGAAATCCTCGATACCCATTTCATGCACCAAGATCTTGATGCGAGCCTTGTATTTGTTGTCGCGGCGACCGTAGCGGTTATAGACGCGCAGGATCGCTTCGGAGAAGCCGACCAGTTCGTCGACCGGAACGAATTCGCGCACGCACGGGCCGATCATCGGCGTGCGCCCCATGCCGCCGCCCGCGAAGAATTTCGCGCCGAGTTCGCCGTCTTTCTCGACCATCTCGATACCGATATCGTGCAGGCGCATGGCGGCGCGGTCCTGTTTGGACGCAATCACGGCGATCTTGAACTTGCGCGGCAGGAAGCTGAATTCCGGGTGGAAGCTGGACCATTGGCGCAGCAGCTCCGCATAGGGGCGCGGGTCGCACACCTCGTCCGCCGCGACGCCCGCGAACTGGTCCGAGGAGATGTTGCGGATGCAGTTGCCGGACGTCTGGATGGCGTGCATCTCGACGGTCGCGAGGTCGGCCAGGATGTCGGGCGCGTCCTTCAGCTGAATCCAGTTATATTGCAGGTTCTGGCGGGTGGTGAAATGACCATAGCCCTTGTCATATTTGCGCGCGATGGTCGCCAGCATGCGCATCTGATCGCCGGACAGCGTGCCATAGGGGATGGCGACGCGCAGCATATAGGCGTGCAGCTGCAGATAGAGGCCGTTCATCAGGCGTAGCGGCTTGAACTGGTCCTCGGTCAGCTCGCCCGCCAGGCGGCGTTCGGTCTGGTCGCGGAATTCCGCCACGCGCGCCTCGACCATCGACTGGTCGTATTCGTCATATTTATACATCACGGCCATGATTTACGCCTCCGCCTGCACGCCGAGATCAGGCCGAACGCTCGGTCCCGCGGTTCGCATACGTTCCTTGATATGGACGGGGACCGGGCCGTCTCCGCCCGCCTCCGCTTCGATTTCATAAGCGCCGTTGACGGCGCGCTTCGTCGTTTCGCGGTGGATGATACCCGCTGCGAGTTCCGGCCCCTCGCCCGGCTCTACCGCGACCGCGTCACGGACATGGCGCGACCAGCCTGTGCCGTCCCACCAGACGACATCGCCGGTCTCGAGGTCGTTGCCTGTGAGAATGATCATGCGATGGCTTCCAGCAATAGTTCCGTTTTTACGCCCAGCCGCGCGACGTCGCCGACGACGATCAGCGCCGGGCTCTTCACTTCCTCCCGGGCGATAAGATCGGGCAGGTCGGCGAGCATAGAGCGCAACACGCGCATATCGGGCAGGGTCGCCCGCTCGATAATGGCGACGGGCATATCGGGGGACAGCCCATCGTCCATCAATTTCTCGGAGATCGCGGCGGACGTGGCGACGCCCATGAAAATCACAAGCGTACGGCCTTTGCCAGCTAGGCCCGCCCAGTCCTGATCGCTCAGCCCCTTGCATTGACCCGCGACGAAGCTGACCGTGGAGGCATGGTCACGGTGCGTCAGCGGCATCGCCGCGGCCGCAGCAGCACCCAGCGCGGAGGATATACCGGGAACGATTTCGACCGGCACACCGGCGAGGTTCGCGGCCTCGACCTCCTCGCCGCCGCGTCCGAAAACAAACGGATCGCCGCCCTTCAACCGAACGACGACATGCCCCGCCTGCGCCTCCCGCACCAACAGCAGGCCGATTTCCTCCTGCGGCAGCGTATGTCGCGCGCGGCGCTTGGCGACGGAAATCCGGCGCGCGTCCGGGTTCGCCAGCGCCATCACCGCCGCCGAGACCAGCCCGTCATGCACGATGACATCGGCGCGTTCCAACGCGCGCACGGCCTTCACGGTAAGGAGATCCGGATCGCCCGGCCCCGCACCAACAAGAATGATTCTGCCAGCATCGTTCATCGCTCCCATTTGGGCCGGCGGCGCGCAAATGCAAAACAAGGATTTCTTGCCGGTCGCCAAGAGGGGTGGCGCGGTTGTTGGGTCGAAGCGTAAAGTCGGCGGGATTTCCATCCTTCCTTGCGAGTCAAGGCGAGCGTTGCTCCAGCATCTAGGGGCAGGATGAAATTCCGCCAATCCGCCTATCGCCCTTCATTCACTTATCGACGGGTCATGCCGCCAGTGGAAAGCGCAGCAGTTTGTCCCTTGTCGGGATCAGCGCGTTCGCGCCGCCCGCGCCCATCGCCTTCAATATGGGCGGTGCGCCCGCATCCAGACCGCCGGTCAGGGCGCCGAAGGCGGGCAATATGATCTTGCGGTCGCTGACCACGAAACAGCGCCGCGAGACGCCGCCGCGCCGGGTCCGCATACGCAGTTTCGGATGGAAATGGCCGCTGAGTTCGGGACGCGTTTCGCCGGGCTCCGCCTCGTGCCGCAACAACAGGCCGTCGACCTCGATTTCCTCCACGATCCGCCCACCGCAAAGCTCATAAACGCCCTCCGCAGCCAGCGGATCGTGATTGCCGGTGATCCAGGTCCAGGCGACGCGCGCGGTCAGGCTTTCCAAGAGCGCGCGGGCATCGTCCGGCAGACGGTCGCAGCCCTTCGCATCGTGAAAGCTGTCGCCCAGACACCATAGCTCGCGCGCGCCGGTGGCACTCACCACCCGCTCCACATCCTCCAGTGTTTTCAGACTGTCATACGGGGGCAGCATCTGGCCGCGCGCGGCATACCAGCTGGCCTTTTCCAGATGCAGGTCGGCCAGCAGCAGCGCCCGGCGCGCGGGCCAGTAAAGCGCCGCGTCGCGCAGGGGGATCAGCTCATGTCCGGCGAACGAAAGGGGAACCATATCGTCGTTATGCGCCCGCCAACCCGGCCGTGCAATGGCTATTTCGCGGCGATATATTTCCGCGCGTCGCGCCGGGCGTGATCGTCCGTAACGAACGTCACGCGGCGATTGGGAAAATCGATTTCCATGCGGTCGAGCATCCGTATCGCGTTCATTCCCAGAAGCAGCGCGGGCTGTTTCTCCAGCCCGAGTTCGCGGAATACGCGCGCATTGGTCAGCGCTACATGACTGTCCTGCACGACCAGCCTGCCGATCCTCAGGTCGGGCAGGCGCGCGACTTCGGCGGTTATCGCCTGACCCGTGACGTCGGTGATGACGGTCATATTCGACGCCCGTTCGCCCTGTCCGCCCAGCAGCATGGTGCGCAGGGCACTGTTGCCGATCGACATTTCCGCGCCCGTGTCGATGATGACGTTGACACGGCGGCTGCCGATCCGCGCGGTCTGTACCACCAGCCGTCCTTGCCGCCGCCGTGCCGTTACGATGATGACATTGTCGTCCTTGTCCGCGCGCTTTGGTTTCGAACGCCGCTTCGCCGGACTGACGGTGATCGTCTGCCCGCTTATGTCGAACAGCACTTTCGCACCCTGCAGGCTGTCGAGGCCGATGATCCCCGCCGCGCCCAGCCGGGACGTCGACAGCAGCGGCATGGTGAGGTCATGCGCGACATCGCGCGACATCTTCAGGTCATCCACCTTCACGGTCTGCACAGTTGCGCGCTTGCTCAGGCTTTGCAGCACCACGGGCGGGCCGCGCGTCAGACCGAGTTCCGTCGCCAGATCCGTGCCCATGATCGACCGCTCCGCGCCGGTGTCGATCAGAAAGGGATAGGGTCCACGCCCCGCCAGCGTGACGGGCACGGTGATACGGCGGTCTCTATCCTCACTGGTTGCGAGCGTTTCGCTCTGCGTGGCGGGAGGCACAGGTGCCGCACCCAGCGCGATGGCACTGGCGAACAGCAATGCGGCAGCGCGCGGCAATATATTCAACATGACATCTCTCCCCAGAGACATCCGAGCGAAGACCTTTGCCGCCTATTCGTCAAGTCCCCCCGTTTCAGGCCGACATCACGGCCGCATCGCCTCCGCCGCTAGGTCTTCGGCCTCGGACAGCAGCTCGTCCTCCGCGGTGTCCTAGGCGACCCTTTCGACACCGAGCAGGACCATGATTGGGACCGCCAGCGGACTGACCCGGTCGAGCGCGCGGTGAACCATGGTCGAGGGCGCGCGCTCGAGGAGGTCGGCGAGGCGGCCAATGTCCGTCAGCTTGCCCTTCGCATCCTCCCACGCCGCGTTTAGCAGCATGTGGTCGGGTTCATATTTCCTCAGCACATCGTAGATCAGATCGGTCGAGAAGGTCACCTGCCGGCCGGTCTTGCGCTTGCCGGGAATGTGCCGCTCGATCAGGCCGCCGATAACCGCGACCTCCCGGAACGCGCGTTTCAGAAGCGCGGAGGTCTGGATCCATTCGACCAGCTCCTCCTCTAGAATGTCGGCGGAAAACAGCGGGCGAGGATCGGTGACGGGCTTCAGGCTGTAGCAGGCAATGGCGTAGTCGTTCGACACGAAGCCCAGCGGAGACAGGCCCATCGTCTCCATGCGGCGGGTGATCAGCATTCCCAGCGACTGGTGCGCGTTCCACCCTTCGAAACTATAGGCGATCATGAAGTGCCGCCCGTCGCGCGGAAAGGTTTCGACCAGCAGTTCGTCCGGCGCGGGCAACACGCTGCGCCGTCCCTGCATATCCAGCCATTCGCGCACATCGTCCGGAAAGCGCCGCCACTCGTCGGGACGGTGCAGAAACTCGCGGACCCGCCGTGACAGGTTCGTCGTCAGCGGCATGCGCGCGCCGACATAGGTGGGAATGCCGCCGGGCTTGGTCGTCGCCTTGACGAGCAGATCGCTGTCCTTGACGCCGATCACTTCGACGGGAATGCCGCTGAACGAGAAGCTGTCGCCGGGCCGCAGTGTGGAGGCGAAATATTCCTCCACCGTGCCGAGCTTGCGGGCGTTCTTGAAGCGCACGTCCAGCACCGGCGCGTCGACGATGATGCCCGCGTTCAGCCGGTGCTGCGCCGCGAAGCGCGGGTGCGAAATGCGCCACAGCCCGTCCTTCCCCAGCTGGATACGCTTGTATTTGTCATAAGCGCGAAGCGAGTAACCGCCCGATTCGATGAAGTGCAGCACGGCGTCGAACGTGTCTCGCCCAAGCAGGGCATAGGGCGCGGCGGTGCGGACTTCCGCATACATTTCGTCCGCCGCGAACGGCTGCGAACAGGCGACCGCCATGATGTGCTGAGCGAGGACATCGAGTCCGCCGGAGCGCCAGACATCAGGGTCCAGCTCGCCCTCTTCCACCGCGTCAAGCGCAGCTTGCGCCTCCAGATATTCGAAGCGGTTGCCGGGAACGACGATCGCCTCCGATGCGTCATCCAGCCGGTGATTGGCGCGCCCGATGCGCTGAAGGAGGCGCGAAGAGCCCTTGGGCGCACCCATCTGGATGACCAGATCCACGTCGCCCCAATCGACGCCAAGGTCGAGCGACGAAGTGCAGACCAGCCCGCGCAATTTCCCCGTTGCCATGGCGTTTTCGACCTTGCGCCGCGCCTCGACGCTCAGCGATCCGTGATGCACAGCGATGGGCAGGTTTTCCGTATTTTCCGCCCACAGATCCTGAAAGATCAGCTCCGCCAGTCCGCGCGTGTTGCAGAAGACCAGCGTCAGCTGGTGATCGCGGATTTCCTGCATGACCTGAGGCGCGGCATAGCGGCCCGAATGGCCCGACCAGGGCACGCGGTCATCCGGCAGCAATATGCGGATATCGGCCTTCGCGCCCGCCTCGCCCCGCACCAGCCGCACCGCCTCGTAATCGCCGTCGGGCGACAGCCAGCCGCGAAAGCCGTCCGGGTCGCGGACCGTCGCCGTCAGCGCGACGCGGCGCAGGTCGGGAGACAGTTTCTGCAAGCGCGACATGGCGAGGGCGAGCAGGTCGCCGCGCTTCGTCGGCGCGAAGGCGTGAATCTCGTCGACGATGACCGTCCTGAGATTTGCGAACATTGACTGCGCCTCCGGATAGCTCAGCAGCAGCGACAGCGATTCCGGCGTCGTCAGCAGCATCTGAGGCGGCTGCGTCCGCTGCCGCGCCTTGCGGTTCGACGGCGTATCGCCCGTGCGCGTCTCGACGCGGATATCGAGGCCCATTTCGGCGATGGGTTCGAGAAGGTTGCGCTGCACATCGACCGCCAGCGCCTTTAGCGGCGAGACGTAAAGCGTATGCAGCCCGTCGAAAGCCGGCTGCTCGATCAGCTCGGCGATGGAGGCCAGAAACCCGGCCAGCGTCTTCCCCGCCCCCGTCGCGGCGACCAGCAGCGCATCCTGCCCCGCCCGCGCCGCACCGATCATCTCCACCTGATGCCGCCTTAGTCGCCACCCGCGCGTGGCGAACCAGTCGGTGATCTGGAGCGGTAGGTTCGTCATCATTTAGATAACGGGCGGCCTCCCTATCGGTTCAGCATGGCGATGGTGACATATCCTGAAACGCGCGCGCCAGTCCTCCGAACACGCGGAAGGTTCATTCGTTTGTCATGACGAGGCTGACCGATGTTCCGACGCCGCTGGTTTCGCGTTCGATCCGGCCGCCGAGATCCGCCGCGAAAGCGTCGACCAGGCGGCCGCCAATGCCGGAATCGACGCGCGCCTTCGGATCGATGCCGCGACCGTCATCGGCGACGGTCAGTTGCAGCACGTTCGCAGCCTCGCCCTCGACGGGCTGCAACGACACCGAAATGCGCCCCGTCCGGCGATCCGGAAAGGCGTATTTGAAAGCGTTGGTCATCAGTTCATTCAAAATCAGTCCCAAGGGCACGGCCGTCTTCGTGGACAGCGGGACGGCGACGATATCGGTCTCGATTTCGACAACGCGACCGTCGCGCCCACCAAGGGACGCCGCGACGCTATGCGCGATCATGTCCAGATATTCATTTGCCGGCACGCTTTCGAGCGCGCTTGCCTTGCTGATGCTGCGATAGAGTTCGGCGACGGCCTGAACCCGGTCGTGCATGCGCTGGAACGCCGCCTTGCACTCCGGCTCGGTCATGTTCCGCGCTTCCAGCGATATGACGCTGCCGATCACGGCCAGGCTGTTCATGGTCCGGTGATTGATCTCGACAAGAAGATCCTCGGCCCGCGCCAACGCGGCGCGGCGCTCCGCGTCCAGGATGCGCATTTCGGTGATGTCTTCGATCGCCAGAAGCAGCGTCTTCGTATTGTTGCCCAGTCGATAGATCTTGCGGGCGTTCAGCAGCATATGACGCGGCCCCAGGACCGGAAAGTCGTGAACGACCTCGAACTCCTCGACGGACTCCCGTTCGGGAACCACCCGGGTCAGCATGTGGAGGAGGTCGGGAATGTCCCACTGGCCGTTCCCCAGCCGCGCGAGCGGCTGGCCGATCGTTTTCTCCGCCGTAACGCCGAAATTCATGTAAAAGGCGCGGCTGGCCGACAGAATGGTCAGGTCCATATCGAGCACGAGGAGCGGTTCGCGGATCGTTTCCACGATGCCCTGGGCCAGTCGCTGCTGACGTTCCGCCTCCGCTTCCGCCTCGGCGCGCGCCGTGATGTCCTCGATGGCCAGCAGGATGCGGCGAGACCCGTTTCCCGCCTTGACCGTCTTGCGCGCCTTCAAACGCATGATCCGGCGGCCAAGCCGCGGAAACTCCCATTCGAGTTCCCAGGATTCGATGGGATCTTCCTCGGCCAGTGCTTTGTGGAGAAGGTCGCCGAGAGCCGGAATGTCCCATTGCCCGTTGCCAAGCTGCGACAGCGGACGCCCGACCGTTTCCTCCGCATCGACATTGAATGTGCTGTAAAAGGACCGGCTTGCGAATTCGACGACAAGCTCCTCGTCCAGTATCAGGAGCGCGTCGCGAATGGTGTCGACGATTTCCCAGCCATCCAGATCCACAATGCTCACTACAATCCCCGTCCCTATCTCCCGGCTTCTCGCCAATCCTGAGAAAAAGTCAAACCGCCGATCATCTTTCCACCCGCGTCCAGATCCAAGGCAGCAGCACGGTCGCCACGACCGGCGTGATCCAGCCCCATGGCATTGGCACGAAAAAAAGGCTGAACGCCGCGCCGCCCAGCAGGCCCGCCGTCGCCCACCATTTGCCGACCCGGCTGATCGCGCGGCGGTCGCGCCAGGCGCTGACGTGCGGGCCGAAGACGGGGTGGTCCATCACGCGCGCTTCCCATGCGGGGTTTGACCGGGCGAAACAGGCCGCCGCGCCGATCAGGAAGATCACGGTTGGCATGACAGGCAGCACCGCACCTATCGCGCCCAGCGCAAGGCAGACCATGCCGCCCGCGAACCACAGGCGGCGGAAGCGGGACGTGGACGTGGACGTAGACCTGGACGTGGGCGCGGGTGCGGGCGCGTCTCCACCGCTGTTTTTCGATACGGTTGTGTCCGAGTTTTCGCCGCGTTCAGTCATACCGGATGCCCTGCCAGAAGCGGTCGATGCGGCATAGTCATTGTTGGCGTGTCCGACTTGCGGAAGGGACGTCGTCCCGCGAAGACCGGGATGCCGTCAGACATGATCTGTTCGTGGCTCCGTTCCGGATTTACAACGCTTCCGCCATGCTGCTAGGAATGTTGACAACGATAGACAGGAAATGTCCGGGGAGGGGTGGTAAACGTGCAACGGTCTTGCGGCGCGCGCGCGTTCGATCTTATGCGGATACGCCATGAGCCTTCCCGTTCCGGACATTCCGGAAAGGATAATCTCCATGTTGCGTAATGCCCTATGCCTGTTGCTGGCCGCGTTCGCCATCCCCGCGGCCGCTCAGCAACGGGCACCGGAGTTGCAGGCGCTGGACGACGCGCTACCAGGCACGCTGATCAACGATCCCTACACGTTCGACTGGGAGAGTTATGGCGATGAGCTGCGGATGAGGCGCGCCAAGGCGCCGGAGATCCCCGGTCAATATGCGATACGCTTCACGGTCGCGCGCAAGGGCGCGCAGCTCTATGATGCCGGGAGCAACGCGCCGATCACCGGAGCGATCGCCGCAGCCGACACGATCCGCCTGGCCATGTGGGCGCGCACGATCACGGCGGATACGGACGATGGTCTAGGTCGGATCGCCGTCCGCGTGAACCGCGATGGCGGCGATTATGCCGGCTTTGGCGACCAGATGCTTAGCGTCGGTGCGGGCTGGAAATTATATGAACTGAACGCCGTCTCGACGCTCGATCTGGCGGCGGGCGAGGCGGTTGTCGGCATCCAGCTGGCGGGCGCTAAACAAACGGTCGAAATCGGGCAGCTTTACGTCATGAACCTGGGGACACAGGCCGCCGCGCCTGTGCCCGCCGCCCCGCCACAGGCGCCCGCTGCCCTGTCCGAAGCCGATATCGCGGCGCATGAGGCGGCGCTTTCCGCCTTGCGAACAAAACTGCCCGTCGCGGGCCGTTTGATGAACGCGCCGGTGATAGCCGACTGGCAGGTTGTCGGCGATCCCGGGGCCGTGTCGATGGTCGATGCCAGCGCGGTTATCGGCGGCAAGGCGCTGTCCGTCACGGTGCGCGACCGGATGCCCAATGCGTGGGATGTCGCGGTGGAAATGCCGCTGACCGCCGCGATGCGAAAGGGTGACACCATCCTGATGGCCTATCAGGTGCGCGCGGCCGGTGCGGATAACGAGGCCGGGTCCGGGCTGGTGTCGAACGGCAAGGTCCAGCAGGCGTCCGCGCCCTATGACCTGATCGCCGATTCCAGCGCTCCGGTCGGTGCGGAGTGGACCACGCTTTACGCGTCCGGACGGGCGAACCGCGATTATGCGGCGGGCGAGACGGCGATTTCACTGCAGATCGGCGGCACACGGCAGGTGCTGGAAATCGGCCATGCCTATGTGCTGAATCTGGGCCAGGACATCGACCCTGCCAGCCTGCCCGCGCTGAAAGTCGATTATCCGGGCCGGGCCGGCGATGCGCCGTGGCGCGCCGAGGCGGCGGCGCGGATCGAGCGCGTACGCAAGGGCGACCTTTCCATCAGGGTGGTCGATGCGGCGGGCAATCCCGTTTCGGGCACCGTCGTCGATATTTCCATGCAGCGTCACGCCTTTCACTTCGGCAGTTTCGTCGGCCACGAATTCGCCGAAAAGTCCGAGCAGTCGGCATTGCTACGGGAGACATTTCCCGTCGCCTTCGATTTCGCCACCGCACCCGTCTATTGGCAGGACTGGGGCTGGCAGGACGCGGGCATGCGCGCCGGTTACGAGCGGATCATGGCGTCGCTGGCCAAATCGGACATACCCTGGCGCGGTCACACATTGATCTATCCGGCGGAAAACCGTGTGCCGTCCGCACTGGCGGCGCTGGCTGGAGACAGAACGGGCTTTCGCCAGTGGGTGATGGACCATGTGGCCGAGGTCTCCGCCATCGCCGCCTCGGCGAAGCCCGCCGCCTTCGATGTCATCAACGAACCCCGCGACGGCGACTTCACGGTGGACCGGCTGGGGATAGCAGGCATTGCCGACGCCTTTCGGGTGGCAAAGGCGGCAATGCCGGACACGGACCTTTACGTGAACGACTACGCAATTATTTCCGCAGGCGGACGCAATGACGGCAACATCGCCTTCTACCATGATTTCATCCGCGACCTGAAGGCGGAGGGCGCGCCCATTGGCGGCATCGGCATCCAGGGGCATTTCGGGGCGCAGCTGACCGATCCCGCGCGCGTGATCGCCATCCTCGACGATTTCGCGCAGCACGGTCTGCCGATCCAGATCACGGAATTCGATGTCGATACCTCCGACGAGGAGGCGCAGGCCGACTATACGCGCGACATGTTGACGGCGGCGTTCAGCCACCCCAGCGTCAATGGTTTCGTCACCTGGGGCTGGTGGGAGGGCGACCATTGGCGCCCCAGCGCGGCGATGCTGCGCACCGACTGGAGCCCAAAGCCGAATTTCCTGGCATGGCGTCAGCTGCTGTTCGGCGACTGGTGGACGGACGAGACACTGACAACCGGTGCGGACGGGCGCGTCAGCCTGCGCGGCTTTCTGGGCGAATATTGCGTGGAAGCAGGGGGTGCGAAACAGTGTTTCGCGCTGGACAAAGACGGGCATGACGCCGTGCTGACCCTGACATCGTCCTGAGCTGATATGCCTTTCGACCTGGTAAGCGGCGACGCTGTCTGCCGCGTTCATCCCGAAATGGGCGCAAGCCTGTCCTGCTGGCGCATCGGCGAACAGCGCCTGTTGCGCGACGCCGATCCCGACGCGCTGTTGCGGGGCGATCCGTTCGGAATGTCGAACTTTCCGCTCATCCCGTTCTCCAACCGCATCGGCAATGCCCGCTTCAACTGGCATGGCCGTACGTTCAGACTGGCGGCGAACGCACCGGGCGAGCCGCATGCGTTGCATGGCGTCGGCTTCGAGCGCGAATGGGACGTCGAAGCGGGCGCGGCGGACCGTTTGACTTTGCGCCTGGATCATCCGGGCGACGATGGCTGGCCGTTTGCGTTTACCTGCTGGCACGACATCGTCCTGACGCCTGATAGCCTGACCCTCACCCTGCGCGCACGAAACGACGCTCCGCAAGCGGTGCCGATGGGCGGAGGGCAGCATCCCTATTTCGACCGCGAAGGCGCGACGCTGCGCTTTGCCGCGGACGCAATCTGGGAGAAAGCCGAGGATGGTCTGCCACGCCGCAAACGCGATTTGACCACAAATGAATGCTTCGATCCTGCAGCATTGGTGGAGGGACATGACCTCGACCACGGCTATCAAGGCTGGGGCGGACAGGCGGAGATCATGTGGACGAACCGCCCATGGAACCTTGTGATGAGTGCAAGCGACACCCTGCGCAACGTCGTTCTGTTCATCCCTCCGCGAAGGGAGTTTTTCTGCCTTGAACCCGTCAGCCATCCTGTTGACGCGCTGTCGCTAGGCATCCCGATGCACGTCGTGGAACCTGGCGCGATCTGGTCCTGCCAGACGCGGTTCGGCGCCACGCCCGCCTGACGAAACAGGGCCGACGCAGCTCCCTGCGCCGACCCCGTTTCCATCGCGTGCGCCAACTTTAGAAGGTCAGACGCACACCACCGGTAAACGTCCGGTCGTTCTCGAACAAGGACCGGAGAATACGGTCGTTATTGCTGTTGTAAATCTGGCTGGTTTCGACGGTCTCGGAAAGCAGATTCTGCCCTTCCGCGTAAATCTGCAGCCAGTCGGTCAGGTTCAGTTTCAGGGTCGCGTCAAGCTGCCCGGTGGATTCATGCACGATCGGCAAGGTCGTAATCACGTCGGTCGTGGCCAGCAGGTAGCTGGACCGCCAGTTATAGGCCACACGCGCTTCCACCAGATCGTCCTGATAGAAACCGACCACGTTTACCGTGTGCTTCGACAGTCCTTCCAGGCGCCCGACATTGAACTGGCCCGACCGGTCAACCACGTTCACGCCAATGGCGCCAACCGGACGAAGCCCGCCATTGGGGATGCGCGACTGATCGACGAACGTATAGTTCGCCTCCATACCCAGATTGCCGAGCGGGCCGGGCAGGAACTCGAATACATCGGCATATGCGACCTCGAAGCCCTTGATCTCGCCGCGCCCACCATTCACTGCACCGAAGTAGTTGAACTGCAAATCCCGTCCGGGCGCGATTTCGACGGCTTCCGTCAGCTCGGTTCCAGACACGATAATATTGTCGAGTGCCTTGTAGAATGCCGAGAAGGTGACCCGACCGACATTGTCGAAATAATATTCAACGGACGCATCGAGATTCAGGGATTCGATGGGATCGAGATCGGGATTACCGCCCTGCGCACGAAAGTCCGTCGTATAATCGATCGGTGGCCCCATCGGATTATCAGGGTCGTCTATGCCGGAGACATTCGCCGACAGCTGGCGGTAAGCACGCAGATTGCCGGTTTCCGGGCGGGAGATCGTCTTTGACGCCGCAAAGCGAACGTAGAGGCCCTCGTCCAGCTCGATCCTCGCGTTAAAGCTCGGCAGGAGCTGCGTGTCGCTACGGTCGGCAGAGCGTGGTGTGGCCGCCGACGTGTTGAAGAAGGCAAACAGCGCAGGGTCATCGGCGGCCACCAGATCGGCCACCTCGCCATCGATCTGATCCAGCGCATTGAAGCCATCCGCTCTCAGTTCCGTGCGAACAAAGCGAAGTCCGATATTGCCATCGATCTTCGGGAAGCTGCCGGTGTCGCGCCCGAAATCAACCCGGACATAACCCGCATAGGTCGTTTCGGACGTGTCGGAAATTTCCGAGAAGTCGAACAGGTTGCCTTCGCCGCGTGCGACACGCGACTGCCACTGACGGTTCGGAAACAGTTCGTCATTGTTGTAGAAATCGGAGTGAAGCTGCCGGTCCTTCACGATGCGATCGTCGATGAACAGGAACTGGCTATTCCCCTGCAAGATACCACCACGGTGAAAATTGGAGCCGAAGTCGAACGTCTCGAACGCGTCCGCCGGACCGTCCGAAAAATCGACAATATTCTGTCCGGCGTCGCCAGGACCATTCCAGGCTTCGGAAATGTTGCCCCAGTTATATTCGGACCAGCGCGTCGTCTGGTCGCGGTCGGCATAGCGTCCACCTGCGCGTATCGACTTGAACCAGTTGTCCTCGTCGAATTCATATTCGACATCACCGCGGAAGGCCCACTCCTCGCCTTCGCTGTCCTCGAAATGGTCCATGGCGGAACGATAGTAGGTACTGACGGGATCGGTAAAACTGTCGAACAGATTACCGTCGGCCTCGCTGACCTGATAGCCAACACTGGGCTCGTCGCCACGAAGGTCGAGCGCGATATTACCGTGGGTCACACCGTGCGCGGTCAGATCCTGCGCCTTGGTCGTCGAATCGATATACTGCGCGTCGAAATTGAATTTCAGACGGTCGGTCGGCGTATATTTGAAATTGAAGGCCGCGTCGGTCGTTTGCGTGTCGGTATCGGAGTGCCGGACGAAATTCGTCAGACGCACGCCGTTGCGCCCGTGCCAGCCGTCATTCGCCGACGAGATAACGCCGTTGCTGAAAAGCGCGCCGACGGGAATCGGTGTCAGGTCATCGCGTGTCGCAAAGACGGGTCCATCCAGAGGGGTCGTTCCAAACTCGCCGAGGGCAAAGAGGTCATTCGCGCGATAGGGCGGGTCTTCCTCGGCCTGGATCGTATGCTCGGTCCAGGCATTGGAAGCCTCCGAACGAATAAACTGCGCCGTGGCCAGCATGCTATCGTCCGGGCTGGCCCATTGCGCCGCTACGGCGACACCATAGCGTTCACGGTTGAAATCCTGCTGCCGCACATTCGCCGACGTGGGCGCGGCTATGTTCAGGGATCCGTTATCATCGTCATCGTCGCTGCTGGCGGCACCGGTGAATCCCGCATTTTTGGGATAAAGCGGCCCGAGCTGGAAACCGTTCGATTGCGATTTCTGCTGCGAATAGTTCGCGCTGACCACAAGGCCGAATTCACCGGCGTCGGTATCCCAGCGATTGGAATAGACACCGCTGATCGTTGGCGAGAATTCCCGGGCCAGATCGCCCCAGTTCGCTTCGGCCGACAAAGCGATCGTCTGCTCACGCCGGTCGAATGGCAGCAAGGTGCGCAGATTGACGACGCCAGCGATACCGCCCTCGATCATGTCGGCCGTCTGGTTCTTGAAAACATCGACGCCGCCAACGAGTTCGGGCGGGATATCGTTGAAGTTCAGCGCGCGGCCATTGTTGGCGGAGAAAGTGTCGCGTCCGTTGAATTCCGAACGCACGAACGTCAGGCCGCGAATGACGACGCCGGATCCCTCGACGGAAAAGTGATCGGGATCGTCCGCCGCCTCGAAGCGGGAAATGGAGACGCCCGGAACGCGCTGAATGGCTTCCAGAACGGAGCGGTCGGGAAGTGCGCCGATATCTTCCGCGGTGATGGAATCGACAAATGTGTCGGCATCGCGCTTGATGGACTGGGACGTTTCCAGCGCGGCGCGGATGCCCGTAACCACGATGACATCCGTATCGGCCGTCGGTGCGGGCGCTTCGGGCGTAGCCGCCGTCGCCTCTTCCACCGTGTCGCCGGTATCGCCGGGCTTGCCATCCTGCGCCCATGCGGGTGCCGCGGCGAACATGGCCAGTGCGGACGCGCCGCACAGCAAGGCCGTCGCCCTCTTGCGATTGCATATGGCATCGTTGTCGTATGAACGCATGATTATAGTCCTCCCCAATATTAGTTGGTGACGTTCCTCGCCCGATATGACAACGTCGTCAATATCAAATATGCGTCCGAACGCGGCTTTTCATTCATAAAAGTGCAATCTAGGGGCGGAACGTGGTTTTTTTGCAACAGATAAGAGCGGGATGGCGGGCGTGACCGGGGCGAAGCGGCACATTGTGATCGTCGGTGGCGGGACAGCCGGCTGGATGATGGCGGCGGGCATGGGCGCGCTTCTTGGCAGGCGTCTCGAGGTCACGCTGGTCGAATCCGAAGCCATCGGCACGGTTGGCGTCGGCGAGGCGACACTGCCGCATATCCGCAACTTCAACAGCCGCATCGGGGTGGGCGAAGCCGACTTCATGCGGGCGACGCAGGCGACCATCAAGCTGGGGATCGAGTTCGTCGACTGGTACCGGAAGGGCACGCGCTACATCCACCCCTTCGGCGCGTTCGGTCATGACATGGCGGGTGCGGCATTCCATCATCACTGGCTGCGCGCGCGGGCTAGCGGCGACGAAACGAGCATCTTCGACTATTCGCTGCCTGTGGTCGCGGCGGCGGCGGGGAAGTTCGCACCGCCGTCCAAGAATCAGGAATCCATCTACTCCACCTATAATTACGCCTTTCAGTTCGATGCCGGCCTTTATGCGAAATATCTGCGCGGCTTCGCCGAAACGCGGGGCGTCACGCGGGAGGAGGGCAGAGTCGTCAGCGTGCGGCGGGACGGGGAAAGCGGCCTGATCGCCAGCGTCACGCTGGATGACGGGCGCGTGATCGCAGGCGACATCTTCATCGACTGTTCCGGCTTTCGCGGCCTCCTGATCGAGGGCGAGCTGAAAACCGGTTACAGGGAATGGACCCGGTGGCTGCCCTGCGACCGCGCCGTCGCCGTGCCGTGCGAAAAGGGCGGCGATTTCGTGCCCTATACCCGCGCGACCGCCCGCGACGCGGGCTGGCAGTGGCGCATCCCGCTGCAGCACCGCACCGGCAATGGGTACGTCTATTCATCGGCGCATATCAGCGACGACGAAGCGACCGCGACCTTGCTCGCCAATCTGGAGGGAGAGCCGGAGGCCGATCCCCGTCTGCTGCGCTTTGTCACCGGGCAGCGCAAGCTGAGCTGGAACCGCAACGTCGTCGCCGTCGGCCTGTCGGGTGGCTTTCTGGAGCCGCTGGAATCGACCAGTATCTACCTGATCCAGCAGGCCATCACGAATTTCATCGAATTGCTGCCCGAACATGCGGACGACCCCGTGCCGCGCGCGGAGTACAACCGGCTGATGGATCTGGAGTTCGAGCGGGTGCGCGACTTCCTGATCCTGCATTACCACGCGACGGAGCGCGAGGACACGGCCTTTTGGGACCAGTGCCGGACCATGGATGTGCCGGACTCGCTAAAAGAGAAAATGGAGCTGTGGCGGGCGACCGGTCATGTGACGAAATACAAGGACGGCCTGTTTCTGGAGGCGAGCTGGCTGGCCGTCTATCTGGGACAGGGCGTGGTTCCCCGGCGTCATTCGCCGTTAGTGGAGAGCCTGCCCGATAGCGAACGCGCGGCGCATCTGTCCCGTTTGCGCGACATGACGGCGAAGGCCGCCGCGAAAATGCCCAGCCACGCCGACTGGATCGCGCGGCACGCGGCGGCGGGCGCATGAGTTCGGTGCGCAGCGTTGCGATTATTGGCAACGGCCCCGATGCCTGGATGATCGCCGCCGGTCTCGCCGCGGGGCTGAAAGGGCGCGATTGTCAGGTGACGGTCGTTCCAGACGACCAGCCCGAGCCACCCGTCCTGGTCACCCTTCCCGCGCTGCGCCGGTTTCACGCGATGATCGGCCTTGAGGAACGCGACCTGTTCCGGCACGCGCGGGCGACCTACCACCTCGGCACGCTTGGCGACGGCGGCTTCGAACCCTTCGGCGCGCTGGGCCGGAAGATCGACGGCATCAGTTTCCACCATCACTGGACACATATGCGCTGCGCAGGCGACATGCCGCCGCTCGCCGAATTCAGCATCGCCGCCCGCGCCGCGCAAGAAGGCCGCTTCGCGCCGCCGGACAATGACCCGCAATCGCCGCTGGCCGGCATGGATTACGGCTATCACCTGGAAACGGCTGGTTACACGCAGCTGCTGAAAGCGCGGGGGTTGGCGCTGGGCGTGATTCAGAGCGTCATCCCCGCGGAAGCGGGGATCCAGAGCCGCGCGATCACGTCAACTTCGGTCCCTTCACTGGATTCCCGCGTTCGCGGGAATGACGATGTAGCGAATACGGACCTGATTATCGACACGATCAGCCACGATGCGGAACAGTGGCGCGACTGGTCGCCGCACATACCCACCCATGAGGTCACCTATTCAGCAAAGAACACCACAACCCCGGCGCCCTATACCGTTCTCTCGAAGGACCGCCGCGCCGTCCCGCTACAGAATCAGACGTTTGAAAGCACCGCTACCGACACCACCGAGCCTGTCGGCCATCACCGCCAGCCGTGGACCGGTAATCGCATCACCATGGGCCGCGCGGCGGGAAGCCTCGGTCCCCATGCCAGCGCCGACCTCGACCTGTCGCAATCCGCGCTTTTCCACCTTCTGAACCTTTGGCCCAGCGATACGGGCGAGATGCCGGAAGCCGCCGAGTATAACCGTATCACTAGAAACGAATGGCAGCGGGCGCTCGATTTCGAAACGCTGCGCTATGCGGACGAGGCCGACATGCCCGAAACCCTCGCCCACAAGGTTCGCACCTTTCGCGGCACGGCGCGGCTCGTCATGCTCGACGGCGAGCGGGCGGACCAGACCGAATGGGTCACACGTTTGCTGGCGCGCGGCATCGTTCCGGAACATCCCGGCGCGCTCGCCAGCCTTCGCGATGCGACGCAGTTGCGGCAGAAGGCGCTGACCCTGCATGATGCGCTGGGGCGCGTGGCGACCAGTCTGCCAACCCATGCCGAAGCGATAGAGAAAGCAAAAGCATGACGGCCATTAGAACGGGGCAGGAAAACGCCATTCGCAAAATTGCCATCATCGGCGGCGGCACGGCGGGCTGGATGGCGGCCGCCGCCCTGTCCCGCATGTTCGGCGGCACGGCGGTTGAGATCGAGCTGGTTGAATCCGACGCCATCGGCACCGTTGGCGTGGGGGAAGCGACCATTCCCAACATCGCCCAGTTCAACGCCATGCTCGGCCTCGACGAAGCCGATTTCATGGCGAAAACGCACGGCACGTTCAAGCTGGGGATCGAGTTCGTCGACTGGGGCCGGAAGGGCGAACGCTACCTGCACCCCTTCGGCAATCACGGCGTCGACATGGACGGCATCGCCTTCCACCAATACCACCGAGCCGGTGGCGGCGACTTTGGAGCGATCCAGAATTTCTCGCTGTCGGCCCTTGCCGCGAAGGCGGACAAATTCTCCCACCCCGCGCCAAATCCGCGCAACATCCGGTCGCAGATCGGCTATGCCTATCATTTCGACGCCACGAAATATGCCGCCTATCTGCGCGCCTATGCGGAAAATGGCGGCGTCAAGCGCATTGAGGGCAAAGTCGTCTCGGTTCAGCAGGATGGTGAGAGCGGCTTCGTCACCGATGTGACACTGGAATCCGGCGCATCGGTCGCTGCCGATCTCTTCATCGACTGCTCCGGTTTCCGCGCGCTCCTGATCGGCGACACGCTCGAAGTCGATTATCAGGACTGGTCGCGCTGGCTACCCTGCGACAGCGCGCTAGCCGTGCCCACTGAAAGCAGCGGATCCACACCGCCCTATACCCGCGCGACCGCGCATGACGCGGGCTGGCAGTGGAAAATCCCCACGCAAAAACGCACCGGCAACGGCAATGTCTATGCCAGCGGCTTCACCACCGACGAGGCGGCGCGCGACACGCTGATCGCCAATCTGGATGGCGAGATGCTGGCCGAGCCGCGCCAGCTGCGCTTCACCACCGGCAAGCGCACGCGGCTGTGGGAAAAGAACGTCGTCGCCCTCGGCCTGTCGGGCGGCTTCCTCGAGCCCCTGGAATCCACCAGTATCTATCTGATCCAGGCCGGGATCAGCCGCCTGCTCTCGCTCTTTCCCGATCGCGGTATGAGCGCGGTCGACCGGGACGAATATAACCGGCTGATGGACACGGAATTCGCGCAGATCCGCGACTTCCTGATCCTGCACTATCACGCCACCGCGCGCGATGATTCTGCCTTTTGGAACCACGTCCGGACCATGTCCGTCCCGGACAGCCTGAACCGCAAGATCGAGCTGTTCCGGGAGGGCGGGCGCTTCTTCCGCTATGACGGCGACCTCTTCACCGTCACCAGCTGGGTCGCGGTGTTTCTGGGCCAGGGCATCGTTCCCAAGCGTTATGACCCCATCGTCGCCGCCATGCCGCCGGACCGCGTCCGGGAAAGCCTTGCCTCCATGCGCGCCGCCATGAAGAAAGCGGTCGAAACGATGCCGTCCCACGATGACTATTTAAGGAAATACTGCCCCGCATGACCGACATGAACATCCGCGACATCGTCATCGTCGGCGGCGGCACGGCGGGCTGGATGACCGCCGCCGCCATGGCCCGTCTGCTGCGCGGTCACATGAACATCCGCCTGATCGAATCCGAGGCCATTGGCACGGTCGGCGTGGGCGAGGCGACCATTCCGCAAATCCAGATCTTCAACACCATGCTCGGCCTGGATGAAGATGATTTCGTGCGCCGCACTCGAGGCACGTTCAAGCTGGGCATCGAGTTCGCCGACTGGCAGCGCATCGGCCACAGCTATATCCACCCCTTCGGCGAGTATGGCATCGCCATGGACGGCGTGAACTTCCACCATCACTGGCTGCGCGGACGGGCCATGGGCGAGACGGCGGACATTGGCGAATACTGCCTGCAAATCGCCGCCGCGCACCAGGGGAAATTTCAGCGTCCGGAAAACATCAAGGGCTCGCCGCTTTCCGGCATCAACTACGCCTTCCACTTCGACGCGGGCCTCTATGCGAAATATCTGCGCGAGTTCGCCGAGGCGCGCGGCGTCGTCCGCACCGAAGGCAAGGTCGCTTCCGTCCAGCAGCATGGCGAGACCGGCTTCATCACCGGCGTCACGCTGGATTCGGGCGAGAGCATCACCGGCGACCTCTTCATCGACTGCTCCGGCTTTCGCGGTCTGCTTATCGAGGGCGCGCTCGAAACCGGCTATGAGGACTGGTCGGAATGGCTGCCCTGCGACCGCGCCATCGCCATGGCCTGCGAGAAGGTCGCCGAGCCCCTCCCCTACACCCGCGCCACGGCGCAGGATGTCGGCTGGCAGTGGCGCATCCCGCTGCAGCACCGCACCGGCAACGGCCATGTCTATGCCAGCGCGTTCAAGTCCGACGACGACGCACTCGCAACGTTGACAGCATGCCTCGACGCCCCCGCCGCCAGCGACCCCAATCGTCTGCGCTTCCTGACCGGGCGGCGAAAGAAATTCTGGAACAGGAATGTCGTCAGCATCGGCTTGGCCGCAGGCTTCATGGAGCCGCTGGAATCCACCAGCATCCACCTCATCCAGTCCGGCATCTCCCGCCTGATGAGCGTCTTCCCCGACCGCAGTTTCAACCAGCCTGACATCGACCATTACAACGACCGTGTCGGCCATGAATATGAACGCATCCGCGACTTCCTGATCCTGCACTACAAGGCGACCGACCGCGACGATTCCGACTTCTGGAATTACTGCCGCGAGATGCCCATCCCGGACACGCTGTCCGAAAAGCTGGACTTCTATCGCGAAAACGCCCGCATCTACCGGCACGACAACGAACTGTTCAACGAAACCAGCTGGTTCGCCGTGCTGCACGGACAGGGCGTGACAGCGGCGCGCCACCACCCTTTCGCCGACATCCTCGACACCGACGAGCTCAAATCCCGCCTTCTGCAGCTGAGAAGCGTCGTCGCGAACAGCGCCGACCAGATGCCAACGCACCAGGCCTATATTGACCGGCATTGCCGGGCGGGATGAAGGGAGAAGGGTGTGGGCCGTCGACCTTGGTCGCAGACATTGCGCGCAGTAGTTTGCAGAGCTAAACTCCGAACTATGGCGTTGAGGTTGCGGCAACTCGACGACGGAAAAATCTGCATCGATCGCTGACTTTTAAGTTTCACTTCATGTTTTTGATGGACTAGGGGGAAAATGCCACGATGTTGAGATCAACATTCGCCCTGATCTTGGTGGGCCTTGGAACCGTGGCCTGTCAGGAAGCCGATGCGCCTTCGGAGACGGCTCAACCAACGGCTGAATTAACGCCCGCTCAGGACGCCGTCTCTGTCTCCGGAGATAACGCAGGCGAAACGGTCGGGAACCGGTATGCGGACTGGGCTGGAAAGTGGACGGGTCCGGAAGGCTTGTTCGTCGAGATAAATCCGCAATCAACCGGTTCCTACCGACTTACGATGCAATCTGATCTTGATACATACGGCACTTATGAAGGAAAGCCGGTCGAGAAAGGAATAAGTTTCGTCCGCGCTGGCGAAACCCTTATTTTGCAAGCAGTATCCGGCGAAGAAACCGGACTAAAATATCTTGCCGAAAAAGATGACTGCCTGATGGTCCAGCGTGGCGAAGGATACTGTCGAGATTGAAGCTCCGCAGACGCATAACGTGATCGCGCAATGAACGTTGAACCTTGTTTTCAAATTCGGCTTATTGCCTCTTGGCGCTTCGAAGCCGACAGTCTCAAAACCACCCAATGGCGGCACCCTCCCCGCGCCTGTCCGCCCCGCTGTCCTACTGGGGCCACAACCGGTATAAAAGGACTGCTGCCATCGGGTCGCCCCCAACATAAAGAAACAGGACGCGAGAATTAGCGACGCCCGTCGGTCGAAGGATCGCCGTACAGGGTCACAACGGGATCACAGCTGTTTCACACGAATAGGTCACAAGGGGATCGCGGCGGCTCACTTTGCGGGTGCGGTTCATCAATGATTTCAGCGGAGTTTTCCGAAAACGCGCGTGACCCTGATCGCGAAACGCGTGTGACCCTCGGGGGTCTACGCGGAGCATCCGGCCCTTCAGCAACGGGATGGCGGTGGCGGACTTGGCGTAATCCGCCGGGGGCGTTACAAGGTTGGGGGACATCCCCGGGGAGATTATCGACAATGACCACGATCGCACGCACCGCCGCCCTGACCGGCATGACAACGTTGGCTTTCCTGTTGGCGGGCTGCGGCGCGGAGACCGCGTCTTCCGAAACCGTCACGGCGGCAAAAGGCCCCGGCATCATCAATCCGGACGTGTGGCCAGAGGCGAATTCGCCAATCCCGGAAGACCCGGCCATCGAGGCGCGCATCGCCGATCTGCTCGCGAAAATGACGGTCGAGGAAAAGGTCGGGCAGGTCATCCAGGCCGATATCGGCAGCGTCACGCCCGCCGAGGTACGCGAATATAATCTCGGCTCCGTCCTGAACGGCGGCAACAGCGCGCCGGGCGGCGACAACCGCACGACGCCGCAGGCGTGGCTGGCACTGGCGGATGAATTCTGGATCGCCTCCACCGACACCTCCGACGGCGGCCTGGGCATTCCGGCCCTGTGGGGCACGGACGCGGTCCACGGACACAACAACATTGTCGGCGCGACGGTCTTCCCGCACAATATCGGCCTCGGCGCGGCGAACAATCCCGAACTGATGCGCGAAATCGGCCATGTGACCGCGGAAGAAATCCGCATCACGGGTCAGGACTGGACCTTCGCCCCCACCATCGCCGTCGTACGCGACGACCGCTGGGGCCGCACCTACGAGAGCTATTCCGAAGACCCCGCCATCGTCACCGCCTACGCGCCGAAGCTGGTCGAGGGCATCCAGGGCAAGTTCGATGAGGACGGCTTCCTGAAGGGTGGACAGCTGATCGCCACGGTCAAGCATTTCGTCGGTGATGGCGGCACGATCGCGGGCAAGGACCAGGGCGACAATGAGATGACCGAGGCCGACCTGCGCGACCTGCAGGCCGCCGGGTATCCCGCCGCGATCAATTCCGGCGTCCAGGTGGTCATGGCCAGCTATAACAGCTGGTACGGCGAGAAAATGCACGGCTTCAAACCGCTGCTGACCGACGTGCTGCGCGGGCGTATGGGGTTCGACGGCTTCGTCGTCGGCGACTGGAACGGCCACGGCCAGGTGGAGGGCTGCACGCCGACCAGCTGCGCCGCCAGCTTCAACGCGGGCCTCGACATGTTCATGGCGCCGGACAGCTGGAAGGAGCTGTACGAGAACACGCTCGCCCAAGTAAAATCCGGCGAAATTTCGATGGAGCGGCTGGACGAAGCCGTGAGCCGCATCCTGCGCGTCAAGATGCGCAGCGGCCTGTTCGAGGCCGGGCTGCCGTCCACGCGCGAATATGCCGGTGACTGGGAAAAGCTGGGCGAGGGCAAGCACCGCGAAGTCGCGCGCCGTGCGGTGCGGCAGTCGCTCGTTCTTCTGAAGAACAATGATAGTGTTTTGCCAATCAAGCCGGGCGCGAACGTCCTGATCGCTGGCGACGCGGCGGACGACATCGGCAAACAGTCGGGCGGCTGGACGCTCAGCTGGCAGGGGACTGGCAACAAGAACAGCGATTTTCCTGGTGGAACGTCCATTTACGCGGGCCTGAAGGACGCCATTACCGCCGCGGGCGGCACGGCAACGCTCAGCGCGGATGGTAGCGTCAACGGCAAACCAGATGTTGCCATCGTCGTTTTCGGCGAAGATCCCTATGCGGAATTCCAGGGCGACCGTCCGCATGTCGATTTCGAACCGACCGGGCCGCTGGAAACGCTGAAAAAACTGCAGGCGGCGGGTATTCCCACCGTGTCCGTGTTCCTGTCGGGCCGCCCGATGTGGGTGAATCCGGAACTGAACGCGTCCGATGCCTTTGTGGCGGCATGGCTGCCGGGGACGGCGGGCGAAGGCGTGGCCGATGTTCTGGTCGCGGATGCGTCCGGTAAGGCACCGCATGATTTCAGGGGCAAGCTGTCCTTCAGCTGGCCGAAATCCTCCTCCGACACCGCCGTCAACCGTCCACGTGCGGGCGACAAGGACGGCTATGATCCGCTGTTTGCCTATGGTTATGGCCTGACCTATCTAGGCGGTGCGGGCGAAATAGCTGCATTGCCCGAAGATGAAAGCCTTGCTGGTGCAACGACGGGCGATGTATCAAAACTGATGATGGCGGGCGTCGCGCAATCGCCCTGGACTATGACCGTCACCGACGAACGCGGCCCGCGCATTCTGACCGACGGGCGTGGCAAGTCGCTGGCGGAAACGCTGACCATTATCGCCGCCGATCGCGCGGCGCAGGAAGACATGCGCACGCTGACCTTCACAGGTCCGGCGACATTCGCACTGACAGCCAAACCTCTGGACCTCAGCCGTCAGGCCAATGGCGATATGGCGTTGAGTTTCCAGTATAAGGTTGAAGAAACGGCGACCGGCAAGGTCACGCTGGGCGGTATGTGCATCGAGGAGGAACCCTGCGACGGCACGATCGACATCACGAACGCGATGAAGACCGCTGGCGCCTGGAAGACGGCACAGCTGAAACTGCCTTGCCTGGCCGATGCAGGCGTTGACATGAGCCGGCTCACATCGCCCTTCGTGCTCAAGAGCGAGGGCAGCCTCAGCGTGTCGATCTCCGATGTCGAACTGGTCGAGGGCGCACCCGACGGAACGTGTTCGCTATAGCTTCGGGTTATCGTTCACCCGGCGCGTAATCGGCGGTGGCCTCGGCCAGTACCGCCGACAGCGTCATGGGCGGGCGGCGATAGCCTTCCTCCGCGAATATCCGTGTCTGGTCCGAATGGTGGGCGGAGGTTTCGTCCTGCACGGCGGATCCGAAATGGTGGATCGACTGGATATCGACCACGCCGCCGGGGTTCCAGTCAGCGTACAGGATATAGCTGTCCCCGGCGATGGCGGATAGCGATCCGTCCCTGGGATTGTCAGTGGAATAGATGGCGCGCAGGATGTCCGGCCCGCCTGCCAGTGGCAGGTCGACCGTGCCGCGTTTCAAGCGGTTCACCTCGCCCCATGTCGGATCGATACGACCAAAGCCCGCCTGATATTCCGATATCGCCTGCCGCAACGCCTGGACAGGATCGGAATTTTCCGGATCGTCACCGTGCATTTGCGTGCCCAGTGCGATCTGCCCGGTGCGAATGGCAAGGCCCGTGCCGCGCCGGTCGCGCGCCGTCACGCCGTCCCAGTCCGCGAACAGCGCCAGTGCCTCGGCGAATTCCGGTTTGTCCCTGAGATCGGGATTGGCTTGCAGCCCGCGCAGGAAGGTCATCAGCGGGGAATTTTCCGCATAGACCTTGTCCATCTTGTAGCGCAGGAACTCGTCCTCCGTGATCTCCTCATCGCCGCCGTAGAGCGCCTGCGCGCGCAGGCCGCGATTGGTAACCCGGTCGGAGATACCGTAATGCGCCGGGAAATCCGCGCGTAGCGGCTGGTCATCGCCCAGCGTCGATTCGAACGGCGTGTGGTTGGCGTTGACCACATAGCCAGACGATGGATTGGTCACCGTCGGTGCGGCGCTGCCAAAGGGGCGAATTCCCTTCCACACCAGGTCGCTGCGGTCGCCCGGAACCGCTCCAGACCAATCCTGGTCCGCCGCGCGGTCTGGCACCTGCGCGTTGTAATAGTAACCGATATTGCCCGCTCCATCGGCATAGACGATGTTGAAGCTGGGGATGCCCTGTATCGCCATGGCGGCCAGAAACTCTTTCTGGTTCGTCGCCTTGTTCATCCGGTACCATTGTTCCGCCGCCTGAATGTTGCGGTCGCCGGCGAAGGCCATGGCGAAAAAGCCGTTCGGCGTGTCGAAGACCGGACCGTGGACGGAGCGACGCACAGTCTGTGTCGACGGCCAACTGAACGGCCCCCACAATCTCACGCGGATGGTGATTTCCTTCGTCACGAAATCCCGCCACTCGCCGTCCATCAAATATTGCGTGGGGTTTTCCTCATCATTGACGGTCAGCTTGTAGAAATCCACAAGGTCGGGCCTGTTGACGGTAAACGCCCAGCCGAGTTCGGGCCGCGCGCCATGGGCGATGACCGGCGTCCCGACGAACAGGCTGCCGATCATGTCCCAGCCCTCTTCGGACTTCAGCCGCGCCTCATACCAAGCCGTCGGGCCGAAAAACGGCTGGTGGGAATTCACCATCAGGCGCGTGTGGCCATCGGCGGCACGGGACGGGGCAACGGCGATGGCGTTCGATCCGGCCATGACCTTCCGACCGACCTTCAGATAATCCCGCCGCGCGCGCCACGCGGTTTCCTGCAAGTCGATATCGCCGTCGAACAGCTGCGTCAGCTGTTGGTCCAGCCCGTAGAAGAGCGGCGTGCGCGATACATAAGACGCGATGATCTCCTGCGGCATGACAGGCGCGAAGCCAGGTTCGCAGCGCTCTTCGTTGCTGGCGCAAAAGAAATTAAGGCCCGCGGCATAGCCTGCCAGCACTTCGCGCATCTCCGGCGAAAGGTCGCGTTCATATTGCGCCTCGGCAGCTTCGCGCGCATCGACGGCGGCGACCAGATAGTCGGTGACGGCACCGTCCCGGCCCGACTCCAGGCCCATCTGGCCGCGCGTGAATTTCTGACCGATGGCAATATTCTCAATATCGTCCTCCGCCGTCGCATAAGCGAGGCCAAAGGCGACATCGGCATCGCGCCGACCATAGACATGCGGAACGCCATAACGGTCGCGGATGATGCGGACTTCATAATCTCGTGCGACCTGCCGGGCCGCATCCCGGTCGAAGGGCGGCGGGGCGGGCGTCCACAGATAAACGGCCGCGCCCAGCATCACGATAGAAAGCACGGCGATCAGGCCGATGAAAAAACGCTTCATTGTGAACAGCCCCCGAAACGCGTGTCAGCGCGATGTCGCAGCATGATGACTCCGGAAACGCAGCGCCGTGAGCTATGTTTTGTGATGGTCCCGCTTCGCCATCGATCAGGCCGTCGGCAACAGGGCGCGGAAATCCTCCCATAGCATTAGCGCGACGACCAGAACGGACACGAGCGTAAATGCGCCGATATGCGCGAGCTTCAGTCCTTTCGGTCCCTCGCCCGCCAGCCATCTCAACCCCGGGCAAAGCGCGCCATAACCAAGGCCGACGGGATAGAAATAGATCATGTCGCCGATGGGCGTGACGGCGAAGCGTTCGAAAAGGGCGAAGAGGCCGCCCGACACCGCCGCCGACAGGACGCCGGACAGCACGCTGGCGGGCTTGTTCCAGTCGGAAATCTTCAGCACGGCGTAAATGCAGACGAAGCCGATAAAGGCTCCCAATATCAACATGCCAAGCGCAATCATGCTCTGTCCCCCTTAGTTTTTCCTCAACTGCCCTTAGCGAATTTCCACCATTTCGCGTCCACTGTGCCGCGCGGCATTTTCCTGAGCTGGGCGAGGCGTTTGTGCGGCGGGCGTGTGCCGCCCGACAGAAGCGCGCCGACGTCGTTCAGGATCGACGCCTCCTTGCTGAACGCGCCATGGCCGAGGCCGAACGGTTCCGCACCGATATCGCTGACGTCGATCACGTCGATCCCGTCCAGCAGCACCGGCATGTCGTCCGACACGAAACCCGCGCGCGGTACGTCGCGCGCGATCTTCATCGACGCGAGCAGCGCGCGGTCCGCGCTGGAGGCATAGAGCGTCAGGCCGGGAATGGCCTGCATCAGCGCGGGCATCCCCTGCAGGAACAGGTCGCGGTCGACGTCAGGCGCGGCCATGACGACTTCGCCGAATTTGACATGGCCCAGCGTGTCCAGATGCCCGCCAAGCGCGTTCATCAGCATGTAATTGCCCATGCTGTGCGCGACGATATGCACGCGCTCGATCCCCGCATGCGCCAGATCGCTCAGCAGCTGACGAAAGCCCGCGCCACCATGAATGGCGCTGTCCTTGTCATAGACATAATCGACGGTGCGCCCGCCCGCCGCCCAGGAATAGAGGACGGGCAGGCCGTCATATTGCAGATCCCAGAAGATCTGGCCCGCGCGGTAGAGCGCGTCCTCGAAACTGTTGTTGAAGCCATGGACGAAGATGAGCGCGTGGCCGCGTCCATGGCTCGCCACCGCGCTGCGCCAGGCGTCCGCTTCCAGTTCCTCGACGGATTCGATGATGAAATGCGTTTTCGGGTCCTCCTTGCCGCGTTTCAAGGTGATGCCAAAGACGGTGATATCCTTTGGCCGCTTCATTTCGCCGAATTTACGGTCCTCAGGCACATGAACGCGGGCGCGGCCATAATGCAGCGCCGTCGCGCGGCGATGATCGTAAAAACGCGCCTTGCCTACCGTGGGTTGGCGACTGGTGGCGTAATAGAAGGCGATTGCACTTGTTTCCGCCGCGCCGATGGCAGCCGTCGCAGGGACATCGCCCGAAGATGGCGCCGCCTGCATTTCGGGCGGCGGTCCGGACATTACGGGCGGGGGCGGATCGGCAACATGCCGGTCCATCGCATCCAGCAAATCGTCGATGTTATCCGCCACACCGCCACCCTTCGCCGACCCGCGGATGACCGGCACGTCCTCGCCGTCCCAGTCATATTCGGTCAGCAGGTCGCGGACCTCCATTTCGACCTGCGCGAGCAACGCCTCGTCATCGACCATGTCGGCCTTGTTGATGAATACGACCGGGGAGGGCACGCCGACCTGACGCGCAAGAATGACATGATCGCGGGTCTGCGCTTCGACGCCCTTGCTGGCATCGACGACGAGGATGGTCCCGTCCATCTCCCCTGCTTCTTTCGCCATGTCTTCCAGCGCATCGGGATCGCCGGAAACGTCGGTAATGCTGTAATCGCGTGTGCCGTCGCCGCCCCTGCCGCCCCGCTCGTCCAGACGCTTCCGCACCGCGCCCGCAACTTCGGTCTTGCCATGGCCGCGATGGCCGATGGTGCCGATATTCACGGTTTTCGCGGTGATGGCGCGCAGGGCATCGGCGCCATCATTGGCCGCGTCATAGACCGGTATTTGCGACCCGCGATCGCCTGATTTGCAGTCTGCCGCCGCCGCCAGACCCGTAGCAGCGTGCTGCAACGCGGCGTCATAATGGTCCGATGTCTCGCCATGGGCCGGTTGCATCGTGAAAACGATCAGCCGGTCGCCGTAAAGCAGAGACAGGCTGCCAAATCCTTCCCGTTCCGCAGTGGTGAAATTCCCGTCTTTCGACAACCGCTCCAGCGCGTCCAGAAACTTCTGGCACGCCGCTGTCAGTTCGCTCAGCTTCGCCATTGTCAGATTCCCTTCCAGCTTGCGACGGCCTTGCCAATCAGGGTCAGCCCCTGTCGCAACCGCCCGCGATTGATCTGCGCGATACGCCGCCGCTGTTCCACTGTCGGGGCGTCGAACACTATCTGTTTGAGTTCCACATGGCTGACGGACATGTCGGCCAGCGCCGTCCTGAAGCGCCCGCTGGCAATATCGGCGCGCGCCTTCGCCCCTTCCGCGTCCGCGATCAGCGCCAGGAACGCCTTGCGCTCGCCAAAATCGCTCGTCCGTTTCAACCCGCCATAGGCCCGCCGCAATGCCGTCGCCGACATGCCCGCATAGCCGCGCGCGACGATGCCGTTCCACAGTTCGATCTGCCGCCCCAGTGAAGCCAGCGCTTCCTCGACCGCCGCGCCGTCACGCCGCACCAGTTCCTTGATCTTCTCGACCTGCCGCGCCTCCTGCCGCAGCTGCAGCAGAAAATTGACAAGGGTCGTGGCCGTTTGCCGCTGCTCGCCGGACAGGACCACTATCTCCGCCGCGCCGCTCGCGCCCAGGCCCTCGGCGAGGGTGAGCGCGTCATTCGCCAGACCGAGCGCCGTGTCGATATCCCCGGTGATATCCACTTCCGGCGTCTCGGCGATATCCGCCAGCGCGCCGCCATAGGCCGCGACCGCCGCGGCCAGTTTCACCGTCGGCTCGACTGCCAGATCCGTGATCAGCGGGAACTCCAGATCTCGCGAACGGTAGAGAACTGGTGGATCGGTGTCAGACGTCCAGCTTGCCGTCGCGCTGGGCGCGCAGAGGGGCGGCGTTACTGCTGGCTCGCCATCTTCCGGAATCACGGGCGGGCCGGTCGGTACGAAAATGTAGAGCGGCGTAACGGGATCGCAGCTGGGATCGCTGGCGACAAGATTGTGAAACGCCTCCTCGCGCCGCGCCCGCGCTTCGGACAATATCGCGCCCGTCTGCGCGCCGATTTCGGTGGCAAGCACTGCCGTCCGGCCGGCCTGTTCGACGGACAGGCGATTGCCGCCGCACGCCGACAGCAACGCCGCGGCGGCCAAGATCATGATGTGCGTGAACTGCCTCGCCATTGTCCCTGTTTCTCCCGCAGGTCATCATCGGAATGAAATACGCAAACGCAACACTGGGATACGGATCAGCAGACTATCGATAGCATGGCGAAACCCTCTTGGCGATTCGCGGATGGGGACGCCGAATCGGTTTATCCACAGCTGCCACCGCCCAGCACGCAGAACTGCGCGCACCAGCGGTGGTTGAGCGGCACCTCGCCGGACGCGCCCGCAATCGTCGGGCCAAGGTCGAATTGCGGATCATAAGGGAGCAGCGTGCAGGCCGCGAGCGTCGCGCGGTCCGCCCCCTTGCGGTGAACCAGCATCCGCTGGCTGGCGCACATCAGATCGTCCGGGTTCTTGCCCAGTATCTGCCAGCACGCCGTCGTGATTTCGGGAACGGCGCGGTCGTCGTCCATCTCCGGAAACAGCACGAGCAGGTCCGGGTCATTCGCGTCGATGGCAATTTCTTCTCGCGCGAACAGGTCCGCATAGCCCGCCCGCATCGCCGCCTCTTCATCGCCCCATAATGTGCGACCAGCGACGGCAATTCGGAAGCCTTCATCCGACAGCCATTTCAGCCCGTCGATGGCGGGACGGAAGCTGCGCGGGCCGCGCTCCTCTTCGTGCCGCGCTTCATCATAGTGATCCAGACTGACGCGCAGGGTCAGCCGGTCCGATTTCATGCCTTTCAGCGCAGCGCGGTGGTGGCGCATTGGTGTCATCGCGTTCGTGAGAACCAGCAGCTCGACATCTGCCGCCAGACAGTCGCGCATGATGTCGTCGATGTCGGGATTCATAAACGGCTCGCCGCCCGTGATGCCGATTTCCTTAACCGGATGCCTGTCAGCCGCAATCTCGTCCAGCGTCGCCCGCACGTCCGCGCGGCTCAGATAGACCAGTCGGTCGTTCTTGGGCGAGCTTTCGATATAGCAATGATCGCACGCCAGATTGCACAATGTCCCGGTGTTCAGCCACAGGGTTTCCAGCCCATTGAAGCGCACCGAGGCGCGCGGCTCTCCCTTCGCGGTCGTCACGGGATCGGTGAAGGGGGCAGGCGCGTCCATGAACCAAGGTTCGTAACCGGAGCGGGTCGGGGTTACAAATACGGTTTTCTATGCAGGCTCCACCGTGAGCACCGCCCCATCGACAGCGACGACCCGCACCTTTGTACCCAGTGCCGCATCGGGACCCTCGGCGATCCAGGGGCTGTCGTTCAGCTTGACCCGGCCACGACCGCCACTGATCGGCTCGACGACGGTCAGGATGCGGCCTACGTGCCGCCCACCAGGCTCGTTGACTTCGGTATGGGAGCGAACACCGGGATTCTGCTGGAAATAGCGGCGGCCGACCAGCACGGAAACGAAGGCGAAGACGGCGAACGCAACCAGCTGAACGGGCAGGCTGATTCCCGTCACCAGCGTCAAAATGCCGGTCCCCAGAGCGGCGAGGCCCAACCATAGCATGAACGCGCCGGGCAGCACGGCCTCCATGACCAGCAACACGACACCGAGGCCGAGCCAGCCCCAGGGCGTGAAGAAAATGCGGATGAACTCGTCCATGATGGCCTCCCCAAATCAGGCGGACAACCTAGCCGCTCTTCCCTGACACGGAAAGAACAGCGCTATTGCGCGGCCTCGGCCACCTCCGGCTCGCTCCAGGCAAGGCGCGGTTTGCGGGCCGCCGCCGTCTCGTCGAGGCGGCGGAGCGGAGCGTAAAAGGGCGCCTCCTTGAAGCGGGATACATCACCAGCCTTCGCCGCCCGTGCCAGCCCGCGCATCATATCGATGAACGCATCGAGGCCCGCCTTCGATTCCGTTTCGGTCGGCTCCACCAGCATCGCGCCGTGGACAACCAGCGGGAAATACATGGTCATGGGGTGATAACCCTCGTCGATCATGGCCTTCGCGACATCGAGCGTCGTGACGCCGGTATCGTCCAGCCATTCGTCCGAGAACAGCGCCTCGTGCATACACGGACCGGACGCGGCGAAAGGCGCGGTCATGTCGTCCTCCAGCTGCCGCAGGATATAGTTTGCGTTGAGAACAGCGTCTTCGGCGACCTGACGCAGGCCATCCGCGCCATGCGACTTCATATAGCTGAGCGCGCGGACGAACATGCCCATCTGGCCGTGGAAGGCGACCATGCGGCCGAAGCTGCCGCTATGCGCGCCCGCCGCGACCTGCTCTTCCTCGATCAGGTCGTAGCCGTTCTCGCCCTTCCGCACGAAAGGCAGCGGCGCATAGGGCGCGAGCGCGGCGGAGAACACAACGGGACCGGAGCCTGGACCACCGCCGCCATGCGGGGTGGAAAAGGTCTTGTGCAGATTGATGTGCATGGCATCGACACCCAGGTCGCCGGGCCGCACCTTCCCCACGATGGCGTTGAAATTCGCGCCGTCGCAATAGACATAGCCGCCCGCTGCGTGGACCGCATCGCTGATGTCCTTCAGTTCGGATTCGAACAGCCCGCAGGTGTTGGGGTTGGTGATCATCACGCCCGCGACGTCGGGACCGAGCTTTTCCTTCAATGCGGCGAGGTCAACGCGGCCTTCAGGGGTGGCCGGGATCGAGTCCACATCATAACCGCAGAAGGCCGCCGTCGCCGGGTTTGTGCCATGCGCGGACTCCGGCACGAGAACGCGTTTGCGCGCATCACCATTGGCTTCGTGCGCGGCACGAATGGCGAGCATCCCGCACAATTCGCCATGCGCGCCCGCCTTCGGACTCATGGCGACTTCGGGCATACCGCACAACGTTTTCAGCCAGTGCGCCAGTTCGTCGATGAGTTCGAGCGCGCCTTGCACCGAAGCGACGGGCTGCAGCGGGTGGATGTCGGCGAAACCGGGCAGGCGCGCCACCTTCTCATTGAGGCGCGGATTGTGCTTCATCGTGCAGCTGCCGAGCGGGAACAAGCCCATGTCGATCGCGTAGTTCATGCGGCTGAGGCGAGTGTAGTGGCGCACAACTTCGGGCTCGGCGAGGCCGGGCAAACCGATGTCGCGGTTGCGCTCGAGGCCGCCGAGACGGCTGGGAGCGTGCGGCACGTCCGGCAGATCGACGCCGGTGGTTTCGGTCGTCCCGATATCGAATATCAGCGCCTCGTCGAGAAGCAGCGCGCGGTTGCCGGTGAAGGTTTCCGGCGCGTCTGCGGAAATCATGCCGGGGCTCGTGTCGCGTCCGGTGTTCAGCATGGGAAGGCTCCTGAAATATAAGGCGCGGCGCTTGCATAAAACCCGTCATCCTGAACTCGTTTCAGGACTTCGTGGGAAGAGAGGCGCGGACGCAGCATAGTGTGCAATTCGCCAGGAGATCCTGAAGCGACTTCAGGATGACGGTCTTTTGTGGGAAGCGCCGCAAGCATCACGACAGCGCTCCTTCATAAGCGGCAACCAGCGCGTCGACGTCGTCGTCCGTCGCGGTCTCCGTCACGGCCAGCGTCACGCAATTCTCGATATCACCATCGTCGGCGTAGAGCCGCCCCAGCGCGACACCGCCCAACACGCCGCCATCCGCCAGCTGGCGAACGACCGGACGCGCGGGGCGGTCCAGTTTCAGCGTGAATTCATTGAAAAACGCATCATTGAGCAGCGTCACGCCGTCCAGCTTCGCCAGCCGGTCGGCGACTTGGCCCGCACGCGCGTGATTGAGCGCGGCCAGCTTGCGGATGCCCGCCTCGCCCAGCAGGCTCATGTGGATAGTAAAGGCCAGCGCCATCAGACCCGAATTGGTGCAAATATTCGATGTCGCCTTCTCGCGGCGGATGTGCTGTTCGCGGGTGGAGAGCGTCAGGACGAAGCCGCGCTTGCCCGCCGCGTCCACCGTCTCGCCGCACAGGCGTCCGGGCATCTGCCGCACATGCTTCTGGTTGCATGCGAAAAGGCCCAGATACGGACCGCCGAAATTGAGCCCGCCGCCGATCGACTGCCCCTCGCCGACGACGATATCCGCGCCCATCTCGCCCGGCGGGTTAATTGCACCAAGCGAGACGATTTCCGTGACGACCGCGATCAGTAACGCGCCGTGCTCGTGGCATCTGGCGGCCAGGGGCGACAGGTCGGCGACATGACCAAACAGGTTCGGGTTCTGCACGACGACGCAGCTGGTGTCCTTGTCGATGGCGGCCATCAGCGCATCCAGATCGTCGCCCGGCGCGCCGTGCCTCAGGAACGGCGCGTGCACCTCCACCACATCGTCGGTAAAATGCGTCAGCGTTTTCGCAACTTCCGCATAATGTGGATGCACACCACCGGAGATCAGCGCACGTTTCCGCCTGGTCACGCGCCGCGCCATGAAGATCGCTTCCACGCACGCGGTCGAGCCGTCGTACATCGACGCATTGGCGACATCCATGCCGGTCAAACGTGCCACCTGCGTCTGGAATTCGAACAGATATTGCAACGTCCCCTGCGCGATTTCCGGCTGATAGGGGGTGTAGCTGGTCAGAAACTCACCGCGCTGGATCAGATGATCGACGCTGGCGGGAACGTGGTGCTTGTAGGCGCCGCAACCGAGGAAGAAGGGCGCGTCCGACGCGGTCAGGTTCTTTCGCGCCATGCGGCCCAGATCGCGCTCGACCGCCATTTCGCTGGCGTGCATCGGCAGATCGCGCACCGGGCCGTCAAGCCGCGCCTCCTTCGGCACATCGGCGAACAGCGCGTCGATATCGGCCGCGCCAATGGCGGACAGCATTTGCTGCCGGTCGTCCTGAGTCAGGGGAAGGTAACGCATGTCAGCCCTTTTTCACTGCCTTGAACCTTAGCCGCACATAATCGGCGACCCATTTGCCTTCGCCGTCGCAAAGTGAGGGGCGGAGCAGGTCCACCGCCTCGGCGACGATGTCGTCTCTGTGATCTTCCGGCAGAAAGCCGTGCCGGAACGTCTGGAACCACGCCGCCATGCCGGACGCCAGCGGCGTCGGACGGGGAATGATACCGCATGTCTCCACGTCGAAGCCCGCCGCCTCAAGCTGGCGCGATGCCGCATCGGCGGTCGGATAGACCTGCACATCGGGCGATTTCAGACCGCGCCTGGAAAGTACGGCGCGCAAGGCCGTGCGCATGGCGGCAAGGTTGCCGAAACCGCCGCATTCCAGCACGAACCGCCCGGCCGGTTTCAATGCGCGGTGGACGCCCGAGAAGACAGCGGGATGATCCGGCATCCAGTGCAGGGCTGCGTTTGAAAAAACGGCATCATATTCGCCTTCGAACGTTAGCGCCTGCCCGTCCATGACCTCGGCGGAGAGGCCCTTGCCCTGCGCCACCGAGACCATGCCCGCATCGAAATCGATGCCATGCACGTTCGCGCCCGCCGCCACCAGCTTCTCCGTCAGCACACCATCGCCGCAACCGAGGTCGAGGATGCGCTCGCCGGATTTCGGCGCCAGCAAATTCAGGACAGCGTTGCCAAGCGCCGGGACGAAGGCCGCGTCCCTGGCATAGGCATCGGCATCCCACTGGTTGGCTGCGGTTGCGCTCATGGGTCTAAAGCTCCGCGACGAACGCCTTATATGCCTTTTCGTCCATCAGCTCTTCCAGCTCCGTCTTGTCCGACAAGGCTAGTTTCACGAACCAGCCACTCTCTTCGGGCGAGGAATTCACAAGCGCGGGCTCATCCTCCAGCGCACTGTTCGCTTCCATCACTTCGCCGGACGCGGGCGCATAGACTTCGGATGCAGCTTTGACGGATTCGACGACGGCAGCCTCGCTGCCTTTGTCGATGGACTTGCCGACTTCGGGAAGCTCGACATACACGACATCGCCCAGCTGGCCCTGCGCATAGTCGGTGATGCCGACGATGCCGGTGTCGCCCTCGACCTGAATCCATTCATGGTCCTCGGTGAAATAGGTGCTCATCTGCTCATCTCCCTCTTAACGTACATATTTATGCGGCACGAAGGGCATGGGAACGACCGTCGCCGCGAGCCGTCTTCCGCGCACCTCGATCTCCAGCTTCGTGCCGTCGGCGGCGTGGTCCGCGCCCACATAAGCCATGGCGATGGGTGCATCGACGCTGGGAGCAAAGCCGCCCGATGTCAGCACACCCGTCTTCATATCACCCGCAAACACAGCCGCACCCTCCCGCGCTGGGCGCTTGCCTTCCAGCAGCAGCCCGACCCGGCGTACCTTGGTGCCGTCCTTGATCTGCCGGTCGATACGGTCGAAGCCGGCGAAACCGCCCTCCATCTTGCGCCGCTTGGAGACGGCGAACGTCAGCCCCGCCTCAACCGGCGTCGACATTGGGTGCAGGTCGTGACCGTAAAGCGGCAAACCCGCCTCCAGACGCAGCGAATCGCGCGCGCCGAGGCCGATGGGTTTCACGTCCTTGTCTTTCAGGAGCAGTTTCACGAACCCGGCCGCCTTTGACGCGGGCAGCGAAATCTCGAACCCATCCTCGCCGGTATAGCCCGAGCGGCTGATCCACAGTTCCGCACCGCGCAGGCGCACTTCCGATCCGCGCATGAAGGTGATCAGCCCGACCTCCGCGCCCAGCCGTTCCAGCACGTCCGCCGCCTTCGGACCCTGCAACGCGATCAGCGCAAGATCGGCGCGCTCGGTCAGGGAAATCTCCTGCGGCAGATGGCGGTTCATATAGGCAATGTCCGCGCCCTTCACAGCGCCGTTGACGACAATGTAGAAATGATCCGCGCGCCGCGTCACCATCAGGTCGTCGAGCACGCCGCCATTTTCGTCCAGCAGCATGGAATAGCGCAGACGCCCTTCCTTCAGGCCAATGAAGTCGCCGGGCATGATCTCCTCCAGCGCCTTCGCCGCGTTTTTGCCACGCACCTCCAGCTGGCCCATGTGCGAAACGTCGAACAACCCGGCATGTTTGCGCGTCCACAGGTGCTCGGCCATGATGCCGTCGGCGTACTGGACTGGCATGGAATAGCCCGCGAACGGCACCATCTTCGCGCCGAGCTCGCGGTGCAGCGCATCAAGCGGCAGTGTCTGGATTTCGGTATCGTTACTGGCCATCATCATCCCATCGCAAGAGCACAAGGGCGCGAGAACCAGGATCGGCGCGCACCCGTTCCCCCTCTGTCATGGGACCTGAGAGTTTCACGCGAACTCCGCGCTTACCCCGTCGGTAGGAATCGACGCCGAAAGGCGAGGTTCCTTTTCCAGAGCGCCGCTACTGCATCCCAAGCGGTCCATTCGCCTGAGAGATTCCGGGGGAAGGCTTGCTCCTTCGGCGGCGGTGTCCTGCCAGCAGTCACCACCTCTCCCGCACGGGATGCCGGGGAGGACCCCGACGGCTGGAAACGGCTTTGCGGGGCGTGTCGGCGGGAGTCAATCGCACAAGTTACGGCGCACGCAAAAAAGGCGCCCCGGCCGGAGCCGGGACGCGCTTTCCAATCCGGATTTCGGTCGATCAGCCGTGGATGCGGCGAAGTCCTGCCAGGCCAAGGATAGCCAGTCCAAGCAGGCCAAGGCCAGCAGGCGCGGGGACGGGTTCGGGCAGAAGGTCCGCCGCCTGGCCGAAGCGAATGTTGTCGAGACCCATATTGTCGCTGTTTCCGCCCAAGCCCGTAAGGTCGAGAAACAGGGTAAGGGATGAAGACGAAACATTCGGTGCGAAGGAAATGCTGCTGCCGCCCGCCCCCGGGACCATCACCGGTCCGCTTGCATAGAGCTCCGTCCCGTCATCTCCGAAAACCTGCACATTCTGCAGGGTCACGGCCCCGCCGAAATTACCAAGGTCGAAGTCGAACAGGTCAACGACAAATCCCGTGTCCGCGACGAAATTCAGCGTGAAGGTCGTAATGCCGTCCGGCTCGACATAGAGGACATTGGTGAGCTCGTTGTACCCCGTTGTCCAGAGGAGCGGAAGTTCCGCGCCTTGACCGTAGGACACAGTGACATTCGGCGTGAATCCTTCAGCGCCGACACCATAATTTCCTTCGGAAGTGCTGCCAGCGGAAACATTGTCGCCATAGGCCTGCGAGATGGCTTCAGCATTGGCGACACCGTCGTCATCGTCGAAGGTAAGGATTGTCGCGGAAACGGGTGCCACGGTCATGGCGATCAACGCGGCGGATAGCAGATACTTCGTCATGTTCTCTTCCCTGTTTGCTTTTCTGTTCGGTCCGAAAACGCAACAAGGACACCGGTCAGGTCAAGGCAACTCCCGTGCCAGTTCACATATCGTTCGGTTATGGAAACATTTTCTATTTACCGATCTGATTTTGACCCATTGCAAGAGTAAAATCCTCCGACACATGTAAAATCTGCCGTCTCACCAATATGAGGTATGTGTGCCCGAATCTGCCGCCTTGCAGAATCGCGCCTTCCCGCCTATTGGGGATCGACCCCGCGACACCGCCACCCTGGAGGGCTGTGTTCGAGCGGGGCTTTTTGTGTTTGGAGAAGCAAGATGAGCGAAGCGATGACCATCGCGGCGCAGGTGCGCGACAAGGCGGGCAAGGGAGCCTCCCGCGCGATCCGGCGTGAGGGGCGTGTCCCCGCGGTAATTTACGGCGATAGCAAGGATGCGATCAGCGTCCATGTCGAGGAAAAGGCTCTGCGTAAGATGCTGTCGACCGGACAGATGCTGAACAGCGTCGTCGAAGTCGAGGTCGAGGGTGGCGACAGCCACCGCACCCTGCCGAAGGATGTTCAGTTCCACCCCGTCACGGAGCGGCCGCTTCATGTCGATTTCCTGCGCCTGAAGAAGGGTCAGAAGATCGAAGTCGAAATTCCTATGCACTTCATCGACGAGGAAGACTCGCCGGGTCTGACCCGCGGCGGCGTGCTCAATGTCGTGCGTCACGAGATCGAGGTCTCCTGTATTCCGTCGAAAATCCCGTCCGAGCTGGTCGCCTCGCTCGCCGGTCTGGAAATCGGCGATTCGATCCACATCAGCGAGGTCGAGCTGCCCGATGGTGTCGAGGTCGATTTCGAGGATCACGACTTTACCGTCGCCACCATCGTCAGCCCGTCCGCGCTCAAGTCGCAGGACGATGAGGAAGAGGAAGACGGCGAAGAGGTCGGTGCGGACGAAGTTCCAACCACCGAACAGGACGCCAACATCGACGCGGACGACATGGACGGAAAGAAAGACAAGTCCACCAACCGCGACGAAGGCGGCAGCTAAGACAGGCGTTCCCCTCTTCATCTCTTTTGGTGGGAGAGGGGAACCGTCATGCTGATCTTCGCAGGCCTCGGCAATCCGGGCGCGCAATATGCGCTGCACCGGCACAATATCGGTTTCATGGCGGTCGACGCCATGGCCGAGATGCATGGCTTCGGCCCATGGACGAAAAGATTTTCCGGCCTTGTCAGCGCCGGTCGGCTGGGCGGTGAGAGGGTCATCCTGCTGAAACCGCAGACGTTCATGAACAAGAGCGGCCAGTCCATCGGTGAGGCCATGCGCTTCTATAAATTGACCCCCGCCGATGTGACTGTTTTCTACGACGAGCTCGATCTGGCCGCGTTCAAGGTGAAAGTGAAACAGGGCGGCGGCGCGGCGGGCCATAACGGCATCCGCAGCGCCATCCAGCATATCGGCGAGGACTTCCGCCGCATCCGTATTGGCATCGATCATCCGGGCCACAAGGACCGCGTCACCAGCCACGTTCTCGGCAATTTCGCCAAGGCGGAGATGGACGACCTGGCGCATCTTCTCGGTGCGATTGCGTCGGAAGCGCACTGGCTGGCCGAAGGCAACGAACCGCGCTTCCTGTCGGATATCGCGCTGAGGATGCGGCCATGAGGCTGAATCAAGTCACAGTGGGCTGCACCGACTATGCGGCGTCGGTCGCGTTCTACATCGCGCTGGGTCTGGAGCAGATCGTCGATTCTCCACCAAGCTATGCGCGCTTTGAAACGCCAACAGGCGAGACTTTTTCGGTTCATCATGTGGACAAGATCGAGAGCGCATCGACCGTCGTTTACTTCGAGGTCGATGACGTCGATGCGGAAATTGAACGGATAAGGACTGCGGGCTTGGACATCACCACTGATGCCGAAGATCAAAGCTGGCGCTGGCGCGAGGCGCGCTTACATGATCCGGCAGGCAATCAGATTTGTATTTTCCACGGCGGCGAGGATCGGCGGTTTCCGCCCTGGCGCCTCAAAGAGGACGGTTAAATGGGTTTCAAATGCGGTATCGTCGGACTGCCCAATGTCGGCAAGTCCACCCTGTTCAACGCGCTCACTGAGACGCAGGCGGCGCAGGCGGCGAATTTTCCCTTTTGCACGATCGAGCCAAATGTCGGCCAGGTCGGCGTGCCCGATCCGCGCCTCGACACGCTGGCGGACATCGCCAAATCCGCGAAGATCATCCCGACGCAGCTGGCGTTCGTCGATATCGCGGGGCTGGTGAAGGGCGCGTCATCGGGTGAGGGTCTCGGCAACCAGTTCCTCGCCAACATCCGCGAGGTCGATGCCATCGTGCATGTGCTGCGCTGTTTTGAGGATGACGACATCACGCATGTCGACGACCATGTCGATCCGGTTGCCGATGCCGAAGTCGTCGAGACCGAGTTGATGCTGGCCGACGTCGAATCGCTGGAACGCCGCGTCCCCGCCGCCGAGAAAAAGGCCGCGCAGGGCGACAAGGAAGCCAAGGTGCAGGCCAGCGTGCTGGGACAGGCACTGAAGCTGCTGCTGGATGGCAAGCCCGCGCGCCTCACCGAACCGAAGGATACCGAAGAAGCCCGCGTCCTGAAACAGGCACAGCTGCTGACCGCGAAGCCCGTGCTTTATGTCTGCAATGTCGGAGAGGACGAGGCCGCGACCGGCAACGCCCACTCCGAAGCCGTGGCGAAAAAGGCCGAATCGGAAGGCGCGCTCAGCGTCGTCATCTCCGCCGCCATCGAGGCCGAAATCAGCCAGATGGACGCCGCCGACCGCCCCGAATTCCTGTCCGATCTCGGCCTGTCCGAAACCGGCCTGACCCGCATCATCCGCGCGGGCTACAGCCTCCTCGACCTCATCACCTTCTTCACCGTCGGCCCGAAGGAGGCCCGCGCCTGGACCACGCCAAAGGGCGCGACCGCGCCCAATGCGGCGGGCGAGATCCATACCGATTTCGAAAAAGGCTTCATCCGCGCCGAAACCACCGCCTATGACGACTTCGTCGCGGCGGGCGGCGAAGCGGGCGCGAAGGAAGCCGGAAAACTACGCCTGGAAGGCAAGGAGTATATGGTGAAGGACGGCGACGTCATGCACTTCCGGTTCAATGTGTAACTACCCCATCCTCCCCCAAGGGTGAGGAAGCATTCGGACAAGTTTCCAGTTATTCTCCCTCCATGAAATATCTGGAAGACATGGTCATCGGCGAAACCGCCAGCTTTGGTAGCTACGCAGTGACCCGCGAGGAGGTCATCGACTTCGCCTCGAAATACGATCCGCAGTCTTTCCACCTCGACGACGAAGCCGCCGCTAAGACGCATTTCGGGCGGCTGTCGGCGTCGGGCTGGCATACATGCGCGATGACCATGGTGATGATGGTCGAGAATATGAAGCATTCCGAAAATGCCGGGCTTGGTTCGCCGGGTCTGGACGAACTGCGCTGGCTGAAACCGGTATATCCGGGTGACACGTTGCGGGTGGAGACGGAACTGACCGAGGTGCGACCGTCGCGCTCGCGTCCGGAAATGGGCTCGATCCACTCGACCGCGACGGTGTTCAATCAGGATGATGAGCCGGTGATGACGATGAAGAGCATCGGCCTGATGGCAACGCGGCCTAAATAGGCGCGGCCTCAACCAGATTCGTCATACCGGCGAAGGCCGGTATCCAGTCCCAAACCCTCAGCATCGCTCATTTTCGAACATGGGGACTGGATCCCGCCCTGCGGCGGGATGACGGTATTGAAATAGGAATTAACCCGCCACCAGTTCCGTCACGCCGCCCATATAGGGATGCAGCACTTCCGGCACCGCGACCGACCCGTCCGCCCGCTGGTAATTCTCCAGCACGGCGACCAGTGTCCGGCCCACGGCCAGTCCCGAGCCATTCAGCGTATGCACGAACTGCGTTTTCTTTTCACCCTCGGCGCGGGTGCGGGCGTTCATGCGGCGAGCCTGGAAGTCACCCATGTCGGAACAGCTGGAAATCTCGCGATAGGCCCCTTGCCCCGGCAGCCAGACCTCCAGATCATAGGTCTTGCGCGACCCGAAGCCCATGTCGCCCGCGCAGAGCAGCATGCGCCGGTAATGCAGGCCGAGCCGCTCCAGGATCGTTTCCGCCGCGCGCGTCGTGCGCTCCAGTTCCGCGTCCGACTGGTCTGGGGCGACGACCGACACAAGTTCGACCTTATCGAACTGGTGCTGGCGAATCATGCCCCTGGTATCGCGGCCCGCCGAGCCGGCTTCAGACCGGAAGCACGGCGTCAGCGCGGCGAAGCGCAGCGGCAGGGTGTCCGCATCGACGATCTGCTCACGCACGAGGTTGGCCAGCGGAACTTCGGAGGTCGGGATCAACCAGCGATCGTCATCGGTGTGGAAACTGTCCTTGGCGAATTTCGGCAGCTGGCCCGTACCGAACATCGCCTCGTCGCGCACGAGAAGAGGCGGCGCGACTTCGGTATAGCCCGCCTCCGCCGTCTGCACGTCCAGCATCCACTGACCAAGCGCGCGATGCAGGCGCGCCACCTGCCCGCGCAACACCGCGAAGCGCGCGCCCGACATCGCCGCCGCCGCCTCGAAATCGAGGCCCAGCGGCGCGCCGATCTCGTCATGTTCCCTAGGCGCAAAATCGAAGACCGGTTTCTCGCCCCAGATAGCCTGTTCGACATTCTCATCTTCGGTCAGCCCGTCCGGAACGTCGTCATCGGGCAGATTGGGTAGCGCCGCCAGCGCATCCGTCAGCTCAGCCTTCAGTGTCCGCTCGCGTTCCTCAAGTTCAGGCACATGCGCCTTCAGCTCGCCCACCTCCGTTTTCAGCCTTCCGGCCTCGTCCTTGTCGCCCTGCCCCATGGCGCGGCCGATCAATTTCGAGGCTTCGTTGCGCCGCGCCAGCGCCGCCTGCAGCTCCGTCTGCACCTGCCGCAGTTGCGCATCGGTCGCGACGAGGCCGGGCGCGACCGGCTCCACGCCGCGCCGTTTCAGCGCGCGGTCGAAAGCGGTGGGGTCGTCGCGGATCGTCTTGATGTCATGCATAGCGGGCGTTTTGCCGTCGATGACAGTCCCGTGCAACCGCCAAGCGCCTGCGCCGTTGAGTGATTATAACAACCGATCAGGAGACACCCCCTTGGACATTCCCCACAAGACCGAAATCTGCGTTGTCGACGGCGAAAAACTGCTGCTGTTCGTCAACGAAGGCGACGAAAAATATCCCGACCTGCAGGTCATCCGAAAGGAAAAGCAGGACAATCCGTCGGACGCCGAACAGTCGGCCAACAAGCGCGGTCGCCAGTCGGAATCCACCGGCGCGCGCACCTACGCCTATGACGACACGGATTTTCATCAGCTGGCCGAGGACCGCTTCGCCGCGGACGCCGCGGATATCCTTTACAAGCGCGCCCATGCGAACAAGTTCGAGCAGCTGGTCGTCATCGCGCCGCCCAACACACTGGGCGAGATCCGCAAACACTATCATGTTTCGGTCGAACAGAAGCTGATCGGCGAAATCGACAAGGAAGCGACCAACCTGCCGCCGGAAGAGATCGCCAAGATGCTGCAGGCGGCGTAAAGCAAGCTCCCCTCCCTGCTTGCAGGTAGGGGGTGAAGAGCGATTAGCTCTTCACGGGAGGGTTGCGAGACGCGGAAGCGGCGAGCGGCGATGTCAAAGCAGGGAAACATCTTTGAATTTTAGTATCCATGCCATCATCGCGCCAAAGCTCGGCTGCGCCATCGCCACCCTCCCCTAGCCCCTCCCTTGCAGGGAGGGGAATGCTGGCGTAACGCCCCGCATATGACAGCATCCCCCTCTCAGGCCGCCATCGAAATCCGCGACGTCGAGAAAGTGTACGCCAACGGCAAACGTGCCCTGAAGGGCATCAGTTTCGACGTGCCGCGCGGGCAGATTTTCGGGCTGCTCGGCCCCAATGGCGCGGGAAAATCGACGCTCATCAACATCCTCGCTGGACTGGTAAACAAGACGGCGGGCAGCGCGTCGATCTGGGGCTTCGACATCGATACGCAGACGCGCAACGCCAAGCGGGCCATCGGCATCGTACCGCAGGAGGTGCTGTTCGACGCCTTTTTCACGCCATTAGAGGCGCTGGAACTGCAGGCGGGCATGTATGGCATCGCGCCGAAGGACCGGCGCTCCATGGAAATTCTGCGCGCGCTGCGCCTGGACGATAAGGCCAACGCCTATTCGCGCACGCTGTCGGGCGGAATGAAAAGACGCCTGCTGATCGCGAAGGCGCTGGTTCACAATCCGCCAATATTGATTCTCGATGAGCCGACGGCGGGCGTCGATATCGAGCTGAGGCAGCAACTGTGGGAATATGTGCGTGAGATGCACGCAAATGGCACGACGGTGGTGCTGACGACGCATTATCTGGAGGAGGCCGAAGAATTATGCGACCGCATCGCCATCATCAACCACGGCCAAGTCATCGCCAATGACGAGACGGCGACCTTACTGAACAGCGCGCGGGAGAAGGTTTTGATAGCGGTGGTCAGCGAAGACCTGACAGCGGTGCCAGAAGGTCTGCCGGTTCTGAAAACAGAATTGAAAGGCACGCGCGAACTGGTGCTGACCTACGATCGCGGCGAAGTTGGCGCGGGACAACTGCTGAGCGCGTTGTCCGAACGTGGGTTGACCGTGGACGATGTGTCGACGCGCGAGGCCGATCTGGAAGATGTCTTCCTGCACCTGACGCAGCAGGGCGTGGTCGATGGGAAGTAAGCCGCAAATTTTCGACGTCGTCGTCATCGGCTCCGGCGCGGCGGGACTGACCGCCGCTTTGAACCTGGCGAAGGATATGAAGGTCGCCGTCCTGTCGAAGGGCGATCTCAACGCCGGATCGACGACCTGGGCGCAGGGCGGCATCGCGGCGGTGCTGGAGCCGGGCGATACATTCGAATCGCATATCAGCGACACGATGATCGCGGGCGCTGGCCTCAACAACCGCGACACGGTGGAATTCGTCGTCGAAAACGCGCCGAAGTCCATCGAGCGGCTGGCGGAGCTGGGCGTTCCCTTCAATCCTGATGAGAACGGTAACGAACGCTGGCATCTGACGCGCGAAGGCGGCCACAGCGCGCGCCGGATCGTACATGTCGACGACGCGACAGGCTGGTCGGTGCAGGAGGCACTGGAGAAGGCCGCGCGGGCCGAGCCCAATCTGACCCTGCTGCCAGACATGGTCGCCATCGACCTTGTTACCGGGCGGCATAGCCCGGATCCGGACGATGACGAACGGCGCGTCTGGGGCGTCTACGCCTTCAACCGCCGCACAAGGGCGGTGGACACCATCGTTGGGCGGGCAACCGTCCTCGCCACCGGCGGCGCGGGGCGGACCTACCTGTTCTCAACCGCGCCGCGCGGCGCGACGGGCGACGGTATCGCCATGGCCTGGCGGGCGGGTTCCCGTGTGTCGAACATGGAATTCATGCAGTTCCACCCGACCTGCCTCTATAATCTGGAGGTCAAGAATTTCCTGATTACCGAGGCGGTGCGCGGCGAGGGCGGCCTCCTCAAACTGCCGCCCGGCGTCGAAGGCGGCGGCGAGCGGTTCATGCCGCGCTTCGACAAGCGCGCCGAACTCGCGCCGCGCGACATCGTCGCACGCGCCATCGACCATGAAATCAAGCGCCTCGGCCTCGACTATGTCCACCTCGACATCAGCCACGAGGGCGAAGCCTTCGTCGAGCATCATTTTCCGACCATAAGAGCGAAGCTGGCGGGTCTTGGCATCGACATGGCGAAGGAGCCGATCCCGGTCGTCCCGGCGCAGCATTACACCTGCGGCGGGGTGATGGTCGCACGCAACGGACGCACCGATCTGCCGGGGCTATATGCGGCGGGCGAAGTCACGCAGTCCGGCCTGCACGGCGCGAACCGGCTGGCATCGAACAGCCTCCTCGAATGCCTGGTCTACGGCGAAGCGGCTGCTCACGACATCCGTGCCCGTGCGGGCGACTTGACCGCGCCGCCCGCCATCGCGCCCTGGGACGAGAGCCGGGTCACGGACTCCGACGAGGAAGTCGTCGTGCAACATAACTGGCGCGAAATCCGCCGCTTCATGTGGGATTATGTCGGCATCGTCCGCACGGACAAGCGACTGGAGCGCGCCGCGCACCGCATCGACATGCTGAAGGCGGAGGTCGGGGAATATTACGGCAATTTCCGCGTCAGCCCCGACCTGATCGAACTCAGGAACCTCATCACCGTCGCCGACCTGATCGTCCAATCCGCCCGCGCACGCCCGGAAAGCCGCGGGCTGCACTTCAACGCCGACAAGCCGCAAACGCTGCCCGTCGCGTCGGATACCGTGCTCAATCCGGCAAAAGATTGACGCGGCCCATCGGCCGTCTTTCCGCGCAGGGCCAAACCCGTTACGACCTTGTCGCATGACAACCCACCCACATGCCCCCGCAGACGCGGCGGTATCCCGCTCGCTATTCGTAATTTCCGTCTTCTATGGCGGTATGACATGTATCGCGGGCGTGCTTGGCAACAAGCTCGTCGCGCTCGGCCCTTTGGCAGTGGAGGCGGGGATTTTCGCATTCCTGCTGCTGGTCGTCATGTCGAGCGTCGTGGCGGAAACGTCAGGGCAAAAGACCGCGAACCGGCTGGTCATCTTCGGATTCATTCCGCTCATCGCCGCCATGGCGCTGATCCAGCTGGTTCTGGCCTTGCCTCCGGCACCCTTTTGGGAGGAGGAAAAGCGCGCCGCCTTCAGCCTGATTCTGAACCAGTCGGCGCGGCTGATGCTGGCGGGGATGATCGCCTATGGCGTATCGCAGCTTCTCAACGTCTCGATCTTTGCAGCGCTCAAACGGCGCAGCGCCGGATCGGGCCGGTTCGTCTGGCTGCGCGGCATGATCGCGGGCGTCCTCAGCCAGACCGTCGACACGATTCTGTTCATCACCATCGCCTTTTACGGCGTCGAGCC
>JBARZR010000132.1:0-4098 GCA_049650205.1 Pacificimonas sp. | reverse complement strand
GCCGCCAAGCGCCTTGATAACGGGAATCCCGCCCGCGACGGCGGCTTCGTATTTCAGGGGGACGCTCGCCGTTTCGGCGGCCTGCGCCAGCTCGCTGCCATGATGGGCGATCATGGCTTTGTTGGCGGTGACGAAGCCCTTTCCATTCGCCAGCGCCTGCCGCGCCAGGGAAACGGCAAAACCGTCCGCGCCGCCGATCAGTTCCACCACCACGTCGATATCGTCGGCGGCGGTCATGGCGCTGGCGTCGTCCTGCCAACGGTATGGGCCGAGGTCGATGCCGCGATCGCGCGCCCGGTCACGGGCGTTGACGGCGACGATGTCGATGGGGCGGCCCGCGCGGCCCGCGATCAGATCACGGTTTTCGGTGAGGAGCTGGACAACGCCCGCGCCCACGGTGCCGAGGCCGACGATTCCGATGCGAAGGGGATTGGTCATATTGAGGTCTCGTTCACTGAAACAATGGTCTGATCTGCCGTGCGGCCTGGCGGATGCGCTGTTCGTTCTCAACAAAGGCGATGCGGACATAGGCCTCGCCCATTTCGCCGAAGCCGACGCCGGGGGAGACGGCGACGCCCGCCTCCTCGATCAGTTTCTTGGCGAACCCGAGCGCGCCGAGGTCGACATCGCGGTCGGGGACGGGCGCCCAGATATACATGCTGGCATTGGGGACGGGCAGATCCCAGCCTGCGCGGCCGAAACTTTCGACGAGGACATCGCGGCGGCGCTTGTACATCTCGCGGCGGGTTTCGATTTCCGATTCGGGACCGTCGAGCGCGGCGACGGCGGCGACCTGGATGGGCGTGAACGCACCATAATCCAGATAGGATTTGACGCGGGTGAGCGCGCCGATCAGCCGCTCGTTGCCGACGGCGAAGCCCATGCGCCAGCCCGCCATGGAAAAGGTTTTCGACATGGAGGTGAACTCGACCGCGACGTCGCGCCCGCCCTCGACTTCAAGGATGGAGGGTGGCGGATTGCCGTCGAAATAGATCTCCGCATAGGCGAGGTCGCTGATGACCCAGATGTCGTTCGCCTTCGCGAAGGCCACGACCTGACGGTAAAATTCGAGATCGACCGTTTCCGCTGTCGGGTTGGACGGATAGCCGATGACCATGCCGGTGGGGCGCGGGACAGTGTAGCGCATCTGGTATTCGAGCGACTTGAAAAAGTCCGGGCCCGGGCTGACCGGGATCGAGCGGATCGTCGCGCCCGCGATGATGAAACCGAAGGCGTGGATCGGATAGCTGGGGTTCGGGCTGAGGATCACATCACCCGGCGCGGTGATGGCCTGGGCGAGGTTGGCCAGTCCCTCCTTCGACCCCAAGGTGACGCAGATTTCGGTTTCCGGGTCCAGCTTCACATCGAAGCGGCGCTGGTAATAGCGCGCCTGCGCCTGCCGCAGCCCCTTGATCCCGCGTGAGGCGGAATAGCGGTGCGCCTTCGGATCGGCGGCGACCTCCGCCAGCTTGTCAATGACGGCCTTTGGCGGCGGCGTGTCGGGATTGCCCATGCCAAGGTCGATGACATCCACGCCCCGCGCCCGCGCCGCCGCCTTGGCCGCATTCACCTCGGCAAAGACATAGGGCGGCAGCCGTTTGATGCGGTAGAAGTCTTCGGTCACTGGCGAACCCCGTTGAACTCTTCGTGCGCCGGGCGCATTGTCCGGATAACGAACGCCTATAAACGCGGGCGAATCCGCTTGGCGAGAGATAATCCGGGGAGCAGGGAAAAAGATGGCCGAGAAGACCAGCAAAGATGCAGCCGATATGGATCCGGCCGAAACGTTCGAGCGCATGACCTATCTCGCCGGAAAGGCGCAGCAGATGATGCTGGAGTTCTGGTCGAAACAGGATGCGCCCGATTTCGAGAAGATGGCGGCGGACATGCCAACCCGGCTGTCGATGAACACCGATCCTTTCGGCATGGCTGACATGTGGTCAGGAATGATGAAGGGTCAGCTGACCGATCCGGTGAAACTGGCGCAGATGCAGATGGATTATGTGCAGGAGGCCGCGCGCATGTGGCAGGGTTTCCTGGGCGGTGACATGCTGTCCACCGCGCACGCGGACACGGGCGGCAAGCCCGACCGGCGCTTTGCCAGCGAGGCTTGGGAAAGCGTACCTGCCTTCGCCTTCATCAAACAGGCCTATCTGCTGTCCAGCCGCTATATCATGGACAGCGTCGGGGCGATGGACGGGCTGGACGAGAAGCAGCGCAAGAAGGCGGAATTCTACACGCAGCAATTCGTCGATGCGATGTCGCCGTCCAACTATGCGCTGACCAACCCCGACGTCCTGCAGCGTACCATCGAAACGCGCGGCGAGAATCTGCTGAAGGGCACGGAGCATCTGCTGCACGACCTGGAAAATGGCCGCATGCGGATGACGGACGAGGATGCGTTCGAGGTCGGCGTCAACGTCGCCATCACGCCGGGCAAGGTCGTCTATCAGAACCGCCTGTTCCAGCTGATCCAGTACGCGCCGACGACGAAAGAGGTGCATGAAATTCCGCTGCTGATTTTTCCGCCGTGGATCAACAAATTCTACATTCTCGACCTGACGGCGGAGAAGAGCTTCATCCGCTGGGCCGTGGAACAGGGGCTGACTGTCTATGTCGTCAGCTGGAAGAATGCCGACGAGACCACCGCCGATGTCGAGCAGGACCATTATGTGAAGGAAGGCTTCCTGACCGCGATCGATCAGGTGCTGGCGGATACGGGCGCGCCCGCTGTCAATACTATCGGCTATTGCGTGGCGGGCACCACACTGGCGGCCGTGCTGGCGCTGATGGCCGAGCGCGGAGAGGCGGAGAAGGTGCGGACCGCGACCTTCTTTACCGCGCAGGTCGATTTCGAACATGCGGGCGACCTGAATGTTTTTATCGACGATGGCGAGCTGATGCTGGCCGACGAGCAGTCGAAGACGCGGGGCTATCTGGACGGGCGCACCATGGCGACCACGTTCAACATGCTGCGCTCCAACGACCTGATCTGGAACTATGTCGTCAATAATTATCTGATGGGGAAGGACTATTTCCCCTTCGACCTGCTGTTCTGGAATGGCGACGCGACCAATGTGCCGGCCAAATGGCATCAGAATTATCTCAAGGATCTGTACCGCGACAACAAGCTGGCGACGCCCGGCGGCGTGGTCGTCGACGGGACGCCGATCGATCTGACGAAGATCGAGACCCCGGCCTATATCCAGGCGGGCAAGGAGGACCATATCGCGCCGCTACCCTCGGTCTGGAAACTGACGAAACACCTGTCGGGACCGACGCGCTTCGTGCAGGCGGGTAGCGGCCATATCGCGGGCGTGGTCAATCCGCCCAGCGCGGGAAAATACCAGCACTGGACGCTGGACGGCGAGTTGCCGGACACGCTGGCCGAATTTCAGGAACAAGCCAAAGAAACTAAGGGCAGCTGGTGGCCGGACTGGATCGAATGGCTGGCACCGCAGTCCGGCAAGAAGGTGCCCGCGCGGACGCCCGGAAAGGGGAAGGGCAAAGGCGCGGCCAAACTGAAGGCGATCGAAGATGCGCCGGGCAGCTATGTGAAGGAGCGGGTCGGCTGACCGCCAATGCGGCACGGTTCGCCGCCAATGCCGTCACGCTATCGCAACCATTGATTGTTTGTTAACCCCGGTTATAGCAACGACGGGTGAGTATATGTGCGCGGGGGGCCGTAGCACATCGTCTGTAAGAGTGGGGCCGCGTCATTTTCGATCGACTGACAAAACAATTTGGGCGTTATTTTCCCGACCGCGAATTCTACATGCGGGCGAATGGAAAGATGCGATTCCTGACGGTGTCCAGCCGCTTTCAGATGATGAGTGCGGGCGCGCTATCGCTTGCGCTGATCGCGTGGCTGGCGGTTTCCGGCGTGATGATCGTGACGCAGGCCGAAGTGACGGCGGAGCGTCAGGCGATGACCGCGAAAGCCGAAAGCGTCGCTCGCACCGCCGCCGCGGTGAACAGCTATCGCGGCAGTGTTGAGGAACGCGCCGCCGGGCTGGAATCCCGGCAGCGGTTGCTGGAGACGCTGGCCGAGGAGCATTTCGGCAAACCCGCCGCCACCGCAATTCCCGAAACCCATGA
>JBARZR010000131.1:0-13229 GCA_049650205.1 Pacificimonas sp. | reverse complement strand
CCTGCGGCGCGGCGACGCTGGAACTGAATCTGGAGCCCAGCGAAGGAACACCGATCTTTGACGAAGCGCGGCATGGCTGCGCAGGCACGCTCGTGCCTGAGTGGGTGGAGAGCCTGCTGGCCTAGGACCCGTCGTGTTCGCCTTTGGGCTGAACCGGTTCGTGCCTTTTCAGCGCCGCTGCGCGTCCTCGATCGCAAGGACCGTTTCAACACCCTTTTCCGCATGGCCTTTCAGCTTGGAAAGATTGTTGTGCACAGATGCCGAGAGGAGGGCGACTTCATGCTCATGCGCTTTCAGGCCGAGTCCGTCTTTTAGGGTCGTATTCATCCTGAGGCGCAGGCGGCAGCTGTGGTCGTCCAGTGGTTCCAATGTGTAGGTTTCATGGCTCCTCACCATGTTGCCGATGCCGGGCGTGATTTCAGTCATAAAGGCATATTTTCGGCCCTGAATATTCGCCGTCACGGTCATGTCGAACTCATGCCCGGGCAGAAAGACCGGGGTCAGGCGGAACTGTTCTGGAGATGTCGACACCTGCTCGACATGATTGCCGAGCGCGCGCTGGGCATTGTTCGGGCTGGTCCAGTCGATCAGGGCGAAAACGTCGGCAGCGGGTTTTTCGATGACGCGGTCACGGTCGATTTCGACCGGCCCCTGCGGTGCGGGCTTCGGTTTCAGAAACCCCAGCATGTCCTTCTCCCTCTGACAATAGCAGCTTGTTCTAGTCCCGGAGGAGTTAAGAAATTCACTCCACCATATCCTCAAGCCCGTGCATGTCCTCGTCGCTGAGGCCGAAATGATGGCCGACTTCGTGGATCAGGACATGGGCGACGAGATGCTCCAGCGTCTCCTCATGCTCGGCCCAGTAATCGAGGAGCGGGCGGCGGTAGAGATAGACGCTGTCGGGCAGCGCGCCGGAAACCTCGACCGACCGCCCGACCTCGTGGCCGTGATAGAGGCCGAGGATGCCGAAGGGCGAGTCCAGTTCCATGTCGCGCACGACCTCCTCGTCGGGAAAATCCTGGATGCGCAGGACGACGCCATCGAGGTGCTGCCGGAACATGTCGGGCAGGCCGCTGATGGCGGCGCGCGCCAGGCGTTCGATATCGGCGAGGGTGGGCGCGAAACCATAAGGCGGGGTCATGCGCTGTCAGATAGATAGTCATATTCACATAAGGAAGAGACGATGCAGAAATTGACGCAGGCCGAGCGCACGCAACTGCTGCCCGACCTCGACGGCTGGGCCGTTGCGGCGGACCGGGACGCCATCGAGAAGAGTTTCAAATTCGACGATTTCGTCGCCGCGTTCGGTTTCATGTCGCGCGTGGCGCTTCACGCGGAAAAGGCGGACCATCATCCTGAATGGTCCAACGTCTACAACAAGGTCGAGATCGCCTTGACGACACATGACGTCGATGGCCTGTCGATGAAGGATGTAGAGCTGGCGCGAAAGATCGACGATCTTGCCTGACGCAAATATTGACGCTATGCAGCGTCTATATATGCGGAATGGAGTTTGAGATGGACGTCACCTCTTATGCCGATCAGGGCATCTTCGCCCCAAAGAAGATTGCCGCCATGTTGCGCACGACGAGCGAGGAAGTGGCGCGATCCGTGGGTCTGGGCAAGGATGCGGTCCAGCGCAAGGACCGCATCGGTTCCGACCGGACGCAGCGCCGCCTGCGCAACATGGTTGAGGTGCTGAGCAAGGTCGAACCCCGTTTCGGATCGGCGCTGCTCGCCTATGCCTGGTACCGGTCCGTGCCCTTGGCCGGTTTCGGTGGGCGCACCGCCATGCAGCTGGTGCTGGATGGCGATGCCGACGATGTCCTCGATTATGTCGATGCCGTGGACGCGGGCATTTATGCGTGAGCGGCGTCCGCTTTGAGGGGCTGCTCTACCGTGCGCTTAATCCGCTATACGCACTGACGCCGCTCTCGGGTGAGGGGGCCGCGCGCTACGGCGGACGTTTCAACCGCGTTGGCAGACCCGCCATATACGCCGCCCTGCATCCGCACACGGCCATTCGGGAGGCCAATCAGATTGGCACATTGCAACCGACGACGCTGGTTGCGCTGAAGGCCGATATACGTCCCGTATTCAACGCCCGCGATGCCGCCGCGCTCGCCAAATATCATATGACTGCGGACGCGCTGGGCGATCCTGACTGGCGCCGCCGGATGATCCGCAGACAGGCGGTTCCGACGCAGGATCTTTCCGAGGCGCTGATCGGGGATGGCTTCGCGGCCATGATCGTGCCGAGCTTTGCGGCTGGCGCGCCCGATGACGCTAGCAACATGGTCCTGTGGCGCTGGAAACCGCCCGCAAAAGCATCGCTGACGCTGGTCGATGACCAGAACAGGCTGGGGCCGGGATAGCGCTCCGGGCAATGCTGCACCGCAGCATCGGGGTTGAAGTTTTACCGGTCTTCGCGCATACGGCTTGCAACTCCGGCGCGCTGTCCCGCGCGCCAACTCCAACAGGTCAGATGCTATGTTCGACATGCGCGCGCTTCGCCGTGAGTGGTTTTCCAATATTCGCGCCGACGTGCTGGCGGGGATCGTCGTCGCGCTGGCGTTGATCCCGGAGGCGATTGGCTTTTCGATCATCGCGGGCGTCGATCCTCGCGTCGGTCTTTACGCCAGCTTCTCCATCGCCGTCATCATCGCGCTGGTCGGCGGGCGTCCGGGCATGATTTCCGCCGCCACCGCCGCCGTCGCGGTCCTCGTCGTGCCGCTGGTCCGGGATCACGGCGTCGAATATCTGTTCGCGGCGACGATCCTGATGGGCGTCATTCAGGGCATTGGCGGCTTCCTGAAGATCGACCAGCTGATGCAGTTCGTTTCGCGCAGTGTCATCACCGGCTTCGTCAACGCGCTCGCCATCCTGATCTTCATCGCCCAGCTGCCCGCGCTGACTGGCGATAATTTCACCTTCACGACCTATGCCATGGTCGCGGGAGGGCTCGCGATCATCTACCTGTTTCCTTACATCACGAAAACGATTCCCAGCCCGCTGGTTGCGATCCTGGTGCTAAGCGGGCTGAGCATTTACTTCGCGCTCCCCACCATGACGGTTGGCGACATGGGCGAGCTGCCCGATACGCTGCCGATCTTCGCATTGCCACAGGTGCCGCTGACGCTCGAAACCCTCCTCATCATTCTGCCTTACAGCGTCACCATGGCCGCCGTCGGCCTTCTGGAGTCGCTTCTCACCGCCCAGATCGTCGACGACCTGACCGACACGCCCAGCGACAAGGAGCGTGAGGTGAAGGGACAGGGCATCGCCAATTTCGTCACCGGTTTCTTCGGCGGCATGGGCGGCTGCGCCATGATCGGGCAGTCGGTGATCAACGTGAAATCGGGCGGTCACACACGGCTTTCGACCATGACGGCGGGCCTTGTTCTGCTGTTCCTGATCGTCGCGCTTGGCACCTGGGTCGCGCAGATCCCCATGCCCGCACTCGTCGCCGTGATGATCATGGTCAGTATCGGCACGTTCAGCTGGACCAGCATCCGCAACCTCGCCGTCAATCCGAAACATTCGAGCGCGGTGATGCTTGTCACCGTTATCGTCACCGTCTGGACACACGATCTGGCACAGGGCGTCGGCGCGGGCGTGCTGCTGTCGGGCATCTTCTTTGCTAATAAAGTCAGGCGGCTGTTTTTCGTGGAAAGCGCACAGCCGGAAGCGGGCGTCCGGCTTTACACCGTGCGGGGCGAAGTCTTCTTCGCATCGGTGGAACGCTTTCTCGCCGCCTTCGATTTCCGAGAAGTTGTCGAAACCGTGCGCATCGACGTGACCCGCGCGCATTTCTGGGACATCTCGGCCATCGGCGCGCTCGACAAGGTCGTGCTGAAATTCCGCCGCGAGGGCGCGGAGGTGGAGGTCGTCGGCCTGAACGAGGCGAGCGCCGCCATGATCGGTAAATTCACCGAAACCTCGGGCGCGGACCGCGACGCCATGATAGGGGCGATCTGATGGACCGGATACTCGCCTGCATCGACGCGTCGGAATATGCCACCAGCGTGGTCGACAATGCCGCGCTCGCGGCGCGCCGTCTGGGCGCGCCGGTCGAGGTGCTGCACGTCATCCAGCGCACCGACGCGGTGGCGAAGCGCAAGGACCTGTCTGGCGCGGTCGGACTGGGCGCGAAGAGCGATCTGCTGGCCGAGCTCGCCGAGATCGACGCCAGCGAGGCGAAACTTGCGAGGAAGCGCGGCGAGCTGATGCTGGATGCGGCGAAGGCGCGCTTGGCCGAGGCGGGTATTGCCGATGTGACGCTGACGCACCGCCATGGTGGCATCGTCGAAACCATCGTGGAGCGCGAGGCGGATGCGCGCCTGGTCGTCATCGGCAAGCGCGGCGGCTCGGCGGATTTCGCCAAGGGGCATTTGGGCAGCAAGGTCGAACGCGTTGTCCGCGCCAGCGACAGGCCGGTCTTCGTCGCCAGCCGCACTTACCGCGACATCGACCGAATCGTCATCGCCTATGACGGCGGCAAGACGGCGGATGCAGCGGTGGCATTGGCGGCAACATCGCCCTTGGCCAAGAACTGCGCGATCCACCTCGTGATGGCGGGCAAGGACAGCGACAAGACGCGCGGGCGGCTGGCCGCGGCGGCGACGCGGTTGAAGGATCACGAGGTCACGAGCGCCTTCATCAAGGGCGACATCGAGGATGCGATCCTGCAAGGCGTCGCCGATTTCAACGCCGACATGCTGCTGATGGGCGCCTACAGCCACGCGCCCCTGCGCTCGCTGCTGGTTGGCTCGACAACGACGCACATGCTGCGCGACTGCAAGGTGCCGGTACTGCTGTTCAGGTAAAGGCTTATGCCAAAATAACCGTCATTCCCGCGCAGGCGGGAATGACGGTTATGGTGTGATTTCGCCCCAGACTTCCAGATGCCCCTGCCGTTCCACAGGCCGCGTGGTCCGCAGGTCCAGCAAAGCGCCCAGGCCAACCCTATCGAACAGCGCCCGCGCCGCATCGTCCGCTTCCGAATGTATTTTCTGCAACAGCCAAAACCGGTACGGCATCACCGCCGTGGTCAGTTCCGTCCCCCGCCACGCGAAGGTCGCCATGCCGATACCGCGCTGCGCCGGGTCGTCGAGGCCGTTGGTTCCGGCCTCGAGTTTAGGCCGCTCTGCCAACCAGTTATTCGCGAAGGCGACATGTGCCGCCAGTTCATGCAGATAGTCCTTGGCGATATAGCGCATGAGCAGTTTCAGCGTCTCAGGCACGGCGTCGTCCGCAAACACCCCATCACCGCCCCCGGGCGCTGCCCGGTTCATGCGTTCGGTCCAGCGGAAGACTTTGGGCGCGGTCGCTTTCATCAGCGCGGTTGGGGCGGGGTCGCGGCCCAGATGAGCGTGGAGCGGGGCGATCAGGCCGTAATCGCCGCGCGTCGGGCGGTCGCCGAGGAGGTAGGATGCATTCGCCAGATGCGCGGAGAAAAGCGACAGGAACTCGGCGTAGCTTTGTTCGATCAGCGGCGCGGTTTCCGGACTGACACCGAACATCGCGCCCGCCTGCCGCATGCGCCCGCTGTTTTTCAGGAACATCGCCTCCAGCTCATCCGGCGGCATGACGCCCTGCATGGGCAGCGTGAACTCGTCGCGGATGAAGGCGAGGTTCTGGTCGTCGAAACCCCACCGGTAGTGCATTGCGGGGCGCAGCAGTCCCTCACCGCCGAATAGCTCGAACAGGGCGGAAACCGCGCGCATCATGGGCGTTTTCGGCGTGGCCTTGCCCTGACCACTGGCCTCGAAATGGTCGATGATCGCCGCGCCGTCCTGCAGCAGCTGGCCATCCGGTGTTTCGACCACGGGAATGATCCAGCGGCCAAGGTCCGGAACGATGCGCCGCACGAAATCCGGCCCCGCCAGCCGTTCCTCGAACGCAATGTTCTGGCCTAGCAGATAGGCCCGCACCTTGCCGGTATAAAGACTGACCGGCATGCCCCACAGGATGTAGTGCTTGCTCACGTCACGGCGCGGCGCAGTTTCGCCATGCCGCCGATCCAGCGTTCGTAATTCGACGCCTTGGCCTGCATGTAGCCGCGCACGCTGTCATGCGGCGTGATCAGGAAATCGCCGCGCTCCATGGCGTCCACCGTGATGCGCGCGACATCGGCGGGCTCCATGATGCCGTCGACATCCGCGCCGCCCTTCAGATCCTCATCGGGGTTCGGTCCCAGCATGTCGGTGCGCACCGCCTGCGGGCAGAGGATGGAAACGCCGACGCCATGATCCTTCACGGTATAGGCCAGCGATTCGGCGAAGCCGATCGCGGCGTGTTTGGAGACCGAATAGGGCCCGCTGCCGATCTGGCTGAGGAGGCCCGCCGCGCTCACGGTGTTGAGGAACCAGCCCGCGCCCCGTTGCCGGAACAGCGGCAGTGCGGCCTTCGCGGCGACGATGTGCGCCAGCGTGTTGACCTCCAGCGCCCGGCGGAAGGTGTCGAGGTCGGCGGACGACGGATCTTCAGGATCGGTATCGAGACCGCCGCCGATGCCCGCATTGGCGGCGAAGAGCGTCAGCGGTCCGGCCTCGCCTTCGACCTTGCGCACCATGGCCTTCACGGCGTCTTCGCCCGAAATATCGATGGCGAAGGTCAGCCCGCCAATCTCCACGCCTGCTGCCTCGAGCGCGCCCTTGTCCATATCCGCCAGCGCGACATGCGCCGCACCGCGCGATTTCAGCTCGCGGGCGAGCGCGAGGCCGATGCCCTTCGCCCCGCCCGTGACGATGGCGACGGCGTTTTCGGGCATGAAGGCGAGGGGCATGTGCGTTCCAATCTCAAAACAGGGCGGTCATCCTGAACTTGTTTCAGGATCTCATGGGAATTGCATTCCAGTCGCGCTTCAAATGCGACGAGATCCTGAAACAAGTTCAGGATGACGGGTATTGCCGGGCTTTACCTCGGCGCCATGCGGATGGCGCCGTCGATGCGCACGTCCTCGCCGTTGAAATAGCTGTTGCGGCACATCTCGAGCGCCAAGCCGGCATATTCCGCCGGATCGCCCAGCCGTTTTGGGAAAGGCACCGACGCCGCCAGCGCGTCCTTCACCTGCTGCGGCGCGCCCTGCATCAGCGGCGTGTCGAAAATGCCGGGCAGGATGGTGTTCACGCGGATACCCTCTGACATCAGGTCGCGCGCGATGGGGAGCGTCATGCCGACCACGCCGCCTTTCGACGCGGAATAGGCGGCCTGACCCATCTGACCATCCTCTGCCGCAACGGACGCCGTGTTGACGATCGCGCCGCGCTCACCATGGTCGCCGACGGGATCGAGCGTCAGCATCCCGGCGGCGGATTTCGCGACGCAGCGGAACGTGCCGATCAGGTTGATCTGGATGATCATCTCAAAGGCGTCGAGCGGGAAGTGCCGGATGGTGCCGTCCGATTTCGACCGGCTGGCGGTTTTGGCGGCATTGCCGGTACCTGCGCAGTTAATGAGGATGCGTTCCTGCCCGTTGGCGGCGCGGGCCTTTTCGAACCCGGCATCCACGCTGTCGTCGTCGGTCACGTTGACATTGCAGAAGGTGAAGCCATGGTCGGCTTCGGCGGCCTTCCCCGTCTCCTCGTTCATGTCGAAAATGGCGACCTTCACGCCATGTTCCGCCAGCAGTTTCGCCGTTGCGAAACCAAGTCCCGATGCGCCGCCTGTGACGACGGCGGATGTGCCCTCAAGTTTCATCATATGTCTCCTGTCTGGGTTTCGATATGCGCCCGACGTTAGGCGGCTGCGGGCGTCAGCGCCGCTCCATCATTGGATAGGCGTCAACCGTCTTGCAGGCTGCCCGCGTCGAATGCATGCGGCAGCAAAGCGGAGATGCGGTGCGTCTCGCTCACGCTGCCGTCGCGGTTCGCGCAAATGATTTCGATATCCCGGCCTGACAGCTGCGCCGCCTCCAGAATCGCCTGGCGGCAGCCGCCACAGGGGGTGATGACCATCTCTGTCGCCATGGCCGGGGCGGTGGGTCCACCGCACACGGCGATCCGCCTGATGTGGTCCAGCCCGAACATCTGCTGCGCCGCCGTCAGCGCCGATTGCTCCGCGCAGACACCCAGCCGGTAGCAGGCGTTTTCCATATTGGCCCCGACGGCGATTTCGCCGCCGCTCGATTCGATGGCGCAGCCGACCTGAAATTCGGAATAGGGCGCGTGGGCGCGGGCGGCGGCACGCATCGAGTGCGCGATCAGGGTGTCTGGATCCGTATCCGTCATCCTCTCCTCATGCCCGGGCGATGTCAGCTTGGAAAGGGCATGGAGGCGGACGACCGAAACACTGGGATATGATGTCTGCCTTCGGATTCCGATATGAGTGTTGCTTCGATGCCACGCTTTTTCCCAAAACTGTCACATCCGATCTTTAGGGCCGCTGGCATTGGGTGCAGTGCAGCATTAACCAGCGCCACCCAGCCCGTGTAATTTCCATGTATCTTCAGCCAGAGAGGCCCACACGCCATGCGTCACATTTCCTTCCTGCTGGCGGCCAGCGCGCTGACCGTCCCCGCCGCGACCATCATCGCCGCACCTGCCGCTGCCCAGCAGATCACGTCGAGTGTGGAGGGCACGGTCGCCGATGCCAGCGGCGCGATCGTTCCCGGGGCGACGGTCGTGGTTCGCGACGAGCGGACGGGTACGCAGCGCACGGTGACGACGGGTAATCAGGGCCGCTTCCAGGTTGGCAATCTGACAACCGGCGGTCCCTATAGTGTGACGGCGACGGCCAATGGCTATCAGGGCCAGACGATTTCCGACCTGCAGCTGAACCTCTCTGGCGCGCAGGAGCTCTCCTTCGAACTGACTTCCGTTTCCGCCGAAGTGACGAGCGACGTCATCGTTATCACCGGCGCACGTGCCGCGCAGACGCAGCTTGCCGTTGGTCCGGGCCAGGCGTTCGACCAGGAAATTCTGGAGAGCTTCCCTTCGCTCAGCCGCGACGTTCGCGATATCATCCGTATCGATCCGCGCGTCAGCCTGGAGCGGGCCAACGAAGTCGACCGCGTGTCCTGTCTCGGTGGCAACGACCGTACCAACAGTTTCACCGTCGATGGCATCGCGCAGGCCGACGTGTTCGGCCTCAATGGCACACCGTTCGCATCGCGCAACTCGCTTCCCATTCCCTTCGATGCCGTTCGCGAAACCGCCGTCGAATTCGCGCCGTTCGACGTTGAATATGGCAGCTTCACGGGCTGTGCGATCAACGTCGTCACGAAATCGGGCGAGAATGATTTCCACGGCTCCGCATTCTTCACGTTCCGCAACGAGGATTTGCGCGGCGACACCGCCGGCGGCGAATCCTTTGTTCCGGCGGCGTTTGACGAAAAACGCTGGGGCGCGACCTTCTCTGGGCCGATCGTCAAGGATCGCCTGTTCTTCTTTGCGGCCTATGAGGAAACCGACCTTGGCGACAGCATCGACACCGGTCCCGCCGGCGGCGGTTTTGCCAATGATCTGGATTTCGTGACGCAAGATCAATTCGACGAATTCTCTGAAATCGTGTCGAGCGTTTACGGTCGCGAAACCGGTATAGCGCCGCGCTCCACGCCCGAGTCGTCCGTGCGCTATTTCGGGCGTGTCGATGCCTATCTCACCGACACGCAGCGCCTTGAGGCGACCTATCAACGCCTTGAGGAGACCAATGTCGAAAGCGATTTCGGCAACGATAACTTCACGGGCCTGAACAGTTTCGAGGACGAGGGCACGATCAGCGACTATTATTCGCTGCGGCTTTATTCGGACTGGACCGACAATTTCTCGACCGAGATTCGCCTGTCGCGTTCGGAAGTCGCCGATCAGCAGGGCCCCGTTGGCGGTGGTGAGCAGCAGTCCGATAATCCCCGTCCGCGGTTGGCAGTGGGTGTCTTCGGACCCGATCCCGACGGCGATGGCCCGAACGAGGCTCCTCCCGGTATTCTGAGCGATGGTCCGGGCATTTTCCGCTCGGCCAATCAGCTCGATACGACGATCAACCAGTTCAAGGTCGCCGCGCATCTGGACGCGGGAGACCACCGGTTCACGCTTGGTGGTGAAATCAACAATCTGGAGGTTTTCAACCTGTTCGCGATCAATGCGACCGGCACGCTCTTTTTCGAGAATCTCGATGATTTCCGCGAAGGTCTGCTGTCGAATGGCGGCGGGTCCACATCCGCGTTCACCGGAGCTCGTGACATCGCCAATGGCAATGTCGATGGTGCCGTTATCAATGCGACGCCAACCGGCGATATCAACGAGGCCGCAGCCGAATTTACCCGCGACATTTACACCTTCTACGGTCAGGACGACTGGCAGGTCACGGACCAGCTCAGCTTGCTGGTCGGTGCGCGCGTTGATATCTTCGCCGGTGACGCCCCGCGCGTGAACCCGCTGTTCCAGCAGCGCTATGGCCATACGAATGCCATTCCATTCTCGAAACTCGACCCGGTCTTCCTGCCCCGCGCCACTGTCACTTACGACTTCGACAATGAAGGTTTTTTCTATAGCTCGCAGGTGAAGGGCGGCGTTGGCATCTTCTCCGGCGGCGACCCGACCGTCTGGTTCTCCAATGCCTTTTCGAACAACGGCTTTTCAGTCGGCGAGGGCGCAACCACGGACGATGGCTGTGATGACATCGAACGCAATGACGACGGCCGTATCGATGTCGTCGTCGACGGCGCGTTCACCGGCATTCCGCAGTGCATCGTCGAATTCGGTTCTGCCGAAGCGGCAGCGGGTGCGGCGGACACGCAATCCACCGACCCGAACATCAAGACACCCACCGTCGTGCGCGCCAATATCGGTTTTTCGACCCGGTTCGGTACTGGCGATGGCGGCTTTCTGGATAACTGGTCGCTGAACCTCGATTATATCTACAGCCGCTTCCGGAACCCGTTCAACTTCGTCGACCTGTCGCAGGCACCGCGCAGTTTCACGGTCGATGGCCGTCCGGTCTATGAGGCGCTCGACCCCCTCAAGGATGATTGCGATGCGACGCTGCTGAACAATGGTGGCACTCCGCCCGTCTACGCCAACCTGACCGACAGCTGCTTCGGTACTGGCCGTGACGACGAGATCCAGCTTACCAATGCGGGCGGCTATGACAGCCATGTCGCATCTTTCCTGCTCCAGAAAAGCTGGGACCGTGGTATCATCACTGAAGGCGGCGGAGTCGATTTCAGTTTCGGTTACGCATATACCGACGCTGAAGAGCGCCGCACGAACGACAACTCGACCGCCACATCCGGTTTTGATCGGACCGCCGCGTTCGATCGCCAGAATCCAGCTGTACGTACATCGACCTACCAGTCGAAGCACAACATTACGGCGGCGCTGAACCTGAAAGAGCAGTTCGTCGAGGATTTCGACACGCAGCTCGGCTTCGTATTTGTGGCGCGTTCCGGCCGACCCTACAGCCTGACTTTCCTGGACGGCAACGTCTTCGCCGACCGGTCTTCGGGTGACGACAATGCGCTCATTTATGTCCCGACCGGGATCGATGATCCGAACATCGTGGCTCCTGTATTCGACGCTGCCGGTGCACTGATCGATGGATCGGATCCGGACGCCGTCTCGTCGCTGATCAACTATGTGAACGGTACGAACTGCGACTTCACGGCCGGTCAGTCGATCCGCGCGAACAGCTGTACGAACGACTGGACCTTCGATCTCGACATGCGGCTTTCGCAGGAAATTCCGGGGCCGGGCCGTCTGTTCGGTGTGAACGACAAGATCGAGCTGTTCGCCGATTTCGACAACTTCCTGAACCTGCTCGACGGGGAATGGAACGAATCACGCTCTCGCGGCGAACTGGTGCCGCTGACGTCGGTCGATCTGGATGAAGAGGGACGCTACGAGATCACGAATTTCAGTCCGGATGACGACAATGACGTTCGGGTGTCGTCATCGATCTGGCGCATTCAGCTGGGCGTTCGCTACGAATTCTAGTGGTGTATCTCAGGCGATGATCCGAAAAGGCCCGGCTTCATTCAAAAGGAAGTCGGGCTTTTTTGTGGGTCCGAAAGGAAGCCCGATGACGAAAACCTTGATTGCGGCGCTGGTGGCAGGAACGATGCTGGCAGGTTGCGCCGTCAATGAACCTCCCATGCGGGCTGGAGCGGCAGAAACAGTTCTGCCCATGGCTGCGCCAACGCCCGCGCTCGACACCTCCCGCGTTCTGACCCGCATCGCCTTTGGCAGCTGCAACCACCAAACTGGGGACCAGTCGATCTGGTCCGTTATGGCTGCCGCCGCACCTGACCTGACGCTGCTGATCGGCGACAATGTCTATGGTGATGATGGCTATGCGGGCGATGCCGCGATGGCCAGCTTTGTCAGCGCCTACCGGATACAGGCGGCGGATGCGGGATTTTCCGCGCTACGTGCGGCCGCACCGATGCTGGCGACGTGGGACGACCATGATTACGGGCCAAATGACTCGGGCGGTTATTTCGTTTACAAGCAACGCTCGGAACGGCTGTTCGAGAGTTTCTGGGGCGGCAGCGCCGACATGCGCGCGCGGCCCGGTGTGTATGACAGTGTGATCGCCGGTCCCGAAGGCGAGCGGGTGCAGGTCATCATGCTCGACACGCGCTTCTTTCGCGGGCCGCTGGCCGAAGCGGTGGAGCGTCGGCCGAGACCGGCGCTGGGGAAATATGTCTCCAGGGCCGACCCGGATGCGGAGATGCTGGGCGACGCGCAATGGGCGTGGCTGGAACGGGAACTGGCGAAGCCAGCCGACCTCCGCATCCTCGTCAGCTCGATCCAGCTACTCACCGATGCACATGGTTTTGAGAAATGGGGCAACATGCCTATTGAGCGCGCGCGACTCTATCGGATGCTCGGCGCGCGCGTAGGGGGCGGCGTGATTGCGGTCAGTGGCGATCGCCATGTCGCGGGCGTCTACCGCGATCGCCCTGATGCGCTTGATACGCCATTGTGGGAACTCACATCCTCTTCGCTAAACCGTCCCTTTGCGACCGGTGACGTATCCGCGCGGGAGCCGGATGCGAAACGAAAGGGTCCGTTGCTGGCCGACGAGAATTTCGGTCTGATCGAAATTGACTGGCCCGCGCGTCAGGCCAGTCTTCAACTGCGTGGGAAAACGGGCGATGTGATGCTTCAGCAGCAGGTGGCGTTCTAGGCGCGGGCGTCAATCCTGCGCGCCAGTGCAACGCCCATCTGTATGAGCGGGGGGACGAGGATGGCGGTCAGGACAATCTTCGCCATAAGTTGACCCGGCAG
>JBARZR010000130.1:0-8292 GCA_049650205.1 Pacificimonas sp. | reverse complement strand
ACCTTCGCCCCTGCCCGCCGCCGATGTCGTGGCGCACGATGGCGCGGCGCGTCTGCTGCGTCACGGCGCGGAAGGCCCGGCCGTCATATTGGTGCCGTCGCTCGTTAATCCGCCATCGATCCTCGACCTCGACGCCGACCGCTCGCTGGTGCGCTGGCTGGCGGCGCGGGGGTTTGCCGCGCACCTGGTGGACTGGGGCCGCCCCGGCGCACGGGAATCCGGTTACGACCTGGCGGACTATGTGCGGCAGCTGGAACGGCTTATCGCGGCGACACAGGACGCGATGCTGGTCGGCTATTGCCTCGGCGGAACGCTTGCCATGGCCGCCGCCGCCCGTGGACATGCGCGCGCGCTCGTCACCATCGCCGCGCCCTGGAACTTTGATGGCTATCCCGACGCGCGCCGCAAGGAACTGGCCGCCTACTGGCAGCGCGTTGCGGCGGTCGCCAAGAGCGTCGGCGCGGTTCCCATGTCCATGATCCAGCCCGCTTTCTGGTCGCTCGACCCCGCCGCGCCCGTCGCCAAGTACGAACATTATGCGACGCTGGGACCGGACAGCACGGAGGCGCGCCGGTTCGAAGCCATAGAAGACTGGGCCAATGGCGGCGCACCCGTGACGCTGCCCGCGATGCGTGACGCGCTGGAGCGTTTCTTCGGCGAGAATATCACCGGGCGACACGCATGGACCGTTGCCGGGCATTCGGTCCGCCCGCAGGATGTCGCCGTCCCCTGGTTCAACATCGTCTCGACCACCGACCGCATCGTCCCCGCCGCCGCCGCGCCGCCGTCGCCTCAGGATCTGCACGTCGCGGCGGGTCATGTCGGCATGGTGATCGGCGGTCGGGCAAAGGCGCTGCTGGGGGAGCCACTGGCGGACTGGCTTCGCAGCCATTAGGTGCGGTGCAACACATTTTCCGGGAGCAAGATCATGAACGACGTCGTCATCACCGCCGCGAAGCGCACGCCCGTGGGCAGTTTCCTCGGCAGCTTCGCCGCCACGCCCGCCCATGAACTTGGCCGCACCGCCATCGTCGCGGCGATGCAGGATGCGGGAATTTCCGGCGACGATGTCAGCGAAGTCATCCTGGGCCAGGTGCTGACCACGGCGCAGGGGCAAAATCCGGCGCGGCAGGCGGCGATGAACGCGGGCATCCATGAATCGGCCCCGGCGTACGGCGTCAATCAGGTCTGCGGCTCCGGTCTGCGCGCCGTCGCCCTCGCCAGCCAGCAGATCGCGCTCGGCGATGCCAGCATCATGATCGCGGGTGGGCAGGAGAATATGTCCATGTCGCCCCATGCGCAGAATTTGCGCGGCGGGCAGAAGATGGGCGACCTGCAGATGATCGACACCATGATCCGCGACGGTCTGTGGGATGCCTTCAACGGCTATCATATGGGACAGACGGCGGAGAATCTCGCCGAGAAATACCAGATCACGCGGGAGGATCAGGACAGCTTCGCGGCGGGCAGCCAGAACAAGGCGGAGGCCGCGCGCAACGCCGGTCATTTCAAGAACGAGATCGCACCCGTGACACTCAAAACCCGCAAGGGCGACACGGTCGTCGATACCGACGAATTCATCCGCGACGGCGTCACCGCGGAATCGATCGGCGGCCTGCGCCCGGCCTTTACGAAGGACGGCAGCGTCACGGCGGCCAATGCATCGGGTCTCAACGACGGTGCGGCGGCGCTGGTCCTGATGAGCGCGGCGGAAGCGGAAAAACGTGGCGCGCCCGTTCTCGCCCGCGTCAAGAGCTGGGCCAGCTGCGGCGTCGATCCCGCCTATATGGGCATCGGCCCGGTGCCCGCCTCGAAGAAGGCGCTGGAAAAGGCGGGCTGGTCGATCGGCGACCTGGACCTGATCGAGGCCAACGAAGCCTTCGCCGCGCAGGCGCTATCGGTGGGCAAGGAACTGGGCTGGGACGCCGGCAAGGTCAACGTTAACGGCGGGGCCATCGCCATCGGTCATCCCATCGGCGCGTCCGGCGCGCGCATCCTCGTCACGCTGCTGCATGAAATGCAGCGCCGCGACGTGCAAAAGGGCCTCGCCACGCTGTGCATCGGCGGCGGCATGGGCATCGCGCTGACGGTTGAGCGGTAGGGGAAAATGCTTCCTTACCTGTTCGCAGGTAGGGGTTGGGGAGGGTGCGAGACGCGAAGCGGCGAGCTTCTGGACTGTCGGCACGCTCCGGCGCTCGCCTTCGACTTCGCGACCCTCCCCTACCCCCTCCCTAATAGACAGGGGAATAGTCAGCCCCGCTCTTTCGCCAGCGCCCGTTGATATCCGTCGCGCGCCTTCAAGCCTTCCCAGAAGGCCTGCACATTCGGCGGGAAATCACCCAGCTTCAGCGATTCCGCCAGCTTCAGCGCATAGCCGAACGCGACGTCCGCCATCGTGAACCGTCCACCTGCAACAAACCGACGCTCTCCCAGAACTTGCGCCGCCGCCTTCAGACGCGAAAAAAACCACTGCGCGTAATCGTCGCCCGCCTGCTGCAACCCCTTGTCGGGTTCGAACATGCGGTAGCGCAGCGCAATGGTCTGCGGAAAGGTCATGGTCGCGTCGGCCTGGTACATCCAGTTGAGGTAAAGGCCGTAATCGCCTTCATCCGGGGTCAGCGCCAACGGCGTCGGCCCGTACTTTTCCGCCAGATAGTGACAGATGCCGACCGACTCGGTCATCACGCCGTCCAGACCGGCATCGATGAAGGCCGGAATGGTCCCGAACGGGTTGATGTCCAGCCAGCCCTCCTCGCGCACGCGCGGCGGAAAGGGTACGATCATCAACTCATAATCCAGACCCATCTCCTCCAGCGCCCATAAAGGCCGGAAAGAACGCGCGCCCTTGCAGTGCCACAGCTTCATCATGTGCAACGCCGCAGGATCACATCGTCCTGTTCCGGGCGGGCCACGGTCATCACATCGCCGCTCTCGTCATAATCGAGCGTCCAGTTTTCCCGCTTGCCGGGGCAGATGGTGCGAATATCGGTGTCGGAGAAGCTGGCGTCGGGCGGCAGGATCTTGCATTTGCCCTGGGTTTCCTTGACCAGCACTTCGTCGGGCCAGAAGCGCCACCATTTCGTCATGCATTCGTCCGCATGTTCCGCCGTGTCCTCCGCCCAGCGGCCGATATAGCGGCGCGGGTCGGGCGGTGGTTGAACCGCGGCGGGGACAAGTTCCGGTTCCGTCGCCTCGACGATGCGCGGATCGGGTTCGCAGGCCGCAAGCGACAGAGCGCTTGTGCAAAGCGCCAGAGCGGCTGCCGTCCTGTGGCTCGTCCCGCCTTTTCTCATCCGGGCGTCCCCAGCTTGCCGAAGCGCGCCTCATATTCCGTCACGCGGCCCGCCGCGAGCAGCTTGGCCTGCTCGATCAGCTGGTCGCGCTCGATCCGGCCCTTGAACGTGCCAAGCTTCGCATCGACCATCTTCACATCCTGCGGCGTGAAATCCGCGACCTGCGCGAACATGTAGACGCCCATGTCGTTCAGCAGCACCGCCATTTTCGGCCCCACACCCTTGAGCAGCTGCAAATCGTCAGGCTTGGGCGGCGCGGCGTCCATGAACGCAGGCAGTTTCTCAACGGGCGCGGCGGCGGTCTCGCGCGGCGCGACCGGCGCGGCACTGGCGGCGACTTCTGGATTGCGGGTCTTCATCACGCGCAGCCGGTCCACTTCGTCGGCCAGCGGCTTGATCTGGTCTCGCGTGCTGGCGATGTCTCGCTCCAGCGCGGCGTTCCGCTCCTCCGCCGCGGCCAGCGCGACTTCGGCCTCGGTCAGTTCTTCCTGCAACGCGGCGCGCTTGCCCGCGCCGCGGAACAGCAGCCAGCCGAGGATGAGGCCAAGCACAAAGGCAATGGCGCAGTAGAGGACGATCGCGGTGTCGATTGTAAAAGCCATGCGCCGCTCCCTAGCGCGCAGGAAAACGGGCGTCACCCCGAACTTGCATCGGCCGTCTCTGGCCCGCCCCCGCCTATTCGGCGCCGGGCGGCGCGATCTTCGCAGTCAGTTTGATCTCGGTGATACCCCGGTCGGGATACAGCCGGTCGACCTGGATCGCCGTCCATGCTGGAAACGGATCCTCGATATAGCGCGCCTTCACCTCGCTAAGCGGAGCCAGCTGGCTCGTCAGGTCCGTATGGAATGTGGTCATTTCCACCACATCGTCGAAGCTCGCTCCGGCACGCGCCAGAACGTCCGCAAGATAATCGAATGTGCCTATGTAGGCGGCGATGAAGTCGCCATCGCTGCCCAGCTCCGCCACGGCACCCGACAGGTAGATTGTGCCATCTGGCGTGACGACTGCTTCGGCAAAACCGAACTGGTTGAACAGCTTCGCGGCTTCGGGATCATCGGGAAGGATGATCCGGGAGTCCTGCCGCGAGCCCGCATTCAGTGATGCGGAACAGGCAATCAGGGAAAAGGCAGCGACCGAACCCAGTGTACGGACACTGCGCAGGGCCATGTTCAGGCGGCCGGCGCTGGCTGTTCGCCGTTCTTGCGCGCCTTCTTTATGGCGCGCTTCAGGCGCTGCGCCTTCAGGCTCAGCTTCTCGTCCTTGGTTTTCACCAGCCAGTTGTCGAGGCCGCCATTATGTTCGACACAGCGCATGCCGTGTGTCGACACCTTGAACGTCTCGGACTTGCCGAGCTCGTCCGACATCAGCGACACTTTCTGCAGATTCGGCAGGAACACGCGCTTCGTGCGGTTGTTGGCGTGGCTGACATTATTGCCGACGAGCCGGCCCTTGCCGGTCAGTTCGCAGATGCGCGACATGGACTAATTCCTTAAAACGATGCTTGTCTGTACGGAGTGCCGAATCACCGGCACTGGCAGGGTCAGGCCGAAACCAGACCCCGTAAGGGCGTGGCGCATAGAGCGGAAACCGATTCCCGTCAAGCCGCCGGAGAGAGGAGAAGCGGCCAGACCAGCGGCAGGATCAGCGCCGCCAGCAGCCCCGCAATTGCCATGGCGAGCGCAGCGAGCGCGCCCGCCCCTTGTCGCGACCGCATCAGCGCGTCGGTGCCGACAATATGGGATGATATGCCGGTGCCAAGACCGAGGGTTTCGTCGTCGTCCAGCCGCAGTCGTCTCAGGAGCGGCGGCACGGTCAGCGCGCCGATCATACCAGTGGTGATAACGAGGCCAGCGGCCAGCGGCGGCGGGCCGCCGAGGCGCTCCATGATGGCGATGGCGAAACCGCTCGACACCGTCTTGACGCTCAGCGCCTGCACGAAATCCGTCGGCAGGTTGAACAACCGCGCGCCCAGGATCGCGCTGCCGATGCCGACACTGACCCCGACGATCAGCGCGCCCAGGACCGCCAACAGCTGCTTTACCCGCCCCCGCATGTGCGTCACCAGAACATAGCCCAGCGCGACGATGGCGAGGTCGAGCGCGCGCATCAGCGGCCGCGCCGCCAGCACATAGTCATCGACGCGCACCTGCAGAGCCCACAGGATCGCGCCCACCATCACCGCACCCCACAGCACCGGGTTGGCAAGCGGATGGCCCTTCGCCAGCCGCGACAAGCTACGCGCGGCCAAGAAGGCGATCAGCGTCAGCACGCACGCGGCGACGCTGCCCAGCATTGGCCAGAGCCACAGGCCCGTCACCCCGCCTTCCCCCGCAGCGCGCGATAAGCCAGCGCCGTCGCCAGTGCGGTCAATGGCGTCGTGAAGAACAGAATGACCGCGACCGGCAGCAGATGCGCGGCGAGCTCTTCCCGGAACAGCGCCAGCCCCAGAAAGGGCGGCACGATCAGAGCGCCCAGCAAGCCCGTCAGAAGCGTTGCCGCCCTTGCCACCACCGCGCGCAGTTTCGGGACCACCGCCAGCACGCCCGCGAACAGCGCCATGCCGACGATGGATGACGGCACCGGCAGCCCGGTCAGCAGCAGCACCAGGTCTCCCGCCAGCGCGAACAGCGCGATGACGATCAGGCCGGCGGTAATCCGAATCGCTGATTTCATCCCCGCCGCCTCTTTCAACCGCCTTGCTCCTTTTCCGCCCTGCCTCTATCGACATTCCCATGCCGCATTACGCCATTCACTGCATAGATAAACCGGACGCCGCCGACCTGCGCGCCAATACGCGGTCCGATCATCTCGCGCATATCGATGCGGTGGCGGACCGCGTTCTGGCCGCAGGCCCACTGCTGGACGAGGCGGGCGACCCCATTGGCTCGCTGCTGATCATCGATTTCATCGACCGCACGGAGGCGATCGGCTTCGCGGCAGCGGATCCCTATGCCCGCGCGGGCCTGTTCGCCAGCGTCGCCGTCACGCCGTGGCGGCAGGTCTATCCCGCGCCATAAGGGCTCCTCAGTGTCCCCCAATACCCTCAGCCTGGGCGACCTCGCTCTCGATTCGGGCGAGACACTGGCCGCGCTCGATGTCGCTTATGAAAGCTATGGCAAGCTGAACGCCGATAAATCCAACGCCGTCCTCGTCTGCCACGCGCTGACCGGCGATCAATATGCCGCCAGCGACCATCCCGTGACGGGCAAGCCCGGCTGGTGGACGCGCATGATCGGCACCGGAAAGCCGCTCGACCCTGAACGGCATTTTATCATCTGCGCCAATGTCCTCGGCAGCTGCATGGGGACGACCGGTCCGGCCAGTAACGCCCCCGACGGACAGCCCTGGGCGATGCGCTTCCCCGTCATCACCATCGCCGACATGGTGCGCGCGCAGGCGAAGCTGCTGGACGCGCTCGGCATAGATCGACTGCACGCCGTTGTCGGCGGATCGATGGGCGGAATGCAGGCGCTCAGCTGGGCAGCGCTCTATCCCGAATGTGTTGGCAATGTCGTCGCGATCGCCACCGCCGCGCGCCATTCGGCGCAGAACATCGCCTTTCACGAGGTCGGGCGGCAGGCGATCATGGCAGACCCCAACTGGCGTGGCGGCGCTTACCATGACGGCGACGCCCCCAGCGCCGGGCTCGCGGTCGCGCGCATGGCGGCGCACATCACCTATCTCTCCGAAGCGGGGCTGACCGAAAAATTCGGTCGCCGCCTGCAGGACCGCAGCGCCAAGAGCTTTGGCTTCGACGCCGATTTCCAGGTGGAAAGCTACCTGCGCCATCAAGGCATCAGCTTCACCGATCGCTTTGACGCCAATTCCTATCTCTACATCACCCGCGCCATGGATTATTTCGACCTCGCAGAAGCGCATGGCGGCAGGCTTGCCAAGGCCTTTGAGGGCACGGACACCCGCTTCTGCGTCGTCAGCTTCGACACCGACTGGCTCTATCCGACCTCGGAATCGCGCGAAATCGTCCACGCCCTAAACGCGGCGGGGGCGGAAGTCAGCTTCGTCGAACTTTCGAGCCCCTTCGGCCATGACGCCTTCCTGCTCGAGTCGCCCGAACTCAACCGCATCGTGGCAGGTTTCCTGGGATGAGCATTAGGTTGAGACCTGACCTCCGCATCATTGCGAACAATATCGCCGCGGGCGCGAGCATCCTCGACATTGGTTGCGGCGAAGGCGCGCTCCTGTCCGAACTGAAGACGGGTAAAGCGGTAAAGGCGCGCGGCCTGGAACTCGACCCTGCGAACGTCTCCGCAGCCGTCGGACACGGGCTTAGCGTCGTGCAGGGCAATGCCGACACCGACCTTGGCAATTACATGACCGGCAGCTTCGACTACGCCGTCCTGTCGCAGACCCTGCAGACCGTCCACCGGCCCGACCTCGTGCTAACGGAGCTGCTCAGAATCGGTCGGCGCGCCTTTGTCAGTTTCCCCAATTTCGGCCATTGGCGCGTGCGGGCGAGCCTGCTGTTCGGCGGACGGATGCCCGTCACCCGCCTCCTCCCCAAACGCTGGTACGACACCCCCAATATCCACCATGTCACCATCGACGATTTCCGCGCCCTGGCACGCGATCTGGGGGCACAGGTCGAACGGCAGTGGTTCCTGTCCGGCGACCGGGCCTGCGGAGCAGGCGGCGCGAACCTGCTGGCGGAACATGCGGTGTTCCTGCTGCGCGGCGGAGAATGAGTGTCGGCACGGATGCGGATCGAACTGTCGGCAGGCTTTACAGTTGACGCGGCGTTAACCCTGTAAGCGGCTGACTTAAGGTCATGGCACGCTTTTTGCTCGGATTTCATCATGATTGAACGTATCGCCAGCCTGTTCGTCCTGAAATCCGGTTTCGAGGCGGGGGTCGTCATTTACGCGCTCGCGCTGGGCGGGGCGCTGCGCGGGTTCGATTATCTGGCGCAATATCCCGGTGCGCTCGGCTGGGCGCTGCTCGCGGCCTGCCTGCTGACCGTGCTGATCGCGGGGGCCAGCAT
>JBARZR010000129.1:0-5585 GCA_049650205.1 Pacificimonas sp. | reverse complement strand
CCCATAAAGGTAATGATCTCAAGCCGGTGCAACGATCCGTTCCCGGCGGGAGGACAGCCCCTCAGCGAGATGCGCAAGGCGATCAAGAAGGAGTTGGAAGCCGAAAGCCTATTCGGCGAGAATCTGTTCGAGGTATGGATCAACGAGGACGCGCCGCCCGCCGATACTTCGCAGGATTCACTCGATGTGTGCCTCGGGTCCGTGGACAAGGCCGACATCGTCCTGGTTCTCGCCAATGGAAATGCCGGCTGGGCTCCAGATACTGCCGGTATAGGGATCTGCCATGCAGAACTGCTCAGGGCTCACAGTTCGGCCCCGGGAAAGGTCCGGCTGATCACCCTCGGCAAGGTAAAGGGCGATTCGTCCGATCTCGCGCAAATATCGCGGAACCGGCGTTTCGACGAGTTCCTCTCAACACAGAACTTCTTCCGGGGCGGGTCGGTGTGGAACGTCAAGCAAGCCAAGATCCGCGTGCGGGAAGCTCTCGTTGACGCCGTCAAGTCGCTTACCCATCTCGGCGTACGCGAGGCCCGGAAGGGCAAGTACCATACCGGTGACGCGCTGGCCTGGAGCAAGCTCGATTTTTTCGCCCGGAGAAGGGCGATCGTCACGAAGTTGCAGGAAGCCCTGGAGGATCGCGGCGGCGCTTCTGCCGGAGACGACCTGTTGACGATTCCGATCGAAGGGAAGGATGTCCTTCTCAGGCTCGACGCGGTCCCCGCCGCACTATCGAACCCGGCCGCAAGAGAGCTCGTGGGACGGCCCTTCCTCAACGATTTCCTCCTCGTCGACAAGCTCAAGGCGGCGACAGGACCGGTCCACATAATCGGATGCCAGAAGGGCGCTACGGAGATTCAGGCCCAGAACGTCCTCGGCTTTCCGGATGCCACGATCGTTCTCACACCCTTCGGGGTCTACGTCGCCGACCCAATACAGAAGGTCCAGTTCGTCTTCCTGAAGGACTGCCGAGACCCATCCTCCACGCGCTTCGCGGCACAACGTCTCTTCGACTGGCTGGCTCAGACCGGAGAGAGCGCCGCCCTGGCCGAGAGGGCGGAATCGAGGGCTCGCATAGTGAAGGTGCTCGCTGACGAGAACGCGTGACTGGCCCATATCCCTGGCTCCAGCGATGGTCGGCGTATCATCGTGGTTCGTAAGGACAATTGACGAGCCTCACTTCCTGATAGTCGACATTCACGAGCAGTTCCGCGATCGGAACCTCCAAGACGATGGCAAGCCGAGCGAGAGTAAGAAGCGTGGGAAGAGCCTTGCCGGCTTCAAGGCGCCACATCGCCGCTTGCGTAATGCTGCATTTCTGCCCGAGGGCAGTCGCATCCCGGCCCGAATCTTAGAGCATCGAAAAGACTGGTGTTGAAGAAGTTTGCGCCCTTTTCCTGACTGCTCGTAGCACGATGTAACCGAAACTGGATTCAGCTAAGCGTCGCTGACTGATGCAGGTAGCAGGGACGGCAGGAAAGTCTCTGGCTTGAACACTCGCCTGAGGCCTAAACGAATAGCGGCTTTTGGGCAAACGCCGTGCCGCCCCAAATGGCCGACAATGGGGCGCAAAGCTGACATACGATGACCAACTCATGTGACAATTCAAACGCTCAAATGCCGACCTCGTAGACCTGTTGCCTTTTAAGTTCCGGCTTTGCGTCGTCTGCCTTAGTGTTACTGGCGGGTTTTACTATTGGCTCAGTGCCCGAACTGGCCGCCGCAGCCGCCTTTAATCGCCCTGCCGCTTCAAGGGCGGACGTCTTGCTGCCTTCATTCCGACCGACAGCGCGCTGCAACGGATCAGCCCGATCAACGACAAGTGTCATCTCATCGCGAAGCCTCGTGATCGTCACGAGAAAGGTCTGCTTGTTCGAAAGGTTGCGCTCGCGGCTATCCATCACCGCAATGCCTCTGTCCGATGTCAGCCCCTGCGCCATATGCGCATTGAGCGCATAGGCGAGGTCGAGCCGTTTCAGCATCGGATCGCCGAGTTGCAGGCTGACTGTCACACCCAACGAGGTTTTGATAGTCACGGCATCTTTATCGATCTTGATCACACTTGCCTGATCGGCATTCAGCAAACCCCGCTCCCTGTCCGTATCGGTCCAGCGAATGCGATCGCCCTCATATATGTCGAGCGGCTTGCGCTCGAACAGCGACAGGCCTTCCAAGGCCCTCCCGGCACGAAGACGGCCAGGTTTCAGGGTTCGCACCCTGCCCGTCTCATCGGCAAGAACCAGTACGCCCTTGTCCCGGTCCACCCTGGCAACTTTATATTGGCCGCGCGGGAGCTTCTGACCATCGATCCTCCTTGCCACATTCAGGATCACCCCCGTCCGATAGGCCCGCGCATAACGGAGTTCTTCGGACGTCGTGTTGACCCTGTCGTGCACAGACAACGCCAACTTTCCCGGATCCAGCTCGCCGTTCAGGGCCAAACCGGTCTGGACCGCCGCATTGACCTCGCTCCGGAGCTTTCGGCCAGACGCATAGATTGAAGTTCGCGCACGGTCTTCCGGCGCTAGCGACAGCCAATGTTCGGCGGCGACGATCGCACCATCATTATTGGCCTCGACGATATTCGGTTTGAGGAGATGCATGGCGCGTTCGATGCGGCCGCCCTGCGCCGCCGCCTGGGCAGCCCGCAGTTCTGGCGTCCGCGCGCGGATGTTCTGATGCATGAGCGCGGTTTGGGCACCGGCACTCTGCATGATGTCGAACGGCTTGCCCGCATCGACCGCCGCCAGCTGTTTCCGGTCGCCGATGCTGGCGAACCTCGCAACGCCCAAGAGATTGGCGAGCCGTGTGAGTTTCTCTTGATCGCCGTTCGGCACCATCGACGCTTCATCGAGGAGCAGGACCGAGTTCTCAAACATGCTCCGTGCATGCTCTAGCTTCTCTTGTCTTGGCTCAGGTTCGAGAAGCTCGCGGTGCGTATAAAGGAACTTTGCCACCGTCACAGACGGAATGCCAGTGTCCCGTTCGAGCATCTGAACGAGCGTGTTCTGGATTGCGAGACCGAGTACGTTGCGGCCTTCCTCGCGCAGGATCTCGTCGGCGGGTTTCAGCATTGTGGACTTGCCCGCGCCCGCAACACCCTGAACGGCGACCATGCGGTCCCGCGACGACAGGAGCATCCGCCCGGCCTGTTCCTGGCCGCTATTGAGCCGGAACCCGTGCTTGATCTCGGCGAGCGCCTGCAGCCGTTCGCCAGCGACATCGGCGGGCAGGATGGGATCGACCCGCGCCTTACCCGCTTCGACCTCCGCCAATATGCGCGCTTCGCTTGCGATCGCTTGCCGTGTCGTCATCAGCCCGGCGTCGCGGCCCTGTCCCCGGATCAGGACGCCGGTTTTCCTGAGCTGTTCGACGCGCTTCTCTATGGCGGGCATCTCTACAGGAAGCCCGAACCCCAAGGCGGCCTTGTAGATGTCAGTCGTCTGGAACGCGGCCTCGCGCTGCGACAGATGGCGAACCGCAGACGCCACCGCATATATGCTCGCCAGTTCGGAAGGTGATTTGAGATAGGCCCGTTTCGGGATGAGCGGATCGGTCTCCGGCCCCTCGAGCCGGTCGCGGAACGCTTCGGCCAGTGCCCGCCCCCGCGCGGCAATATCTTTGATCTTATTGACCACCCTGCCCCAGCCCATTGCTCCCCGCGCCGCGCGCTCATCGGCATCATCGCGAACACTGTCGAGCCCGGCATCCATATCCTCGGCGCGTGTCCGCCAGCTTTCCAGGAGTTCCGTCCGGTTTTCTATCGGGGCCTTTGGTTCGCGTGTCGCAAGCGCCGCCACGATGCCAGCGGCCAGTCCCGGACCGCGCCTTGCATCCAGGACTTCCTGCCGCCGCGTCGAGAAGGCCATGATCGTATCGCGCGAGACACCCCTGGCTTCGAAATTGCCATGCTTGTCGGACGGTCCGGGCTGATAACCCAGCGCTTCGACTTTCGTGCGGAAGCTCGCCATGGTCATGGCGTTGAAGAGCGTGTTCAGCGACCAGAGCTTGTCGTTCTTGAGCGCCCGCCATTTGCCGTCCGGACCGTGAGTTACGTTCGCGATGACGGCATGAAAATGCAGATTGGGTTCCTGGTTGCGGTTGGTATCATGTTCAAAGAGGCCAATGGTCAGGTTGCCGGTGGCAACGGTCTTCGTCTTGCCATCCTTCTCCTGGCGCGCATCCGCGGCGTTTTTCTCCGCCCAGCCGAGCGTTTCCTTGACCGACGCCTTGTACGCCGCCGCGATGCGCCGGTCACCCGCGACGAGCGCGAGGAGTGACCAGCTTTTCGGCAGCGAGAAGGTCAGATCGAGACCGGCGCGGTGCCGGTCAGCTGTCCCCACCCGTTCTCCGTTTGGCAGCTCTCCAGACAGCACGGCTTCAAACGCCGTCGCATCCACCGGACCGTCCAGGCCCAGTGCCGCGGCCCCTTCGCCAACCCATTCACCGGATCTCTCGCCGTCGCTCCCAGCATAATAATTATCCGCCGCGAAATAGCCCGCCGCCCCGCTCGCGGAACCTACCGGTGCCACCGACAGCATCTAAAGGTCCAGGTCAAAGTCAGCGATGAAATCATCCGCCTCCGCGCGATCGACAAATGCATCGCGCTGCTCGCGGGTCGTCAGGTCGTCACGCTCGGGCTCGCCGGTGTGATCGGTTCGCCCGTCTTTCGTAGCAGCCTCGGAGAGCGTGGAAGGCGAGCGATTCTCGGTATCCGCGTTGTCGCCGGGCAGCTTGCCGCGACTTTCCGGCGTGGTTTTCTTGGACCTATGCGATGACGCATGGTTGTCGTCTTCCAGTCTGGGGTTTCGCTCGCTACGCGGTTCCGCGCGAAGATTGGTTTTCGTATCTGCGGGTTCGGCATCTTTCGCATGGTCTGCCGTTCCGGATGGACTAGAGACAAGCTTCAGTTCGCGCTCCGCCGGTTTGCCGGGGCCCTGATCGTCAGCTCCCGTGGCGTTGCGATTGGAAGCGGAAGCCGCACTCGCATTGCCCCCATCCTCGCGCGCATCGTCGTCGCCCACCGGGCCTGATCCTGCTGGCTGGATCGGTACGAACCCGTCCGCCCTGGCGGGATAGTCCACATAGCGGAGCGCGATCTTCGCCGCCGGAAATCCGTCGGGGAATTTGATGTAGCCCGACAGCCGTTCGAGGTTCATGAGCTGGTCGGGCAAGAGCAGCGGTTCGACCTGCCGCCTGGGGGTCAGCGTGACACTGTCCCGGACATTGTTATAGCCGTAGCTGAAGCCCTCCTCGATGTCCTTCACCTGCCGGTGGCCGATGAAATCCGAGCACCAGGTCGCGGTTTCCCGGTCGGCGGTGGCGAGGATCAGCTTTGTGCGTGCGAGCGACGACAGCGTCATCGCCATGTTCTCGCCGTAGGTGTCCTTGAGCTTCGCATAGGCGTGGACGCCCGCGACGATCGCGCCGCCGAAATTGCGCGCGGTCTGGAGGCCCTTTTCGAGAGCGGGGAGCCGGTGCAGCGCGCCCAGTTCGTCGATCAGAAACCAGAGTCTGAGATCCTGCGTGCGGGACATGGACATGAGCGTGTTCATCGCCGTATCCATCCAGAGCGTCAGCAGCCGCGA
>JBARZR010000128.1:0-3018 GCA_049650205.1 Pacificimonas sp. | reverse complement strand
GGTCGGCACCCTGCATGTCACCGCCATGGACGAGCACCATGTCGGGCACGAACTCACGAACTTTGTCGAGTGTCGCCCAGATATTCTCGGCGTAGGTTTTCGCATCGGCTTCGCACTCATGAGTGATCCGGCCACCGCCGAACACGACCGGCGTGCCTTCAGGCATCGCAGCCTTACGATTGGCTTCCGCGCGGGCCTTCATGAACGACCGGCCCGCAACGACAGCCGAGGTCAGCTTGGCGTTGTGATTAAGACGCGAGCCTTTTGCCGGACGCCAGGACGAACCTGTCTCGTTGAGATAGAGGGACGCCGCGCGTTCGCGCATTTCCTCGAATGCATCCTGACAGGCTTCGGCGAGCTGGGCACGATCGACCTGCTCTTCGAGTTTCGAAGTATGGATTTCCGAACCGTCAGCCGATGCGACCAGCATGCGGATTTCATCGGTTGCGAGATCGACGAGCTTCTCCTTACCCATGGCACCGCGGTGGAAGAGGTTGACGACGCCCCAGGCGATATTCTCGACCTCGGCTTCGAGCGCGGTGTCTTCCATCATGGCGAACAGATCGTTCCAGACCGCATCGACGGTCTGCCGCATGGCGTCGGACGACGGCATGTCGGTGATATCGCTGCCGGGTCGATTGGCGACGGATAGCCCGCCAAGATCGAGCGCGGCGAGCTGCGCTGTGAGTGTGGATTGCATGGATAGTCTCCTGATGTTTCGCCGGCGGCCTATCCGCCGACGAGAGCAGAAAGGCCCGGCCAGAGCGGCCGGTGCGCACCGAGGCGAAGCCGAGGGAAACTTCGAAAACGAGGGGTGGTGCGGAAGCCCATCAGGGCTTCACGGCCCGACATTTTCGAGGTTGCGCCGCGGACGCTGCCGGGCCAGCGCCTCTTCTCGCGGTGGAATAGGCGGCGAAGCATCTGAAAACGCGGCCCAATCAGTATTCGGCAAATCCAGCGCGACTGTGCGCAAGCAGAGCTAGCGACATTCCTTTAGCAGATAGATCCGGCACATGACGAGGTTATGCGAAGAGAGTGAGGTCTACATGAACCGGCCGGGGAAATCCGAGCTCGCGGCGAATGCGGTTCGCAAGACGCTGTGGATTATCGAGCTCGGCAAGGCTAGCCCAGTTGCTCGACATGCCATGATAATCGCTGCGGTTCCGGCAGCGCCGGAACATAACCTCGGAGGGTCCGCAACATTCCGGCGAGACCTGAACATAGAGGTTATTGGAATGAAGGACCGTGTTGCCGCCCACAGCGTGCCCGCCCCTGATCGTTCGCAGCTCGTAATCGTACGGTCCATAGCCGAAAGCCTCGGCAAAGCGCTTCAATGCGGTTCTGGCCTCGCTGTGGAACGCAGCCTTGGCATCCGGGTATCCGGCGACTCCGGAAGCGGCGATCGCGCGCAAGCTGGGACTGGCCTCGATCGCACCGATCGCCTGCATGCACCTGACGCGAAGATTGCTGCCATTGGTTGCGCGACTGGAAGCTAACTTGCCGAGATGCTGTGTCAAAAGCAGCACGGCTGGATCCTGATCGAAAGTAACCCCAGCCCGTTTGCAATCTTCGATAGCCTTCGTGACTATATGGAGACTGGCGGCGATTGTCGTAATGGCACTTGGGTCAAGCGCGGTGCGGGAGCGGTAGGCGACATCGTGAGGCATAAGAGATGCTCCAGCATGAGAAAGGGCAGCACCTTGTCTGTGCCGCCCCTGCCGAAGCCGCCTTCCCTCCCGTTTCCAGCCAACGCTTTTTTGCCTCGCTTCGATAACGAAGATCAAGCGTAGCTCGTGATGCCCGCGCGCAAATCGATATTATATATGACCGGCAAAATGCTGCGGAAGGAGAACACTTCCGCAGAGGATGTTGCCGTCCTCATCTTCCAGCCAAAGATCGTAATTCCATGACACGAGCCGGCAATAGGCTTCGAATCTGCCGACCGGCCTGCCCGTGTCCAGATCGATTACCGTTGAGCTGCCTTTTACTGCCCAGGACAGAACGCTCTGCTCGGGTTCGCTTCGCATGCAGCAGTAGAAGTTCTCAATCATTCTCCTGCTCCCCGGTCATCGCAGATAGGCAGATCATAGAGGCCGCGACCGTTGGATAAGCCGCTGTCAGGTTGGCCGTGATCTCGGCGAATGCGGGAATGGGAAACCGCCCATCCGGATTTGGCCGTGCGGACATCAGCGTTGACGCTACCGCGGATTCGATTTTTCCATCGAAGTGGACTTCGGGACGGTTTTCTCCCCCGAAATAATCTACAGGTGCGGTGAAACCCGCTTGAATCCAGGTGCGCAGGCCACGACCGACGGCTTTGGCATACGCGAGTGCGGAACCACCAAGATCGTCGACCCGCAGTTCCAGATGCGTGTAGATGCCAAAATCATGGCGATGTTCGCGTTTCCGAAATTTCGTGCGGGATGGAGGCGGTCCGTAAACGGCAATCAGGGCAGCCTCATAGACATCAAGTTCAAACCGATTGAGGCGCTCGAACTGCGGCGTGACGCCAAGCGCGGCGCAGGGCTCTTCGCTCGGTCCTGAACCGAGGTCGATAATTTCGAGCATTTTGTGGTCTCCGGTATAAAAAAAGGGCAGCATCTTCGCAATGCTGTCCCCGCCCGAAGCCGCCTTCCCTCCTTTGATTAAGCGCTCTTGTGATCAGTTTATTTCAAAACCAGTATGTTTGCTGAGAAAGTGAATGCAGTGCATTGGATCATTCGCCTCGGCCAGAGGCCGTATCGCCAAACAAACTAATCTATTGTCCCTATTCGGCGCGAACCTACTCAAAACGCTCTTTGCAGGGTCAAACATTACGAGCATTGATATCGGTCGTAGGAGCATATGCTATTCTGGTCGGCTGCGGCGTAGTGTCCCTACGATGTCACTGCGTCTGTTTCGCCTGCGGTTTGTCCTAACATAGGATATCTTGATAAGAGCGCTGTGGAAACTTCTGGCAGCAGATTGAACCAAACCCAGGATCCTCGATGACCCGTTCAGTTCCTCAACCGACAGTCG
>JBARZR010000127.1:0-10749 GCA_049650205.1 Pacificimonas sp. | reverse complement strand
GTCTCATTCAATGTGCGCCGCAGGAATTCCTTCAACCCCGACACGAGTGCGTTCAGGTCCGAAACTTCGGGTTTTAGGGATTGCTGCCGGGAGAAGGCGAGCAGGCGCGCCGTCAGAGTCGCCGCCCGGTTCGCTCCTTCGAGGGCGTTGTCGATCAGCCGGATGATTTTCGCATCATCCCCGGAACGTCGCTTCAGAAGATCGAGACTGCCGATCACCACAGCCAGCATATTGTTGAAATCATGTGCGATACCGCCCGTCAGCTGGCCAATCGCCTCCATACGCTGCGCCTGCCGCAAACGATTTTCCGCGCTTCCCCGCGCTTCCGCCTCGGCAATCAGGCGCTGGTTAGAGGCGACGAGTTCCCGCGTACGGGCCGCCACCGCTTCTTCCAGGGCTTCATTTTCTTCCTCGACAACCCGCTCCCGCTGCGTCGCGCGGTTGGCACGCAGCAGCATGGCGCCCAGTCCCAATGTGGCGATGAACGCCGCGACCAGCAGCGCCGTGCCGAAGCGCGCCAGTTCGCTGATGGATGCGGTGACTTCCCGCTCGGTCTGCTCGACTGCGTCGCGCCGTTCGGTCAGCAGGCGCTGTTCCTCGGCCCGCAGTTCGCCCATGACCGCGTAAATTTCGATCATCAGGCGACGGCCATAGCCACTGCTGATTTCCTGCCGCGCTTCTGTACGCCGTCCGGAATCCAGCTTTTGGACGACGTCCGCCATCTCCGTCAGCTTCAGCCCGGCGATCCGCCGCAGGCTCATGACGCGCGCGGCCTGAGCGGGATTGTCGTTCGTGAGCTGTTCCAGCGCGTTCAGGCGCGGCGCGACCAGCGATACATTCTCGTTATAGGGGTCCAAAAAGACCGGATTTTCCGTCAGGGCATAGCCTCTCTGTCCCCGTTCCGCGTCCTGCAGCGCGTCATAGACCGCCTCTGCGGCCATAATGGTCTGATAACTTCCAGCGTAAAGGGCACCTGCCCGCATCCGTTCGTCGTCCGTGCCCAGCGCCTGTCGGTACGCTGTGGCGCTAAGCACCGCTACGCCGACCAGCGCGGCGATCAACGCCGTCAGCGCAAGGCCCCATCCCCAAAGCCGCTGCGGTGCGCGGCGCTTACGATCCCCTGACATACCGACAGCCTAGCTGCGTAAAGTCTGCTGTCAAAAACTGTTGCACAAATGCATTGATAACAAAATAGCCTATCAGGACGTAACTTAATTACGTAAATAGAACTTGAATTGTAATTGATGCGTCGCTAACAGCGCTCTTCCGCAATTAATGGGTGTCATATGGCCGAACCGATGGCTTCCGGAGCCGATAATCTTGTCCGCGCGCTTCTCGAGCTGGGCGTCGATACCGTCTTCGGCTATCCCGGCGGCGCGGTCCTGCCCATTTACGATGCGCTATTCGAGCATCCGCAAATCCGGCACATCCTCGTGCGTCATGAACAGGGTGCGGTGCACGCGGCGGAAGGTTATGCCCGCGCGACCGGAAAATGCGGCGTGGCGCTCGTCACCTCTGGACCTGGCGCAACCAACACCGTCACCGGCATCACCGACGCCATGATGGATTCCATTCCGGTCGTCGTCATATCCGGTCAGGTCGCCACGCATCTGATCGGCACGGACGCGTTTCAGGAGTGCGATACGGTCGGCATCACACGCCACTGCTCCAAGCATAATTATCTGGTCAAAAACGCCGACCGCCTGGGCGATACCGTCCATGAGGCGTTTCGTATTGCCACTACGGGCCGCCCCGGTCCGGTCGTCATCGACATCCCCAAGGACGTGCAGGTCGAGGAAGCGCCCTATCGAGCAAACGAGGCCCGTCATGGCGGCTACAATCCCCAGGTGAAGGGCGACCTTGATCTGATCCACGAGGCGGTCGACATGCTCGCCGGTGCCGCGCGGCCGGTCATCTACTCCGGCGGCGGCGTCATCAACAGCGGCAAGGGCGCGAGCCAGCTGCTGCGCGAGTTGCAGCGCGTTACCGGCGCGCCTGTCACCTCCACGCTCATGGGGCTCGGCGCCTTCCCATTCGACCATGCCGACTGGCTGGGCATGCTGGGTATGCACGGCACTTACGAGGCCAACATGGCTATGAATCAATGCGACGTCATGCTTTGCGTCGGCGCGCGTTACGACGATCGCATCACGGGCCGCGTGGACGCCTTTTCGCCGCAATCGAAGAAGATCCACATCGATATCGACCGCTCCAGCATCAACAAGAACATACGCGTCGACCTCGGGATCGTCGGCGATGTCGGCCATGTGCTGGAGGATATGCTGAAACTGTGGCGCGCCGCCGGGCACAAGGCCGTCAATCAGGAGGAATGGCAGCGCCGCATCAAGGGTTGGCGCGCCAAGGGCTCACTCGATTACGAGCAGCCGGAAACCGGAGCCATCCTGCCCCAGCACGCTGTCGCCCGCCTGCACGCCCTGACCCATAAGCGAAAGCCGATCATCACAACGGAGGTCGGCCAGCACCAGATGTGGGCCGCGCAATATTATGGTTTTGATGAGCCAAACAAATGGCTGACGTCCGGGGGTCTCGGCACCATGGGCTATGGCCTCCCCGCCGCGATCGGCGCGCAGATGGGCCTGCCAAAGGCGCTGGTCATCGACATCGCGGGTGAGGCCAGCATCCAGATGAACATCCAGGAACTCGGCACCTGCACACAGTACGATCTGCCCGTGAAGGTCTTTGTCCTCAACAACGAGCATATGGGCATGGTCCGCCAGTGGCAGGATCTGACCTATGAGGGCCGCCGTTCGCACAGCTATTCCGACAGTCTGCCCGATTTCGTGAAGCTTGCCGAGGCCTATGGCTGGAAGGGCATCCGCATCACGGACGTTTGCGAACTCGACGCCGGCATCGAGGCGATGCTGGCGCATGACGGTCCCGTCTTCGTCGATTGCCTGGTCGAGAAACTGGAAAACTGCTTCCCCATGATCCCGTCCGGCGCGGCGCACACTGACATGATCTTCTCTTCCGACGAGGTCATCGGTACTGTCGAAAAGGGCGCGGAGGCGCTGGTCTGATGACGGAAGAAACACCCCTGCCCCACACGCTGACTGTCACGCTCGACAACGAACCGGGCGCGCTAGCCCGCATCGTCGGTCTGTTTTCCGCGCGCGGTTACAATATCGAGAGCCTGACCGTCGCCGACATATCGGAGGGTCACGACCTCAGCCGCATCACTATCGTCACGCTGGGCACGCAGCATGTGATCGAACAGATCATGGCGCAGCTGGAAAAGCTGATTCCCGTTCACCGCGTTTCCGACCTGACCGAGGCCGGCAGCCACGTCGAGCGCGAAATGGCCCTCGTCAAAGTCACCGGCAAGGGCGAGGACCGCGTCGAGGCCATGCGCCTCGCCGAAATCTATCGCGCCCGTGTGGTCGACGCGACCATGGACAGCTTCATCTTCGAAATCACCGGCGCGGCGGAAAAGGTGGACCAGTTCATCGCCCTGATGCGCCAGATTGGCCTCGTCGAAATCGGCAAGTCCGGCATCGTCGCCATTTCCCGCGGGAGCGAAGCGGGCTAACGAGAACCAGAATTTTAACTGTCATCCCGGCGAAGGCCGGGACCCAGGCCCCATCTTTCAACCATGCAAATGTTGCAAGCACAGGACTGGATACCCGCCTTCGCCGGTATGACGATCATCGAAAAAGGATAACAACATGAAAGTCTATTACGACAGCGACGCCGACATCGGCCTCGTCAAGGGCAAGAAGATTGCCATCATCGGTTACGGCTCACAGGGTCACGCTCATGCCATGAACCTGCGCGATTCCGGCGTCGCCGACGTCGCCATCGCGCTCCGTGAAGGCTCCGCGACCGCGAAAAAGGCCGAGGGCGCGGGCTTCAAGGTAATGACCAATGCCGAGGCGGCGAAATGGGCCGACATCATCATGATGCTCGCCCCCGACGAGCATCAGGCGGGCATCTATAACGACCATCTGCACGCCAACATGAAGCAGGGCGCGGCGCTCGCCTTCGCCCACGGCCTCAACGTGCATTTCGGCCTGATCGAGCCGCGCGAAGACCTCGACGTCATCATGATCGCACCAAAGGGGCCGGGTCACACCGTGCGCGGCGAGTATGAGAAAGGCGGCGGCGTCCCCTGTCTGATGGCGATCGACCAGGATTCGTCGGGCAACGCGCACGACATCTGCCTCAGCTACGCGTCGGCCATTGGCGGCGGTCGCTCCGGCATCATAGAAACGAATTTCCGCGAGGAATGCGAGACCGATCTGTTCGGTGAGCAGGCCGTCCTTTGCGGCGGCGTCACCCAGCTCGTCATGGCCGGTTTCGAAACCCTGACCGAGGCGGGCTACGCGCCGGAAATGGCTTATTTCGAGTGCCTGCACGAAGTGAAGCTGATCGTCGATCTGATGTATGAGGGCGGCATCGCCAACATGCGCTACTCGATCTCCAACACCGCTGAATATGGCGACTACAAGACCGGCCCACGCATCATCACGCCGGAAACCAAGGCGGAAATGGCGCGCGTGCTGGAGGACATCCAATCGGGCCGCTTCGTCAAGGACTTCATCAGCGACAACCGCGTCGGCAACCCCGAAATGAAGGCCGCCCGCAAACGCCAGGCCGCGCATCCCATTGAGAAGGTCGGCGCGAAACTGCGCGCGATGATGCCCTGGATCGGCAAGAACAAGCTGGTGGACAAGGACGTCAACTAGGCCTGCTATTGACGCATGTGGGGGCTTTCCTCCACATGCGTACCGCGGGGGCACAGACAGGTTCGGGAGACTCTCATTATGCGCACCGCCTTCATCGCCTCCGCAGCGGCCATCATCCTTGCAGCGCCCCTCGTTGCTTATGCCGACAACCACGACGATAACGAAGCCGCACCCGAACTGGACGTAGCCAAGGACGGCGCGACGCTGGCGGCGGCAATGGCCATGCCTGCCGGAACCTATAACGTCGATGCGGGTCACACGTTGGCCAGCTTCACGTTCGATCATCTTGGCATCAGCTCCTATACGGGGCAGTTCGGCAATCCGTCCGGCACGCTGACCATTGATCCCGCAGACCCCACTGCCGCAAAGGTCGACATCACGTTTGCAGTCGCGGACGTATCGACAACCAGCGAGGAACTGGACCAGCATCTTCAGAGTGCGGACTTTTTCGATGCCGCCAGTCATCCGGACATTCGCTTCGTCTCCACGGACGTCGTCATCGACGGCGGCAGTGCGGAGATCAGCGGCAACCTGACCATGCATGGCGTAACGAAACCCGTGACGTTGCGGGCGAAACTGTTTGGCGCGAAGACCAACCCCATGAACAACATGCCAAGCCTCGGGTTTACCGCGATGACGACCATTAGGCGCAGCGATTTCGGCCTGACGACCTATCTTCCCGCGCTGGGTGACGAAGTGAAGCTGGACCTCGACGCCGCATTCGAGATGGTCGCGCCTGACGCCTGACCCGACAGCGGGTCGGCTTTTGCGGCAACCGGCATGCGCATATTGACTGCGATCTACGGTCCCGGCCGTGGTGGCTCGGAGCGCGCAGTGCTGCGCCTGATGCGCAAAATTTGCCACGCTGGGCATGAGGTCAGGATTCTTGGAGAGAACGCCGACGGCAAAGCGAGACCGGTCGCGCTCGCGCTACAAATCGCAAGGGCGGCGCGGATATGGAAACCCGATATCCTGTTCGCGCCGGGACAGACCTATGCCCTGCCCTTCGCAATCGCGAAAGCCCTGAAAGGGACCGAAGCACCTCTAGTCTCAAAGATCAGCAACATGCCCGGCAGCAATCGCCAGGCGAGGTTATGGCTATCCTTACAGGGTTTCTGGACGGCTCGTTTTGTAGCGCCCGATGCCGCGAGCGCGGAAGAATTGACGCGGACCACCGACCTTTCCGATGAGCAAATCACGGCCATCGACAATCCCTGCGCCGACCGCGATCATCTTATCTCCTTGCATCAAGCAGGACATTCCAAACATGCCGGTCTTCATATTCTGGCCGCCGGCCGCATTGTCCCGCAAAAGAATTTCGGAAGCCTGATCGCGGCTTTCGCGAATATCAGCGGAGAGCAGGACCGTCTTACGATCATCGGCGACGGACCGGACCTTGAGCGTGAAAAACGCATTTTGCATGACAAGCGAACCCGATATGGCACAGCCTGCAACATCGATATGCCTGGTCATGTCACTGACCCTGCACCCTATTTTGCGAAGGCGAGTGCCTTCGCAAGTTCATCCATGTTCGAAGGACTGCCCGCCGTGTTGATCGAGGCTCTGGCGACAGGCCTTCCCATTGCGGCAACGGACAGCTCGCCCGCGATCCGCGCCCTGTTGGAAGGCGAAGGGCACGGCATTGTCGTTCCCCTGAATGACGACGAAGCCCTCGCCTCGGCGCTCGAAAAACTCCGCACATTTCAGCCGAACAGAACAGCAATGTTCACCGCCGCGCTTCGGTTCACCGCAGAAGCGGCCGCGCCCGTCTATCTCGACCTCTTTCAAACCCTTGCACATGGCGCGAAAAACAATGAGTGAGCAGGGCGAGATGACCATCGGCACGGCCACCATCAACAAGCCTGACCTGCGTCAGCTCGCGCCGACCGGGCATGGCTGGCGCTTCTGGCTCGGCCTGGTTTTTTCCGCTGCCCTCTTCATTGCCATCGTCATCGAAATGACCAGCGGTGGGCTGGAAGCGTTTCGTGGCGCTCTGCCCACGACGCCCGCTTTTTATATCGCCTTCGCTTTGGGATATATGACGCTGCCGGTATTCGACTGGCTGATCTTCCGTCACTTATGGGGCCTGCCACTCGCCGGACTGACACCCCTCATCAAGAAGCGCGTCGCGAACGACGTCCTGTTCGGCTATTCCGGGGAAGGCTATTTCTACCTCTGGCTAAAGGCGCGTCCGGGCATCACCGCACACCCCTTTGGCGCGATCAAGGATGTGTCCATCCTGTCCGCCCTTGCTGGCAACGCCATGACCTTTGCGCTCCTGCTTGCTGCTTTCCCGATGATCGGCGACCTGACATTCGCCATAGAACCGCAGTTGTTGCTGGGGTCGGGCGCGATTTTGATTGGTATCAGTCTCGCCGTCCTCATATTCCGCAGACAGCTGTTCACGCTGGCAGCGCCCGATCTATGGCCCAGCTTTATCCTGCACCTCGTCCGCATCACGCTTTCGACCCTTTTTCTCGCGCTTGCCTGGTATTTCGCTTTGCCGGAAGTCGACGCGGCCTACTGGGTGCTGTTCGCGGCGCTCCGCCTCCTCATCAACCGCCTTCCCTTGATCCCGTCCAAGGATCTGCTGTTCGCCGCCGCCGCCATCTTCCTGACCGACAAGGGCGACGCGATGGGGAATGTCGTGGCGATGAGTGCAGGACTGTTCCTCGCGACCAACCTCGCTTTCGGTATTCTCCTGACCGGCACCGACTTCATCGGCCGCCGCAGATCGTGAAGCGCATGCTCCCTTGAAATACGTCGATATCTGCGAATTCTGGTCGCCAGAGGGTGGCGGCGTGAAGACCTATGTCGAGGCGCGCTGGCGTGCCGCGCATGCTGCCGGCCACCATGTCGATGTCATCGCCCCCTCCGCGCGCGATCATGTCACGACTGTCGAGGGCGGCTCGCTGATCGAGGTTCGCGCGCCCACCCTGTTCGTCGATCCGCGCTACCACATCTTCTGGAGCCGGAAGCCGGTCGAGGATGCACTCAGACGCTGCAATCCCGATCTAATCGAAGCGAGTTCCCCCTGGCGGGCCCTGTCGCTGGCGGCGGAATATCCGGCGTCCCTGCCCCGGACATTGTTCATGCACGAGGAGCCCGTGCTGAAATATCCCTATCGCTGGTTCGACTGGTTCGTTCCGCGCAAGGTCATCGACCGGCTGCTCGTTCCGTGGTTCTGGCACCGGTTAAAGAAATATTATGCGCGTTACGATGCGCTTGTCTTCGCCGCGCCCAGCATTGCCCGCCGCCTGAACGATGCGGGCGTCATGAACACAGTGACGATCCCGATGGGCGTCGATGCCGGGATATTCAGTCCCCGGAACAGGGACGAGCGGCTGCGCGCGGACCTGCTTGCCCGCATGGGACTGCCGGAAAGCGCGACACTCATCATCGCCATCGGCCGCCTGGTCTCCGAAAAGCGCTGGCCGACCATCATCAACGCCTTTCAAAGCGTGTCGGCAACAGCGGAGGTCGGCCTGATTGCGCTTGGCGGCGGCTACACCAGTGCCCGTGTGGCGAAGCGTATCGGCGACGATCCGCACATCATGCAAATGTCGCCCATCGCCAACCGGGCGGAATATGCCCGCACCATCGCCAGCGCCGATATGTTCTTCCACGCCAGCAACGCCGAGACATTCGGTCTCGCTGCTGCCGAAGCACTGGCAAGCGGCCTCCCGATGGTCATTCCGGACGAGGGCGCGGTCATCGATCAGGCCGACCCAGCCTATAGTGAAACCTATCCGGCGGCGGATTCGGAAGCGGCGGCGCGGACAATTCACGCGATGATCGCACGCCTTCCCGCCGCACGCCAGGCCGCGGCGCGGAAGGCCGCCGCTCCCCGCACGCTCGACCAGCATTTCACAGACCTGTTCGCCGACTACGAGCACCGCATCGCCGCTCACGGCCGTGGACCCTGCCATAGCCGTTAAGTTGCGCTCAATTCTCCGGCACTATAGATTGTCGTCAGCAAGGAGCCTCCCGTATGAATGCCCCGCCCGATCCCATGGAATTCCGCACCGACGACGGCTCGACCGCAGCCGAGCGCTATCGCCGCCTGCGCGATCCAAAGATCGAGGATTACAGCCACTTGCCGGGAACCGGCGATCTCTCCTTGGCAGGTAAGCTGAAGGCAGTTTACCGCTTCCTTTACGACACCGTCGCCCTGCAGGAAGAGCGGCACGAGAAATATGGCGATGTCTATGCCTATCAGACCATCGCCGGGCCTTCGGTGCAGATGATCGGGGCCGACGCGAACGAGCTTGTGCTGATGAACCGCGACCGGGCGTTTTCCTCCGAGCAGGGCTGGAGCCCCGTTCTGGAAAAACTCTTTCCGCGCGGTCTGATGATGCTCGATTTCGAGCAGCACCGGGTCCACCGAAAGGCGCTCAGCGTGGCGTTCAAGCCGAAACCGATGCAGGCCTATCTGACGCTGCTGCAGGAGGGCATCCGCCGACGCGTCGCCGACTGGCCCGAACAGCTCGACATCTATCCTGCCATGAAGGATCTGACTTTGGATCTGGCGGCATCGTCGTTCCTCGGCATCCCCTGGGGACCGGAGGCGGACAAGATCAACCAGGCCTTCGTGGACATGGTGCAGGCATCCATCACGCCGATCCGCAAGCCATTGCCATTCACGCAGATGCGCCGGGGCGTGAAGGGCCGTGCCTATCTGGTCGACTATTTCGGCGCGGAGATCCCGAAACGCCGGGGATCCGAAGCGGACGACATCTTCACGCAGGTCGTCAACGCGCGCGACGAGGATGGCGAGCTGCTCACCGATCAGGAGGTCATCGATCATATGAACTTCCTAATGATGGCGGCGCATGATACGCTGACATCCTCTCTCAGCTCTACTGTGTATTACCTTGGAAAGACACCGGGTTGGCAGGAGAAGGTGCGCGCCGAAGTTGAGACGCTGCGCGCCGATGCGGGAGCGAACCTACCTTATGACCGCCTTGGTGATCTGGAACTGTGCGACTGGGCCTTCAAGGAAGCGATGCGCCTGCGCCCGCCCGTTCCCTTCATCCCCCGCCGCGCACTGAAGGAAATCACCTTCCGCAACCACCACATTCCCGCAGGCGCGCATGTTGGTCTTTGTCCCATGCTGGTCCACCGCGACCCAAACATCTGGGAAGATCCAGAACGCTATGACCCCTCGCGCTTTTCCCGCGAGAATGAGAAGACGCGCCACAAGCACGCCTATGTTCCATTCGGCGGCGGCGCGCATATGTGCCTCGGTCTGCATTTCGCTTATATGCAGGCGAAGGTGTTCCTGTTCGAACTGTTGGCCGCGCGCAGCATCGATGTTCCCGCCGCCTACGAACCGAAATGGCAGATGGTCCCCATCCCGCAGCCGCGCGACGGCCTGCCCGTGGGTCTTATCAAGCGCGCAGGCTGATTTTGCGGCGTCGGGCTGCTTTCGCTAGGGGGCAGCCATGAAGAAAGTCGCCTACGCTCTTGCCATCGTCGCTGCGATTCTATTCGCGACGTTCCTGATCTTCAGGACGCCCGATATTCCCGCAGAGCAATTGCGCGCGGAATATGCCAATGCGGAAAGCGAATTTATCGAAATCGAACCGGGCCTGTCCGTCCATGTCCGCGACGAGGGTCCGGCAACCGCCCCTGCCCTGCTCCTCATCCACGGCTCCTCCTCCAGTCTGCACACCTGGGAGCCATGGGTTGAGCGGCTAAAGGCGGACTACCGCATTATCAGCTACGACCAGCCTGGCCACGGCCTCACCGGTCCCCATCCGCGCGGTTGTTACACGGCGGACTGCATGGTCGCCGTCGCCGACGCGGTGGCAGGCGTTAAGGGGCTCACGGGCTTCGTCATCGGCGGCAACAGCATGGGCGGCGGGGTGTCGTGGAACTACGCACGCGCACATGGCGAAAAGCTGGCGGCCATGGTACTCGTCGACGCTTCGGGGATAGACGTGCCGCGAGACGATGATGGCGTGCCCATCGGTTTTCGCATCATGCAGACGCCGGTCGTCAGCCGGATCGCCACCCAGATCACACCCCGGTCGATGGTCGAAGC
>JBARZR010000126.1:0-6799 GCA_049650205.1 Pacificimonas sp. | reverse complement strand
GTTCGGATTCCGAAAGTTTCGGCTTCGTCACGGCGCGCGGCGGCGGGGCCTTTGGCGCGGGCGCGGGCGTCGGGGCCTTCGCTTCGGTCTCGGGCGCGGCTGTCCCCTCCTCGCCCGGTTTTTTCGGAACGAAGCGGCGCTTGCGTTCAACGACGACCGTGTTCTTGCGGCCATGGCTGAACTGCTGCTGCACCTGACCAGCATCGACGGTCTTCTTCAGGCCGAGCGGCTTGCGCGTCAGGGTTTTCTTTTCTTCGCTCATATTATCTTTCAATACCTTCCGTCGCGCCCGCACTGGGCGCGCCATTCCTGCCAACAAGACCTGAAAAGGCCTGCCACCGACGGGCGGCGGCCTCTATGCGCGTGGCGGCCCCGGCGTCCATCACGGCGACATGTACCACATTTCCCTGGCCGAGCGCCATGGATAACGCCGCCCGGTCCACAGGCAGCACCAGCGACTTGGCGCTGTGACCGCCGGATTGCAAGGTTGCGTGGCTGGCCTGGTTCACTTTGCGAATGCCGTCCGCGCCCGCATCCGCAGCGTGCAGCAGCAACCTCGCCGCACCGGATTTCGCCTTCGCCAGCACTTTTTCGAAACCGAAAGCCAGATGTCCCGCCTTCATTTCAAGACCGATCCGGTCCATCGCGGCGCGTTCCAGGCCGATGCTAATGCTGTCCGCGAGATCGTCGGGCACGGTTTTCGCATCGCCCTTGAAGGCCCGCGCCAGCGCTCCCTTGAGCTGCCCCTTCGCCTGAGCGGCCTTCAGCGTGTCCGAATCGACAGACAGCCACGCGCCGCGCCCCGGTGCCTTCGCCCCCAGGTCGGCACGCACGTCGCCACCCGGACCGAGGGCGAGCCGGATCAGCTCGTCCCGCGTTCCCGTCCTACGCGTTAATATGCACGTCCGTTCGGGCTCATGTTTCGGCTGTCGCATCGGCGACCTCCCCGGAAGAAGAGGCGGCGGGAGCGGCGGCTTCCGGCTCGTCGTCGAACCAATGCGCGCGGGCGGCCATGATGATACGGTTACCCTCCTCGTCGCCCAGGTCGTAATCCTTCAGGACGCCGTCGCGCTTCGACACCAGCTCGTCGGTGGCGAGGTCGCCAAGGTCGTCGAGCGTCTTGATGCCCGCCTCGCCCAGCGTCACCAGCATCTTCTCCGAAAGGCCCTCGATCTCGGCCAGCGCGTCCTCGACACCCATGGCCTTGCGCTTCTCACGCGCGGCTTCCTCGCGCTTCTCGAGCGCCTCCTTGGCGCGGCTCTGCAGCTCTTCGGCCAGATCCTCATCGAAACCCTCGATCGCGGCGATTTCCTCCGGCTCGACATAGGCGACTTCCTCCATCTCGGAGAAGCCCTCGGCGACGATCAGCTGCGCCAGCGTCTCGTCGACGTCCAGTTCCTCCATGAACATGGTGGAGCGGCTGGTGAACTCGGTCTGGCGACGCTCGGACTCCTCATCCTCGGTCAGAATGTCGATCTGATGGCCGGAAATCTGACTGGCGAGGCGGACATTCTGGCCGCGGCGACCGATGGCGAGCGAAAGCTGCTCGTCAGGGACGACGACCTCAATGCGGTTCTCATCCTCGTCGATGACGACCTTGGCGACCTCGGCGGGTTGCAGCGCGTTCACCGTGAAGGTGGCGATGTCTTCCGACCAGGGGATGATGTCGATCTTTTCGCCCTGCAATTCCTGCACGACGGCCTGCACGCGGCTGCCCTTCATGCCAACACAGGCACCGACCGGGTCGATGCTGCCGTCATAGGAAATAACGCCGATCTTGGCGCGGCTGCCGGGATCGCGGGCGACCGCCTTGATCTCGATGATGCCGTCGTAGATTTCGGGAACTTCCTGCGCGAACAGTTTTTTCAGGAATTCACCATGGGCGCGGCTGAGGAAGATCTGCGGCCCACGCAGCTCGCGGCGGACTTCCTTGATGTAGGTGCGGACGCGGTCGCCGACGCGCAGCAACTCGCGCGGGATCTGCTCGTCGCGGCGGATGACGCCCTCGGCGCGGCCCAGGTCGACGACGACATGACCGAATTCGACGCGCTTGACGATGCCGGTGATGATCTCGCCCGCGCGGTCCTTGAATTCCTCATACTGCCGCTCACGCTCGGCGTCGCGGACCTTCTGCACGATAGTCTGCTTGGCGGCCTGCGCGGCGATGCGGCCAAATTCGATGGGCGGCAGCGGATCGACGATGAAGTCGCCGATGGCTGCGCCCGCCTCGCGCTCCTGCGCCTTCTCGACCGACATTTCGGTGAAGTTGTTTTCCGGCGCCTCGACCACCTCGACCACGCGCCATAGGCGGACTTCGCCGGAATCCGGGTCCATCTTGGCGCGGATGTCGTTTTCCTGGCCATATTTGGCGCGCGCGCCCTTCTGGATCGCCTCCTCCATCGCCTCGATGACGATGGCCCGCTCGATGGATTTTTCCCGCGCGACGGCGTCGGCGATGGCCAGTAGTTCGGCGCGGTTTGCGGTGACGGCGTTCGACATGGGGGTTTCCTCTAATTCAGGTTTTCCGGCTGCGTGGCGGCCAGAAGTTCGTTGGTCAGCACCAGCTTGGCACTGTGGATATGGGAGATGGGAAAGGACATGTCACGGTCCGTGCCATCCTCCAGCTTCAGTTTCACGGCCTCGCCGTCGAGGCCAAGCAATTTGCCCTTGAATGTCTTCCGCCCCTCGACGGCGTCGGTCAGGTTCAGCTTCGCCTTGTGTCCGGCCCACAGCGCGAAATCCTTCGCGCGGGTCAGCGGCCGGTCGATGCCGGGCGAGGACACCTCCAGATTATATTCCTCCTCGATGGGGTCGACCTCGTCGAACAAGTTGGAGATATCGCGCGACAGCGCGGCGCACTGGTCGACGACCAGCTGGCCCGTCTCGGGATCCTCGGCCATCACCTGCAGCGTCCTGCCCATTTCGCCCGTCGTCATCTTGACGCGCACAAGTTCCCAGCCGCGCGCGGTCACGAGCGGTTCGATAAGACCGGTAAGGCGGGCGATGTCGGCCAGGGTCGGCACTCCGAATCGATTGGCATAGCTTCCTTGTGGCCGGTACCGCGGGTGGCGGCGCCAGCTTCCAGAGGCTAGTCATGTGGAAGATGGACCCGCACATAGCTTTGCGCGTTGATGTCCGCAAGACAAGATGGAGACTTTTACATGACGACCCGCCACCTGATCGCCAAAAGCATTTGCGCCACCAGCCTGATCGCCCTCGCCGCATGCAGTGGGACCGGCCCCGCCACCAGTCAGGAAAACGCCGCCAGCGAGGCCGCCACGGACATGGCGGCGGACGGCAAGCCCTTCACGGCAGAGACGCAGCAGACCTTCGCCGAGCCCTGGGCGATGACGTTCCTGCCGGACGGCCTGCTGCTGGTAACGGAAAAGGCCGGGACGATGAAATTTTTCGATCCCAAGGTCGGGCTGACTGGCGATGTGACGGGAATGCCGGAGGTCGATTATGGCGGACAGGGCGGCCTGGGCGACGTGGTCGCGCACCCCGATTTCGCCAGCAACAACGTGATCTACATCTCCTATGCCGAGGCGGGCGAGGGCGACGAGCGCGGCGCGGTCGTCGCGCGCGGGACGTTGGACTGTTCCGCCACCGAAAGCTGCGCGTTCGAGGACATGCAGATCGTCTGGCGACAGGACAAGACCACAGGGCGCGGTCATTATGGCCACCGCATCGCCTTTGGTCCCGAGGGCAGGCTCTGGATCAGTTCGGGCGACCGCCAGAAGTTCGAGCCCGCGCAGGATCTGACCGACAACCGGGGCGCGATAATCCGCCTGAATGACGACGGGAGCGTCCCCGCGGACAATCCCTTTATCGGACAGGGCGGCAATTCGGACCAGATCTGGTCCTATGGCCACCGCAATCCGCTTGGCATCGCGTTCGACGCATCGGGCCAGCTGTGGGAACATGAAATGGGACCGAAGGGCGGCGACGAGCTCAACATCATCGTGCGCGGCGACAATTACGGCTATCCGCGCGTTTCGAACGGCGATCATTATGACGGGCGCGATATCCCCGATCACAGCGCGGGCGACGGGTTCAATCCGCCGGAGGAAGACTGGACCCCCGTCATCTCCCCCGCCGGTTTCGTCATTTATTCCGGCGACATGTTCCCGGCATGGAAGGGCACTGGCCTGATCGGTGGCCTGTCGTCGCAGGCGATCGTCAACGTCTCACTGGACGGCGAAAGCGCGCGCGAGATCGACCGTTATGACATGGGCGCGCGCATCCGCGAAATCGAACAGGGCCCCGATGGCAGCATCTATGTGCTTGAGGATGGCGACGAGGGACGGCTGCTAAAACTGACGCCAGTGGGCTGACGCGCGGTGCAGAGCGGGGCGGGAACTGCATGAGAAGGCCGTCCCGACCCCGGTCTCCGTCATTCGTTACGGACGGTCGAAGAAATCCACGCTGCCGGAATCCAGATCGTAATAGGCACCGACAACCTTGAGCGTACCCGCACGCTGGGGGTCCAGCATCAACGGATCGGTCTGACTCCTCAGCTGCTCGACCACACGCCGGACATTCTCGCGAACGCTGTTTTCCACCAGATCGCCGTCCTGACCCTGCGCTTTCAGGACGGCCGGTATGATTGGTTCCACCATCCTGCCAATCGATCCGGGGAACGTGGCGTTGTCCGTTACGACCTTCGCCGCCGCACTGACGGCGCCGCAGCGTTCATGTCCCATGACCACAACCAATGGAACCTTCAGTTCGGCCACTGCATATTCGATCGATCCGAGCGCGACCGTGTCGACCGTGTTGCCGGCGTTGCGAATGATGAACAATTCGCCAAGTCCGCGACCGAACAAGAGTTCCGGGGGGACGCGACTGTCGGAGCAGGTGACGTAAGCCGCGAACGGCGCCTGGCCGCGCGCGAGTTCCAGACGCCGCTGCGCATCGGAAAGCGGGGCGGCGCGCTCACCGGCGAGGAATTTCCTGTTGCCCTCCTCGAGAAGCGCAAGCGCTTCGTCGGGAGAAAGATCCGAAGGCGCGGGCGCGGCGATGGCCGTTTCTTCGTGCTGATCCGCAGCGGCCTTTTGCGAGAGCAGCGCCGCCGCGCCCACCGCGGTGGTGGCAGTCAGGAAATTTCGTCGGGTCGGCATAGTATCATCTCCAATGGTTCTAACTCCTTAAAACCTAGCCGCACTCTCATGTCATGACAATCGGCTTGCCGCTGGATCAGAGCGGTTTGATCTCGTTGAACGGTGTGTCCTTCGGCGGGCGCAAATCGCCCGGCATACCCAAAACGCGCTCGGCGATGATGTTCCGGAGGATCTCGTCCGTACCGCCCGCGATCCTCAGGCCCGCGGACCCGAAATAGCTGCCCTGCAGCTTGGCAAGTTCGCTGCCCTCCTCGGCGGCCATGAAGCCCGCGCTTTCGCTAAGGTCGAGCGCGAAGCGGGAAATCTCCTGCATCTGCTTCGCCACGACGACCTTTGAAATCGACTGTTCCGGCCCTGGAGTCCTGCCCTGCGACAGCGCGCTCAATGAGCGCTGCTGCGTCAACTTGACGCCCTGGTCGTTGATATAGGCCTGCGCGATCTGGTCCCGCACGTCCGCCTGCTCCGAAGCTGGCCCGAGCGCGGTTTCGATCTCCTTCGCGACCGCCATCAGCGTCGACCAGTCGGGCGAATAGCGCGGCTTGCCGCCAACCGCGAGCCGCTCGTTCATCAACGTGGTCAGCGCGGCCTTCCAGCCCTCGCCCTCCTCGCCCAGACGCCAGGCGTCGGGCACGCGCACATCATCGAAGAACACCTCGTTGAAATCGGACCCGCCCGACATCTGCTTCAGGGGACGGCACTCGACGCCCTTGTCGTGCATGTCGACGATGAACATCGTCAGGCCCTTATGCTTGGGCGCGCCAGGATCGGTGCGGGTGACGATGATGCCATAATCGCAAAGATGCGCGTTCGTCGTCCAGACCTTTTGGCCGTTGATGACCCATTCGTCGCCATCCTTTTCGGCCTTGGTGCGGATGCCCGCGAGGTCCGATCCGGCAGCAGGCTCCGAAAACAGCTGGCACCAGATTTCCTCGCCCGACAGCGCCTTCGGCACGAAGCGGTCAATCGCATCCTGGTTGCCATGCGTGAAGACGGTCGGGATGCACATGCCGAGCCCGATGGAATACAGCCCGGTCGGCGCGGGCGACTTGCCCTCCTCCTGACTGAAAATGATGGATTCCAGCGGCCCCTTCCCCTGTCCGCCGAACTTTTTCGGCCAGGTGATCCCCGCATACCCGCTGTCATATTTCTTGCGCTGCCAGGATTTCTGGCGGGCGACGAGTTCCTCCTTCGAGGCAGGCGGTGCCAGCCCCTCATATTCCGCCGTGTTTTCCGCGATCCAAGCGCGCACTTCCTTGCGGATTTCGGCTTCCGCCGGGCTGTCGTTGAAATCCATGGTGTAGCTCCTCTTTCTCCCCTCCCTTTCAGGGAGGGGCCGGGGGAGGGTGGCGATGGCAAAGCCGAGCCCTCCGATGTCGAATATCAGGGAAGACGCCTGCGTCCGAAAGCTCGTCGCTTCGCGCCTCGCACCCTCCCCTAGCCCTTCCCTGCAAGCAGGGAGAGGAAACCTTCTACGCCGCCACCGCATTTCTTTGCTCAAGCGACCGTACCAGTCGATCGGACCAGAAGCCGCGGCTGCCAAGTGCCGCACTCAGCGCGCGCGAACGGCGGTAATAAAACTGGCAGTTCGATTCCCAGGTGAAGCCGATACCGCCATGCATCTGCACATTCTCCTCCGCCGTGAAGGTCAGCGCGTCGAGCGCCGCCGTCCGCGCCGCCGC
>JBARZR010000125.1:0-17225 GCA_049650205.1 Pacificimonas sp. | reverse complement strand
CGAAGAATGCGTCATCGACCTCGTAACTGGCGCGGGCGATGCAGGGGCCGATGGCGGCGGCGATACGCGCTGGGTCCGCGCCGAGCGCGGTCATGGCCTGCACGACGGATGCGCAGACGCCATCCAGCGCGCCCTTCCATCCGGCGTGGGCCGCGCCGACCACGCCCGCTTCGGCATCGGCGAGCAGCACGGGTGCGCAGTCGGCGGTCAATATGCCGAGAAGAATGTCGGGCTGGTTCGTGACCAGCGCGTCACCCTTCTTGCGGGCATCTTGCGCTATTGGGTCGGTGACCGTCACGGTCCGCACACCATGAACCTGCCTTAAGCTGACAAGCGCCGCGCCCGGCAGCACGGCGTTCGCCGCGCGCCGCCGGTTTTCGCGGACCTGGCCCGGATCGTCATCCGCGCCAAGGCCACATTGCAGCGAAGCCATCGCTCCCAAGGACACGCCGCCGGTGCGCCCCAGGAACCCGTGGGGAACGGCAAGACTGTCCGCCTTTGTCAGGTCGATGCTCATCTGATTTTCAGCCGCCATATGCGCTCGTCATCCTCATGCTCGCCAACCATGAAAATCATCTTCCCGACCTCCTCGAAACCGTATCGGGCGTAGAATTTCTGCGCGCGGATATTGTCGGAAAAGACGCTGAGATAGATGTCGTCATAATCGCGTCCACGCGCGATCCCGAGCGCCCAGTGCATCAGCGTCGCGGCGACGCCACTACCGTGCCAGGGCGAGCGGACGTAAAGCTGGCGCAGCTCGATCTTCGCGCGGCCATCGTCGGCGGACGGCAGATAGGGCGGGCCGACCTTGCAATAGGCGATCAGCTGGCCGTCCGCTTCGGCAACGCGGAAGCTATAGGCGGGATCGGCGAATTCCACCGGCAGCCCGGTGGGACCGAAGGTGTCGTCGAGGAAGCGGTGCAGGTCTTCTGCCGAATAGAGGTCGCCGAATGTTTCCGTGAACGTGTCGCGGGCCAGCTGGCACAGCGCGTCGAGGTCGGTAGCCTGCGGCTGGCGATAGATGATATCGGTCATGCGGGAAATCCTGCCGGGGCGGGCCAGTTCCTGCCCGTCAATGCCATGACCTTGAACAGCGCGCCCATCTCTGTCGGGGCGGTCAGGCGGTGGACGGCCCTGGCGATGTCGTCACGCTCCTTTTCTGACGCCCGCTGCATCAGCGCCTCGGCGCGAAGGCCGATGCCAAGGGCGGACAGGAAGGCTGCTTGCGTAGTGGGACCGTGGCCCCGCGCCGTTTTCCCAGCGCGTTGCAGGGCATGGAAATCAACATGCGCGGTCAGGTCGCTTTCGCCGGGGGCGGAGAGAGGACCGACATGCTCATGGCCCTTAACGGCTTGCAACGTATCGCCGGTTTCGCCGCCAGTATAGCCATAGTCGATGACAAGCGCCGCGCCGCCGGAGTTCGCGAGACGCGCGGCGATCGCGGCCATGATATCGGTCGCGGCAAGACAACGCTCTTCCGTTACATCGCCGTTGGGTTCGAAGCGTCCACCAGATATCATGCGTTCGGCGTCGCCGACATACTGCAGGATGGGCAGCGCGTCGAAAAACTCATTTGCGATCAGCATGAAGGGACGGTCGGCGGGCACGGTATCAATGTCGTCATGCCAGGTCGCCCGCGGCACGCGCTCCGCCTGCGCCCTGCGAAGCGCAGGGCTGGTCTCGATGAAGTGCACCTTGGCCTTTGCAGCCAGCTTTGGCACGGCGCGCAGCAAATCGGCCATCAGCGTGCCTCTGCCGGGACCGAGTTCGACCAGCGCGATATCGTCCGGCGCGCCCGCCCGCGTCCACAGGTCCATGCACCATACGCCGATCAGCTCGCCGAAGATCTGGCTGATTTCGGGCGCGGTGGTGAAATCGCCGTCCTTGCCCAGCGGGTCGCGTGTCGCGTAATAATGCGCGTTGCAGCGGGCCATATAGTCATGGACCGTGATGCCGCCTTTCGCCTTGATTTCGGCGATCAGTTCGTCGGCGAATTCGCTCACTGCTGTGTTGCGGTCCCGGCAATGGGCTCCACCCGCTGACGCCTGCCTGCCGACGTGGCGATCAGCCATGCCCCCAGGAGGATCATGGGAATGCACAGCCACTGCCCCATCGACATGCCGAGCGATAGAAGCCCCAGATTCTCGTCCGGCATGCGGTAGAATTCGATCACGAAGCGGAAGGTGCCGTAACCCGCCAGGAACGCGCCGGCCAGGCGGCCCGGATAATAGCGCGCCTCGGTCTTCCAGAAGAGCAGCCACAGGATGATGAATAGCGCGATGCCCTCCAGCCCCGCCTCGTATAGCTGGCTGGGATGACGGGGCAGCTGGCTGGGATCAGCCGGGAAGATCATCGCCCAGGGCATGTCGGTCGGGCGGCCCCATAACTCGCCATTCACGAAATTCGCCAGCCGCCCGAAGAACAAGCCGAATGGAACACCGCAAGCGACATAGTCCCAAACGCGCAGCCAGGCGAGTTTGTGCTTCAGGGCATAGAGCGTCATGGCGAGGCCGACGCCCAGCACGCCGCCATGGAAGGACATGCCGCCCTCCCAGATCTTCAATATGTTGAGGAAGCTGCCATCCGGGCCGAAATAGCGTTCCGGCGTGTAGAACAGCACCGAGCCGATGCGTCCGCCAAGGATGACTCCAAGCGTCGCCCATGTGACCAGATCGTCCGCATGACGCTTCGCCAACGGCGCGCCGGGCCGCTGGATCAGCTTCGTCACATACCACCAGGCCAAGAGGATGCCGACGATATAGCTGAGGCTGTACCAGCGGATCGGCAGGCCGCTGTCCAGGAACGGCAGCGGGATCGTGAACCAGATCGGACCGATATCGGGATAGTCGATCAGGGTTTGAAACATGGATGTGCGCCCCGGTTTTCAGATGTGCCGCCCCTCTGCCAGCCGCGCGCCGCAATGTGAAGGGCGCGCAACCTCTTACATCCGCGATTGCGGGCGCGGCGAGAGGCCAGCATAAGGTGGGAAAAAACAGTCTGATTCCGTGGGAGGAAAAATGCTTACCGATCTCGACAAGGCGCAGGATGCCGCCGTAGCCGCATTGACTGCAGACGGCGGCCAGATGGCGGTCACAACGCGGGAGGTGCGCGGCGCAAAGCTGCCCGTCTTTGAAAATGCGCCGCCGTCCATGCGGGAATATTTCGATTTCTTCTTCGCGGCGAACGGTCCGAAGGAATTCACGGTGTACGAGGGCGAGCGGAAGACGTTCGCGGAGATCTTTTCCGAGGCGAAACACATCGCCGCCGCCCTGCAGCATGAATATGGCGTGTCGAAGGGGGACCGCGTCGCCATCGCCATGCGTAATTTCCCCGAGTGGATCAGCGCTTTCGTTGGCGGGCTCTACCTGGGCGCGGTCGTCGTACCTCTGAATGCCTGGTGGACGGCTGACGAGCTGGAATATGGCCTGAACCATAGCGGCACGCGGCTGGTCATCGCCGATGAGGAGCGGCTGAAGCGCGTGCGTGCGGCGGTCGGTGCGGACATGCCGGTCATCACCGTGCGAACATCGAAGGCCGTGACCGAGGAACACGGCGCGCGGCAGCTGAAGGAGGTTTTGGCGGCCTCCCCCAAGGAGATGTGGCATGTGCATCCCATCGGGCCGGAGGACGATGCGACCCTGATGTACACGTCAGGCTCGACCGGTAATCCGAAGGGCGCGGTCTCCACGCATGGCGGCATCGTGCATGGCGCAATGAATTACATCGTGCAGGGTCTTGCGATGCTGCAGCTGGCTGAGGCGGCCGGAACGGAGCTGCCGGAACAGCAGATCATGCTGCTGAACGTGCCGCTGTTCCATATCACGGGCTCGGTTCCGGTACTGCTGGTTTCCATCGCCATCGGGCGCAAGCTGGTCATCATGTACAAATGGGACGCGGGCGAAGCGCTGAAACAGATTCAAGACGAACGCGTCACCTATTTTGTCGGCGTGCCGACTATGAGTCTCGAATTGCTGCAGCATCCGGAGCGCGACAAATACGACCTTTCCACGCTGGTCGACATCGCCGCGGGCGGCGCGCCGCGCCCCGAGGAGCATGTGAAGCGCATCATGAAGGAAATGGGGAAGACCCCGGCCATCGGCTATGGCCTTACGGAAACCAACGGAGTCGGCGCGGGCAACATCCGCGACAATTACCTCGCCAAGCCGAACTCGACCGGTAGGGCATCGAAGCCTGTGGTGGAGATCGCGATCCGCGACGACGACCTGAACATGATGCCGCAGGGCGAACGCGGCGAAGTCTGCATCCGGTCCGCCGCGAACGTGCGCGGCTACTGGCGCAATCCCGAGGCGACGCGCGAGGCCTTCCCGGGCGACGGCTGGTTCCACAGCGGTGACATCGGCTATCTGGACGAGGATGGCTATCTGTTCATCGTCGACCGGAAGAAGGACATCATCATCCGCGGCGGTGAGAATATCGCCGCGCAGGAGGTGGAAGCGGCCATTTATTCGCATCCCGCCGTCGCGGAATGCAGCGTCTTCGGCCTGCCCGACGAACGCATGGGCGAAGTCGTCGGCGCGGTCGTCTATCGCAAGCCTGACGAGCAACTGGACCAGGACGCCCTGCGCGAATTTCTGAAGGACGATCTAGCGTCGTTCAAGCTGCCCAAGCGCATCTGGTGGTCGGACCAGCCGCTGCCGAAACTGGGGTCGGGTAAGACCGACAAGGTGAGCCTGCGGAAAAAGTATCAGGCGATTCATGTGGGCGATGCGGGGTAGAACTTACCCGGTCGTCATTCCCGCGAAGGCGGTAATCCAGTGCCGTGCAAAGCCGGCCAGTTCCGGACTGATCTGGATCCCCGCCTTCGCGAGGATGCCGAAATGTGGGAGTTTCAAGCGTTTCTGGCATATGTTATCGTGCGTGAAAATATCCTGGGAGACAGATAATGGCCACCGCCCCCTCACAAACCGCAACCGCCCCGCGCGCGACATTCCGCGCGATGCAGGACGGCACCGAAGCCGACTGGAAGATCATCGGCAAGGAACATGCGGTTCATCAGCAGGAACGGCAGCCGGATGTCATCATGGAACAGCTGGCCCGGCTTGGCGACATGCAGGTCGGGTTCCGTGCCGATCAGCTTACGCACAGCCTGATGTGCGCGACGCTGGCCCGCCGGTCGGGCGCGAGCGCGCAGGAGATCGTCGCGGCGCTGTGCCATGACCTTGGCAAGGCGATGTCGATCCCGAACCACGGCGCGATCGCCGCGGAAATCCTGCAGCCCTATGTGGACGATTACATCTACCACACAATCAAGTGGCACCAGCATTTCCAGGGGAAATATTATTACAACCACATGGGGCTTTCGACCTCCATGCGCGACCAGTTCGAAGATGAAGACTGGTATGATTTCGCCGTCAAGCTGGTCGACGAATGGGACGCCCCCGCGTTCGACGACGAGTTCGACTGCGACAGCCTGGAAAGCTTCCGCCCGGAAGTGACGGAAGTCTTCACCCAGCCGAAGAAGATGGCGGGATAAGCCTCAAGACGTGGAGCCGCCTTTTCCGTCATTCCCGCGGAAGCGGGAATCTGAAGTTATAAAGCCGTGATTCGAATTGGACCCCCGGTTTCCCGAGGGTAAGGATTTAGAACGCGGATCTTTTACCACCCACACTGTTTGCCCCGGTTCTGAACTTCCAGCCAGCCCTCCAGCGGCTTGAAGTAGGCGACCAGCGCGTCGCCGTTCATTTCGCGGGTGCCAGTGAACGCCTCCAGCGCATCGGGCCAGGGGCGGGAGGAGCCCATTTCCAGCATGGCGTTCAGCTTCTGGCCCACTTCGGCATTATCGTAGATCGAACAGCGGTGCAGCGGGCCGTCCCAGCCGGCCTGGTCGCAGGCCGCCTTGTGGAACTGGAACTGCAGCAGACGCGCCATGAAATAGCGGGTGTAGGGTGTGTTGCCAGGCACATGATATTTCGCGCCAGGGTCGAAGGCGTCGGCGGGACGCTCAACGGGCGGCACGATGCCCTGATAGTCGCGGCGCAGGTCGGTCCAGCTTTGCGTGTAGTTCTCAGGCGTCGTATCGCCGGAAAACACCTGCCAGCGCCATTTGTCGATCATAAGGCCGAAGGGCAGAAAGGCGACCTTGTCCATCGCCTGACGCAGTAGGAGGCCGATATCCTTGTCGGCGGACGGGACATTCGCGGCGTCGAGGAGATCCGTCTGCACCAGATAATCCGGCGTGACCGACAGGGCGATCATGTCGCCGATGGCCTCGTGAAAACCGTCGTTCGCGCTGTTCTTGTAGAGGAACGGCTGGTCCTTGTAGGCGCGTTGGTAATAATTGTGGCCGAGCTCGTGATGCACGGTGACGAAATCGTCGGCGTTTACCTTGGTGCACATCTTGATGCGGATATCGTCCTCATTGTCCAGATCCCAGGCCGAGGCGTGGCAAACGACTTCGCGGTCGCGGGGCGCAGTGATCTGGCTGCGCTCATAGAAAGTTTCGGGGAGCGGAGCGAATCCCAGCGAGGAGAAGAAATTCTCGCCCGTCTGCACGATCTTGAGCGGGGTGTAGTCTTTCGCCACGAGAAGCTCGGTCAGGTCGTAGCCCACGTCGCCCGCGCCTTCGGGGGCGACGATGTCATAAATGTTTCCCCATTCCTGCGCCCACATATTGCCGAGAAGATCAGCGCGGATCGGGCCGGTCGCGGGTTGAACGTCGTCGCCATAAGTCTCGTTAAGTTTGGCGCGAGTATAGCAGTGCAGCTGATCGTAGAGCGGCTTTACCTGCCTCCAGTTCTCATCCAGCATCGCCGCATAGGCGTCGGGGTCCATGTCATAGCCCGACCGCCACATCGCGCCGACGTCCGCATAGCCCAGTTCGCGCGCGCCCTCATTGGCGATTTCGACGAAGCGCACGTAATCGCCGCGCATGGGCGTGCCGACCTCGTGCCAGCTGGTCCACATTTCCATCAGAAGGGCGGGATCGCGCTCCGTTCCCATCAGCGCCTCCAGGTCGTTACCGCGCGTTTCCTCACCCTTGTAGCGGCCCTTGCCCTTTCCATAGGCGCTGTTGAGACCGGTCAGCAGGGTGGACAGTTCGTCCGCCGCGCCGGGGACATTCGGCGCGGGCGCGGTCAGCGACTGGCGCAGCATGTTGAGCTTGCGGTTGGTATCGTAACTAAGACCCTCGACATCCGCATATTTCGCGGCTTCGTTCGCCAGTTCGACGGCGGCCTTCGTATATTCCGCCCCCGCGCGGGCGGCGAGATAGTCGGTGTCGATCGTGATGTTGGTGGCGTTGGCCCAGGCGGCCTTGCCCGCATAGATGCTGAGATCGGCGAGGCGCGCCTCCGCGCGTTCGACGAAAGCGTCGGCATCGGCGGCGGTCGGGGCGGCGGTCATGTCGGCCGCTTCCCTATGGCTTTCGGCATGGGCGGCGCTGCCGGACATCAGCGCGGCGGCCATGGCGGCGACGGAAATCTGCTTCAACATCTGAAAATACTCCCTCGGAATCCTGTTCATTGGCCGGTTGTGGCGGGAAACCCCGTCTGCGGTCAAGCGGAGAGAAACGCCGCCAGCCTTTCACCCAGTTCCGGTTTCGACACGCAAGACATATGCGTACCGGGAAAGGTCTGGAATTCGGCATCCGGCATCAGCGCGGCGAGTTTTTTCGCCTCGGCGAAATAGCGGTCCTCGCTGGCGCAGAGGACGAGCGTGGGAATGTCGGTGGCGGCGATATCGCTTTCGCGCGCGTCGACCTGAGCGCGGAGAAGGGCGAGGGCGGCGTCCGGATCCACCTTGTTCGTTTTCATGAACTGCACGGCGAAATATTCGTCGCTACCGCGCTCATGCTCGTCCCGCCGCTCAACCGTGTCGATGAACCAGTCGGTGCCGGACTGCTGGTCGGCGATGCCGCCGAGGCCCATGCCGCAAATGGCGAGGCGGCGCGGGGTAAGGCCGTCGATGACGACATGCATGGCCGTGCGACCGCCAAGCGAGAAGCCCGCCAGATCATAATCATCGAGGCCAAGATGGCGGACCCAGTCGGCGACATCCTGCGCTAGGATGTTCGGCGGCCACTTGTTCGGCTCGGTCGGCGCGTCGCTGTCGCCGTGGGCGCGCAGATCCAGCATGAGAGGCCGGAACCCGGCATCCACTAGTCGCTGCGCCGTGCCGAACTTTATCCAGTTCACCTGCGCGGTCGAAAACAGGCCGTGAAGCAGAAGCAGCGGGCGGGCGCCGTCCGCCACCTGCGCCAGTTCATGCCAAACCAGGCGCACGCCATCGCCGGCCTGAAACGCGTGTGCTTTAACGTCAGGCATTTTTGATGCTCATGCCGCCATCGACGGGGATCGCCGCGCCCGTCAGGAAGCTCATGGCGGGAAGGACGCAGTTCAGCGTCATATGCGCGACCTCCTCTGGAATGCCGTAGCGGCGCAAGGGCACGCGGCGCTTGGCGTAAATGGTCTTGTGCTCGTCGGGGATGCCTTGGGTGATCCCGGTGACGACAGGGCCGGGGCAGACGCAGTTGACGGTGATGCCCTCGCGTCCAAGGTCCACGGCAAGGCCGCGCGTCAGGCCGATGACGCCGTGCTTCGCCGCGACATAGGGGCTGTTGCCGGGCGTCGCGCCCAATCCCTCGGTGGAGGCGATATTGACGATGCGCGGATGCTCCCCCTTGCGCAAATGGGGCAGGGCGGCGCGGACCATGCGCTGATGCGACGCGAGCATCACGGAGAGGGAGGCTTCCCACGCATCCTCATAAGCTTCCTCTGCAACGTCGGCATGATGAGCGAAACCGGCGTTGTTGACGAGGATCTCGATACCGCCAAAGGCTTCCGCGATGTCCGCGACGACGGTCCTGATCGCGTCTCTGTCCGACACGTCCAGCGCCCAGGCTTTCGCGCTGCCGGGCAGGTTCGCGGCCTCGATCTCTTTCACGACCGCGTCGCAGGCGTCCTGTTTCAGGTCGGTGACGGCGACGCGCGCGCCTTCCGCCGCGAACAGATGCGCGGTCGCGCGCCCCATGCCACTGGCAGCGCCGGTGACGATGGCGACCTTTCCGGCGATAGAGCGGGAGAGGGGTTGGTAGGGGGCAAGGGTCATTTGGCAGTCTCCGTAGATGTACGTTCGGTCAGGCCTGCCGCCTTCATGCGCCACAGCGCAAGGTCGATCCGGTCCTGTCCAAAAAAGGGTTCACCCTCGAATACCAGCGTGGGCACGCCCCAGTGACCGGCCGCCTCCAGCGCGTCCTGATTGGCAGCGATTTCCATGTCGAGGCGTTTGGCTTCCTCATCGGCCTCATTGTCGACCGCATCCCAGTCGACATCGGCGCGGGCGGCGGCGCGCTCCAGATGATCGCCTTCGTTCCAGCGCACCTTGCCTTCCCAGATCAGGCGGGAGGCTTCGTCGGCGAAGGCGAGGCCGCGGCCTCTTCGCGCGGCGGCCTGGCCGAGGCGGGTGAGGCGGTGGATGTGCGGCTGTTTTTCGGCGATTTTCCGCGTTTTTACATCTTGCACGATGGGATCGGGATTGGGCGCGCCCATCTCTATCCCCAGATATTGCGACAGCCTTTGGATGTCGCGCATGACGTAGCCGAGCCAGGCGGGATGATTCTTCTCAAAAAACTGCGGATCGCGGATGGCGAGCGGATAGACCGGGCGCAACTGGATGGTCAGGTCGTATCGCGACTGGATTTCGCGCCAGCGCCGGGTGGCGAGGAAGCTGTAGGGCGAGCGGAAGGACCAGTAGAGGTCTGCGGTAAGAGCTGTCATCGCTTCACTCTAATCCGCGATAGCCAGCGATGACACTATTTGTCAGGAGGGGGCGCATGGACCTTCAGAACCTTGTCGACGAGACTTTTGACGAGTTGCGCGACCAGCGCGGCTGCGGCGAAGTGGCGGACTATATTCCGGCGCTGGCGAACGTCGATCCAGAGAAGTTCGGCATCGCCATGGCGACGAAGGACGGCAAGACGTTCTGCGCGGGCGATGCCGGCGAGTCCTTTTCCATTCAGAGCATTTCGAAGGTGTTCGTGCTGGCACTGGCGCTCGACCGGCATGGTGCGAAGCTGTTCCGACGGGTGGGGCGGGAGCCGTCGGGCGATCCGTTCAACTCCATCGTGCAGCTGGAGCGGGAGAAGGGCATTCCGCGCAATCCGTTCATCAACGCGGGCGCGATCGTAACGACGGATCATCTGGTTGACGACCGGTCGTATCAGGAAGCGGTGGAGGAACTATTGGCGCTCCTCAGAAAAATGGCGCGCGATGACAGCATTCACGTCGATATGGATGTGGCGCATTCGGAATCAGCGGCAGGTGCGCGCAATCGCAGCCTGGCGCATTTCATGGAGAGCTTCGACCGATTGAAGAACCCGGTGGAGACGGTCCTCGCCGCCTATTTCCGGCAATGCGCACTGGCGCTCAGCTGCAAGCAGTTGGCCGAGGCGGGTCTGTTCCTGGCGTTCGACGGAACGGACCCGGTCACGAAGGAGCGGGTAACCTCCACCGCGCGCTGCCGCCGGATCAACGCGCTGATGCTGACCTGCGGCCATTATGACAATTCAGGGGAATTCGCGTTCGAGGTCGGCTTTTGCGGCAAATCCGGTGTGGGTGGCGGCATATTGGCGGTCGTGCCCGACCGGGCGACGATCGCGGTATGGTCGCCGGGGCTTGGCGATGCCGGGACATCGAAACTGGGCGCGCTCGCTCTGCAGAAGATCGCCGACAAGACCGGCTGGTCGATCTTCGGCTAGCGGCGTCTGTACCCCAGGATCACCGCCGCGATGAGCGCGCCCGCCACCGCCAGCGCCATATCCTTTTGCGCGTCCCACATGTCGCCCTGCTGGCCGTTATAGCGTTCCGCGTTGCCGCCCATCACGAGAGTCAGCAGCCATTCGAAGATTTCGTAGCCGGCGCCGATGGCGATGACGATCCCGACCGCGCCGGTCAGGGCCTGTCGGTGCGGGCGGCGGCGATGACGGCGGAGCCACTCGGCGAAGGGCGGGACAAGGAGCAGCCCGGACAAGAAATGGATCAGCCGGTCGTAATGATTGCGCTGCCAGCCGAGTGCCTCGCCAATGCCGGTGCCGAACAGCGCCCGCGTCCAGTCGTCATAGGGCACATAGCTGTAGATATAGCGCCCGCCGAGCGTGTGCAGTGTGAAGAAGAGCGCGATCAAAGCGACGTTGCGGGTGGAAAGCGGCCAGCGGCGGAGGAGCCAAGGGGCGGCGAGGATCAGAAGCAGGGTCGGGCTGTGCTGCATCCACGCCATTCCGGGGAAAGGCTGGTCGATCTGCGCCAGCAGCAGCACCGCGAAAAGGGCGGCCAGAATATGAAGCTGAGCGCGGTTCCGTGGTAACATCCGGTCAAACTAGCGCTACGGCGGATATGCGCCAGCCCGAAGATCGCTATTTCGTCAGCGGGGCGAGCCAGTCTTTGCCCTCGTCGCCGTAATTCGCGGCGGCGGCCTCGTAGGCGGGGCTGTCATAGCCCCAGGCGGCGATGCGGAAGGTTTCCGCAGCAGTTCGGCGGGCGCGCTCGAGGCGTTTCGAGTCGGCCAAATCGCGGTCGTTGCGGCGTGCGGGCCATGATTCGGTGGTCGCCTGATAGGGCAGCAGGAACTCCATGCCGCGCCGCAGACCGCGGCCATCGGGTGTCGTGGCGGTCCAGAGGTCGATGTCGACGCATTCGGCGAGCGTGGCGAGGCGGACGGCGGCGCCCATTGCGAAATGCGAATAGTGAAAGGGGCGCGTGCGGGTCAGTTCGGCGGGCAGATGTCCGTCCTTACCCATCTGCCGTGCGATGCGGCTATCCAGGAAGCTCTCGCTGACATTTTTCGCCACGCTTTCAAGACCGGCGAACAGCGAGAAATGCGTCAGGAACATGTCAAACCACAGGCCGTGGTTATTCTGTTTCTGTAATTCGGATGTGCCGATGTCGCTGGTGGCAAGCCAGGTCGCGTATTCGCGGAACCAGACACGAAGTGCCGCCTGCTCCTCGACCGAAAGCGCACCTGTTGGCGCGATCAGGCCGATGGCCTCGACCACCGGCACAAGCTGCGTGGAGTCGATGATACCCTCGCCCCGGCCTGTCGTCCTGCCGGGGATCGCCTGTCCATGATTGAGATTGGGGTTCATGCGCGCGGCGGGATCCAGGAACCATGTGCGGATCAGCTGAGCGGCACGGGCCGCATAGCGATCTTCGTCCAGCATGTAGGCGGCTAGGGACAGGGTTTCGACGTCGCGGCTGAAACTTGTCAGACGCCTTTTGTCGAACTCCTCCCCATCGCGTTCGGGATTAACCTCGCCATCGCGGCGGGAATAGGGTTCCCCATCCGGCTTCCCCTTGGTCGGCCACCAGTAGGGACCGATGGAATAATAATCCGCCCTGTCGCCGCTGGCAGGGGTCTTGAGCTTGTCGGTGACACTATAGAGCGGACCGCGCAGGGCGGTGTCGGCATCTTTGACAAGGGCGGCGCGGGCGCGGTCGTCGCCCGCCAGGCGTGCTTTTTCGGCGCGCAACCATTCCGGCCGCCAGAGAAAGGTGCGGCGGCCATCGAAGCTGTCCGCATAGCCGGTCGATCCCTCGCACAGCACACGGTCCGGGTGCGGTTCGAATTCGGCGAGGACCGGCGTCGCCATCGCCGACGCGATCAGAATGAAAGCGAGACCGGCCCTCAGCACGGTCAGCGCGCCAGCCAGCCGCCATCCACGGCGAGAATATGACCCTGCACATATTTCGCGGCGTCGGACGCGAGAAAGACCGCAGCGCCGCCCATGTCGTCCGGCTGACCCCAGCGGCCCGCCGGAATGCGGCCGAGAATATCCCTGTTGCGCTGTTCGTCGGCCTGCAACGCCGCCGTGTTGTTGGTGGCGATATAGCCCGGCGCGATGGCGTTGACGTTAATGCCTTTTCCCGCCCACTCGTTCGCGAGCAGCTTCGTCAGTCCGCCGACGCCGCTTTTGGAGGCGGTGTAGCTGGCGACGCGGATACCACCCTGAAAGGTCAGCATGGAGGCGATGTTGATGATCTTGCCGCCGCCGTTCGGAATCATCTGCTTCGCCGCCGCCTGACACAGGAAGAACAGGCTCTTGAGATTGGTGTCCATCACCGTATCCCAGTCGTCTTCGGTGAAGTCGACCGCGTCGTTGCGCCTTATGGTTCCGGCATTGTTGACAAGGATGTCGAGACCACCAAGTGCCGAAACGGCCTCCTCGACGACGCGCGCGCAGGGTTCCTTGCCGCTGAGGTCGGCCTTCACGAAGGCAGCCTTGCGGCCATGCTTTTCAATGGCGGCAATCGTGTCCGACGCGTCGCTGCGCCCGGCAACGGCGATATCCGCGCCAGCGGCGGCAAGCGCGATGGCGATGCCCTGACCGATACCGGTATTCGCGCCGGTAACAAGGGCCACGCGGCCCGTGAGATCGAAAGCACTGTTCGCCATATCTGTCCTTAAAATTCTACTGTCGCCGGAGTTGGCGGGGCTTACAGACTACGCAGATAGTCGCTGATCTCGTCATCCTGCGAATTGGGGTAGAAAAGTTCCTCGAACTTCTCGCCTGCGATTGCCGACTTCAGCAGGGTCTGATCGACGTTTTTCAGCACGTCGATCATGGGATGGCAGCTCTTCGCCTTCACTTCGGACAGGATGGTGCGGTTCTTCGCCATGATCTCGGCGCGTTCCTTGGGATAGCCCTGTCCCGGCTTGTCGGTGAACAGCTTGCGATAGCAGTCCTGCAGGTTCAGCTCCGCCGCCCAGCCGAAGCCTTTCGCATAGGGCATGGCGATGGCGTTGCCGTCATTGATCTGGCTGAACAGGAAGGCATCGGTCGGGTCGATAACAAGACCGCAGAAAACGCCGGGCATGGCGTTGCAGCCGAGCATGGAGCCCGTGCCGGTGCCGCAGCCGGTGACGACGAAATCGACCGCCTTCGCGTTGAGCAATATGCCGGACAGCAGCCCGACCATGACATAGGTGATCTGCGCGTCCTCCTCGGCGGTATACATGCCGTAATTGAAAACCTCATGGCCCAGCGGCTCTGCAACAGAGGTCAGCGCGTCATGAATGATGCCATTTTTGGCGGCCTGGCTGTTTTCGCTGATGAGTGCAATTTTCATGGTGTCTCGCTTTACTGGTTCGTCGATCGTGCGTCGGCATCCCTTCGGAGGCGTACCAACAGACTCAGTCTACACCGGTAACCGGTGTCATTTATCGATGCAAGCGGGAAGTCGTCAAAATTCGAAAAGCCGGTCACTGTGTCGGTGGCGGCGCAACCGACGCGCGGGTCACCAGCGTGGACAGGAACCGCGACGCGGGCGCATCGTCTTTCGCGTCGTCGGAACGGATCAGTTTCGCGGCTGCGGCCCTGCCCATCGCAACGATCGGCCAGCGCACGGTCGTGAGCGATGGCCAGACATGCTCCGAGAGCGGCGTATCGTCGAACCCGACGATGCTGAGATCGCGCGGAATATCGATCCCGCGGCGCCGGGCGGCGATCATGGTCCCGATCGCCATCTGGTCATTCGATGCGAAAATGGCAGTGGGCCGGTGGTCGCGATCCAGAAGGGATAGCCCCGCCTTGACGCCTGATTCGAAGGTATAATCACCCGGCGCGATCAATTTCGCGGACAGTTCGATCCCTGCGGCGGCAAGTGCCTCCTCGAACCCGGCACGCCGCTCGGTGGGGGAGAGAAAGCCTTCTGGGCCGCAGATCAGGCCGATGCGGCGATGACCCTGCGCAATAAGATATTCCGTCGCCTCCCGCACGGCCTGACGGTCGTTCGAGAGCACCATATGCTCGGGGGTGTCGAGGTTCGCCGAACACATGCGGCAATAGCGGACACCGATGCGTTTGCAGAGGGCGATGATATCTTCGTTTTCGGAAATCGGTGGCAGCAGGACGACACCATAAGGCCGCTGCCGCTCCAAAAATTTCTTGATATTATCCAACAGATCCGGGGCACTGCGATCCACCGGATGCACCATCAGGTCGAATTCGGTATTGTTCAGCGCGTCCAGGATGCCTTGTTGCACATTAACCAGAAACTGGGCGTTCGGATTGTCATGAATGGCGGCAACGATGAAGTTGCGCCGGAGTGCCAAGGCGCGCGCCTGTGGGTTGGGTACATAGCCAATTTTGTCGATGACGGCCTCGACCTGCGCGCGTGTCTTGTCGCTGAGGAGGGGGGATTTGTTGATGACGCGGCTGACGGTTTTCTTGGACACGCCTGCCAGGCGCGCGACGTCGTTAATGGTGGTGTTGCCGGTGCTGTCCATGACCGCCATTCTTGCGCGGAGATGCGCGGAACTGCAACTTGGAAGCTGAACCCTAGAAGTAATCCGGCAGGAACATCGACAGCTGCGGGATGAAGGTGATGAGGATCAGAGCCAGCATCAGCGTGCCGTAGAACGGCCAGATCGTCCTGACGGCATCCTGCACCGGTAGCTTTCCGACCGCCGAACCCACGAACAGCACGGCCCCGACGGGCGGTGTCACCAGGCCCATGCCGAGATTGAGCATCAAGATGATGCCGAAATGCACGGGGTCGACGCCAGTCGCCATCACGATGGGCAGGAAGATGGGCGTGCAGATGACGATCAGCGGTGCCATGTCCATGAATGTTCCTAGAAACAGCAGTATGACGTTGATGATGAGCAGCGTCATGATCGGATTGTCGGTCATTAAGCCGATGAGGGCGGCGAGCTGCGTCGGCACCTCCAGGATGGCGAGCGCGAAACCGAAACCGGTGGCGGCGGCGATGATGAGGAGGACCATGGCGGCCGTGCGGACGGACTTCATCGCCGCCTCCGCAAACGCCCTGAAGCCGAGACTGCGATAGACGAGCGCGCCGACGGCGATGGTGTAAACGACGGCGACTGCGGAGCTTTCCGTCGGCGTGAAGATACCGCTCAAGATACCGCCCATGATGATGACGCCCGTCATCAGGCCGGGAATGGCGTAGACGAGGGCGCGCAGGAATATGCCCCAGCCGGGGAAAATGCCGCGCGGCAGGTCGCGGCGGCGGGCGATCAGCCAGCTGGTCAGCATCAGCATCGATCCGGTCAGGATACCGGGAATGATGCCCGCCAGGAACAGGTCGCCGATGCTGACGCCCGTCCCGCTGGCGGCGGCGTAGATGATCATGTTGTGGCTGGGCGGGATCAGCAGTCCGACGATGGCGGCCGTCACCGTGACGTTGACGCTATAGTCCTTTGGGTAGCCCTTTTCCTCCATCATGGGAATCATGGTGGAGCCGATTGCGGACGCGCTGGCGATGGCGGAGCCGGAGACGGCGCCAAACATCATCGACGCGCCGACATTGACGAGGCCGAGGCCACCGCGCGAACGGCCAAAGGCGGCCTCCGCGACCATGACGAGCCGGTTCGCTATGCCCGCCCGATACATCAGGTCGCCGGCGAATATGAAAAACGGAATCGCCATAAGGGTGAACACGCTGATGCCCGCCGACATGCGCTGAACGGCGACAATCAGGGGAATGTCGATGGCGGCAAAGGTCGCGAGCGTCGCCGCGAACAGTGCGAAGGCGACCGGGACACCAAGGGCGAGCAGCAGGAACAGCACGCCGAAAAGGATCAGAAGCTCCATCAGCGCGTCTCTTCAATCTCTACGCCATCGGAAGGCGCGACGGCCGTGATCGGACGACCGTGCCATTCGCGCAGCAGATGTTCGGCGGCGAACAAGGACATAAGCAGACCCGAAACCGGGATAGGCAGATAGGCGAAGCCGCGCGAGATACCGAGTGCGGGAACCGTGATTCCGCGCACTTCCCAGACCAGCATCGCGCCCCAGATGAGCAGGATCAGGCCACAGGCGATGACGATGACGTGCACCAGCATCTTGACGGCATGAGCGACCCGCGGGCTCGCTATGTTTTCGAGGACCGTGATGCGGATGTGGAAGCGTTCGCGCACGCCCGCGGCAGCCGCGAGGAAGACATACCAGATCATCAGGATCAGCGATGCCTGTTCCGACCAGCTGGGCGATGAGTTGAGGACGAACCGTCCGAATACCTGCCAGCTGATGATCGCCGTCATGACGACGAGGCCGAAGGCGCTGACGTAAAGCAGCAGGTCGGCGAGCCGCCTCATACGCCCGCGTCTTTCAGGGACAGGATGCGGTCGACCAGGTCACGCTGCTGCGGCGTCGTGACAAAACTGTCCCAGACGCTTTCCATCTTTACGGCGAAAGGGGCGGGATCGACTTCGGTCACCTTCACGCCCGACGCCATGATGATCTTCTTGCT
>JBARZR010000124.1:0-3551 GCA_049650205.1 Pacificimonas sp. | reverse complement strand
CCGTGCTGCTGCCAGCCATTGGTGATGTAGGCGCGCGCGATGCCCGCCGTGAATTCCGGGCGCAGCGTCAGCGAATCGCCGGAGCGGTCGTCGAACGTGTACATTTCCTTTGAAACCACATCGGTGGTCTCGCCCAGCGAGCGCGCGAAGACGGACGTGTTTTCAAAGACGGGAATGGTGACGGGGCGGAAGCCATAAAGGCGGCGGACGCGATTGAACGTCTCCACCACGAAGGCGAACCGCTCCGCCCCTTCGCCGACGAAATCATTTGTGCCGCGCACGGCAGCGGGTTTGTTGCTCATGGTGCGGGCCTTTAGCGGGTTTGAGACGGTTTTGAAGAGCGGTTCGATCCCTTCCCAAAAACCGTCATTCCCGCGACGGCGGGAGTCGCAATCTCCTTGGCCAGAAACGCCCGCACATCATCGAGGTCGGTCTCCCGCGATACGAACGCATCCCCAATCCCGCGCGCCAGGATCAGCGGTACGGTTCCAGCCTCGGCCTTCTTGTCCTGCCGCATATGTGCGATCAGACGGTCGGCATCCTGTGCGAAATCCGGAATCTCAGAACCTAGCCCCACACCGTCCAGATGCGCCGCCACACGCGCGGCCTCGTCTTTGCCTATCAAGCCAGTTCGCGCGGAATAGCGAAACGCAAGCGCCATGCCGATCGCCACCGCTTCGCCGTGCAGCAGCAGTTCCGAATAACCGCCCTCCGCCTCCAGCGCGTGACCAAATGTGTGACCCAGGTTTAGGAGCGCGCGCTTGTCCTCGGTCTCCCGCTCGTCCGCGGCGACCACGGCGGCCTTGGCGCGGCAGGAGGCGGCGACGGCCTCGGCGATGACCGCCTCGTCTCCGGCCAGCAGCGCGGTGGCGTTCGCTTCGCACCAGCGAAAGAAATCCGCATCGCCGAGAAGGCCGTATTTCACGATTTCGGCATAGCCCGCGCGCATCTGCCGGACGGGCAGGGTCGTCAGCAGGCCCGTGTCGATCAGCACCAGCGACGGCTGGTGAAACGCACCCACCAGATTCTTTCCTGCCGCACTGTTGATGGCTGTCTTTCCGCCCACGGACGAGTCCACCTGCGCCAGAAGTGTCGTTGGGATCTGCACGAAGTTGCAGCCGCGCCGCAGGATCGAGGCGGCGAAGCCGGTCAGGTCGCCGATGACGCCGCCGCCCAGCGCGACGACATGGTCGTTCCGCTCGACGCCCAGCGCCAGCAGGCGCTCCGTCACCAGCTCCAGACTGGCCCAGTTTTTCGTCGCCTCCCCGGCGGGCAGCACGATGGCTTCCGACGGTCCCGGCAAGGCATTCTGCAAGGTTTCCAGATGCAGCCCCGCCACCGTCTCGTCCGTAACAATCGCAAGCGGACGCCCGGCTTTCGGCAGGGCGACATGATCGTCCACCGCGGCCAGCAGCCCGCTGCCGATACGGATTGGGTAGCTTCGCCCGCCCAGCGCCACCTGTATTTCCGTCACGCTCATGCGATGCCGCCGTCCTTCAGCTGCGTCATGATCGCGTCGACGGTGCGCGCATGGGGTGCGGGCGTGGAGGAGATATGGATATGCGCCTCCGCGTAAAAGGGATTTCGCGCCGCCGCCAGCTCCCGCAGCACGGTCGCGGGATCCTTGCCGATCAGCAGCGGGCGGTGATTGCGCCGCGCCACCCGCTCGGCCAGCGTCTCGATATCGCTGTCCAGCCAGATGGCGACACCGTCCCGCAGGATCGCCGCGCGGGTTTCAGGATCGATGAAAGCGCCGCCGCCGGTGGCGATGACCTGGCGCTCCTCGTCCATCAGCCGGGCGATAACACGGCGTTCGCCGTCGCGGAAATAGAATTCGCCAAATCGTTCAAAGATTTCCGCGATGCTCATGCCCGCCGCGGCGACGATTTCATCATCCGCGTCGGAAAAGGGCAGACCCAGCCTCTGGGCGAGGCGGCGGCCTATCGTGGACTTGCCCGCGCCCATCAGGCCGACCAGCACCAGGGAGCCCGCGATATTTTTCGGTTTCGTCCGCATCGTCTGGCTGGCTATACACATGCCACCATGGCCATGCGAGCCTTCGCCGCGCGGTCGCCACAAGTTCGGGGACAACATCTTGGGTCGTTTGCTTTTCTGGCTGTTCATCATCCTGATATTGGGGCTGGTCGGGCTGTCCATCTATTTCGGGTTTCAGGATGTTCCCGTGGAACAGACCGTGGTGGAAAAGGATGTCGGCGTTGAGACGCTTGGCCTCTGAACGCCGCTTCCCGCGCGCGCTGCTGGGCGGCGTGGCACTGACTGCGCTGGCGGTCCTGGCCGCTCCTGCGCTGACGCAGGACAACCTGCTGCCGGACCTGTTCGACGATCCGCCGCCTGCACAGGCGCCCGCCGAGCCAGCGCCGGCACCGGTACCGGACGCGGCTCCGTTGCAGGAGTTTGACGAGGAATTCGGCGCGGTCGAGCGGGATGTTCCGCCCGCCGCGCCGGTCGATGCGCTGCCGGCGCCGGTCGAATCTCGGGACGATCCGCTGGACGGCCAGCGCACGCTACGCGCCATGAACGTCGCCGGACCGCTGACGCCCGCGCGCGGTGGCTATGGCCCGCGTACGTTCGCAGGCTCGAACGGCCCTTTCATGGCGGTGATGATGAACCGCGTCGATGCGCCGCTCGCCTCGCGCTGGGCGCATATCGTCCTGCGCCGCGCGCTGCTCAGCCAGGTGCCGACCCCGCGCGAGATCCACGATGCCGACTGGATCGCCGCCCGCGCCGACCTCCTGACCCGCATGGGCGAAGCGGACGGCGCGAAGCTGCTTATCGCCAACCTGCCGCAGGACCGTTTCACGCCGCGCCTCTACGCCGCCGCGATGAACGTCAATCTGGCCGCCGCGGACATACCGGCGCTCTGCCCGCTCGCACCGACCGCGCAGGGTCTGTCGAAGGACAGCATCTGGCCGCTGGCTGTGGCCATCTGCGCCGGGTTCGAGGGGGATGACGGGTCCGCCGCCACGGGTTTCAACAAGCTGCGCCGCGATGACAGTGTGAATAATTTCGATCTGCTGCTGGGCGAGCGCATCGCCGGACAGGCGAGCGGCGTTGGCCGCGCATCGAATATCGACTGGGGCGACACCGACCGGCTGACGCCCTTCCGCTTCGGCATGGCGACGGCGAGCGGACTGGAACTCCCGGAGTCGCTTTGGGACACCGCGCCCACCGCCATGCGCGGCTGGGCTTTCCGATCCGGCAACACGCCGCTCGCCTTTCGCGCGCAGGTCGCCGGACCCGCCGCCCGCATCGGTATCGTATCCGCCGCAGAGCTTGCGGCGCTGGCATCCTTGCAGGCCGACCGGGTCGAGGACGGCGCGGAACCCGCCGCCTATGTCCGCAACATGCGCACCGCCTATGCCGGACGCAGCGCGGGCGAGCGCATCGATGCGATGAAGGAAATCTGGACCGAAGGCGCGGCGGCAGGGGACCGCATGGCCGCCCTGATCGCCACCGCGCCCGCCGCGGCCCGCATCGAGCCGTCCAGCGATCTGGTCGAGGATGCGCCCGCGCTGATCGAATCCATGCTC
>JBARZR010000123.1:0-4791 GCA_049650205.1 Pacificimonas sp. | reverse complement strand
GACAAACCCCTCGCTTTCGCGTCGGCGGCGATGGCGGCATCCTCGGCGCGCTCGCTTTCCTGCGCCGCTGCGGGGACGGCGAGTGCCAGGGATAGAATCAGGAAAGACGCGGGTCTCATCGCGGCCTTATCCTTCACGGTGATAGGGATGACCAGCAAGGATCGCTTCGGCGCGGTATAATTGTTCCGCCAGCATCGCGCGCGCCAGCAGGTGCGGCCAGGTCGCGTCGCCGAATGCCAGCAGCAGATCGGCTTGCGCCCGCAGACCATCGTCATGGCCATCCGCCGCGCCAATGAAGAACCGCCCTTCCCGCATCCCGGCATCGCGCCAGCCACCGACACGCTTCGCCAGCGCGGCGGAAGACAGGGACTTGCCGCGTTCATCGAGGACAATGGTGACAGAGGGGCTTGGAGGCGCGGGCAGCTTGCCACCTGTTTCGGGCAATTCCGTTATCAGCAGCGTCTGGCCCATGCGCTTCTGGTAACGCGCGACCAGGTCAGCCTCGGGACTGCGCCCAATCTTGCCGCGCGCGATGATGTGCAGGCGCATGTCGGGCGCTTACTGCGCGTCGGGGAAGTCTTCGCCGTCCTCGTCATCGCCCTCCAGCGTGCGCTCGTCGGGGCGGGCATCTTCCGGAACCGGGCTTTCGACGCCCCACATTTTTTCCAGATTATAGAAACTGCGCACTTCCGGTCGGAACAGGTGAACGACGACATCCCCGGCATCGACCAATACCCAATCGGCGGCGGGAAGGCCCTCTAACCGGACGGGGCGTGACAGCTGCTGCTTCACTCGCTCCGACAGTTTCTGCGCCATGGCGGCGACCTGTCGGGACGAGCGGCCGGATGCGATCACCATGTGATCGGCGATCTCGCTTTTTCCGGCCAGCGGAATATCGACGACATCGACAGCCTTGTCATCGTCCAGGCTGGACAGCACCAGATCGTGCAATGCGGTCGAGTCGGCATCGGGCAGGTTTGCGGCGGGCATGTTTACGGCTTCGGTGGATTCGGCGGGCAAGAGATCATGATCCTTTTCGAAGATAGGCGCGTGCCCAGTCGGGCTGCGCCGCACGAATGGCGGTGGCGGAGGTTTGATCCAGCGGAATTCGCAGGAAAATTATCGCCGGGGCGCTCCATTCGGTCCAGTGGCGTGCGCGGTTCGCGGGTTTGCGGAAGCGCTTCAGCCAGCCCATCGCGCGGGAGCGGCGGGCCGCACCAATGTAAGAGGGCCGGGCCATGACCGCAATCGGCAGCGTGCGGGCGAAACGCCGCCAGTCGCGCCAGCGGTGCAGTTCGGCCAGATTGTCCGCCCCCATCAGCCAGATGAAGTCATGTTGCAGATAACGGCGGGTAATGGCGCGGGCAGTATCGACCGAATATTGTGTGCCAAGGTCGGATTCGAGCGTCGTCACACAAATGCGCGCGCGTTTCGCGGCGACTTTCGCTGACCCGACGCGCGCCGCAAGCGGGGCCATACCATCGGCAGATTTTAACGGATTTTGCGGGCTTACCAGCCACCAGACCTCATCGAGGCCGAGCCGGTCTAGTGCCTGTAGAGAGATATGGCGGTGGCCGCCATGCGCCGGGTTGAACGACCCCCCCAGCAGACCGATGCGGCTCAAGCGGCGGCCTTTTCCGCCTGCGTTTCAAGCACGGCGCGCACGTTGGCGGCGATTTCGTAGCTGCGGAGTTTCTTGTCGAAATCATGCACCGATCCGGCGATGATCAGCTCGTCCGCGCCGGTCTGCTCCAGAAACGCGCTGGTCGCGTCGGCCACGGTTCCCGGCGCACCAATGGCGCTGGCCGACAGCACGCCCGCCAACCGCGCCTTCGCATCGGGCGGCAGCATGTCGTGATAGCCTTCCACCGGTTTTGGCAGCTTGCCCGGCATACCCCGGCCCAGGTTGACAAACGCCTGCAACAGCGACGTCGCCAGATACTGCGCCTCTTCGTCCGTATCGGCGGCGATGATGTTGAAGCCGAGCATGACATAGGGCCGGTCCAGCTGCTTCGACGGCTGGAACCGCTCGCGGTAGATCTGGATCGCCTGCATCATGGCGGCGGGCGCGAAATGGCTGGCAAAGGCATAGGGCAGGCCGAAATGCGCCGCGACCTGCGCGCCGTAAAGGCTGGATCCCAGCATCCATACCGGCACATCCGCGCCCGCACCCGGCGTCGCCGTTACCGCAGCTGTTCCCGCGAAATAGTCCATCAGCTCCTGCACATCCTGCGGGAATCGTTCGGCGGCGGCACGCAGGTCACGCTTCATCGCCTGCGCGACAATGCCGTCCGAGCCCGGCGCGCGGCCAAGACCCAGGTCGATGCGGCCCGGAAACAGCGCGTCGAGCGTGCCGAACTGCTCGGCGATCAGCAGCGGGGCGTGATTGGGCAGCATGATTCCGCCCGCGCCGACGCGGATGGTCCTTGTCGCCGCCGCCACATGGCCGATGACGACCGACGTCGCGGCGCTGGCGATGCCCTCCATCCCGTGATGCTCGGCCAGCCAGAATCGATTATAGCCCAACCGCTCTCCAGCCTGGGCCAGCTTCGCGCTGTTGGCGAAGGATTCAGTGACGGTGCCGCCTTCGACGACGGGCGAAAGATCGAGAATGCTGAAGGGGATCATGTCTGCAATATGGGCGCGGGGTGAGAGGTGTGCAAATCAGTGGATCGCGCGCCGGGCATTCAGGTCGCCCGCGCCATGAGCGCTTCGGCCTGTGCCAGATGCAGCCGCTCGGTCATTCGGCCATCCACGAGAACCACGCCCTTTCCGGCGTTTTCCGGCCGCGCGAAAGCGGCGATGACGGCGTTCGCCCACGCAATTTCCTCTGCGTCCGGAGAAAAGGCCGCGTTGCAGGTTTCGATCTGCGCGGGATGGATCAGGGTCTTGCCGTCGAAACCGAAAACCCGCCCCTGCGCGCATTCCGCCGCCAGCTCATCCGTGTCGCCAATATCGTTATACACACCGTCGATCGCGCCAAGCCCCGCCATGCGCGCCGCCATCACGGTCATCGACAATGCCGACTGAAACGCCGCACGGTCCGGCGTGAATGTGGCCCGCATATCCTTGGCAAGATCGTTCGTTCCCACAACCAGGGTGGAAAGCCTCGTATTCGCCGCCGCCAGCGCGATCTCGCGCAGGTGGAAGATGGCGGCAGGCGTCTCGATCATGGCCCATAGCTGCATGTCCGCCGTCGCCGTAGCCATGGCGGCATCGAACGCCTGAACATCTCCGGCAGACGCGATTTTCGGAGCGAGTATCGCATCCGGTCCCGCTGGAAGGACCGCCGCCAGATCGGCGCGGCCCCATTCGGTATCGAGCGCATTGACGCGGACAACGACCTCGTGGCGATCGTAACCGCCCGCCGCAACGGCAGCGGCGACCTGCGCGCGCGCTGTGTCTTTCTCCTCCGGCGCGACCGCATCTTCCAGATCCAGGATCAGCACATCCGCATCCAGGTTCCGCGCCTTTTCCAACGCGCGGGCATTCGCGCCCGGCATGTACAGGCAGGAACGGCGGGGGCGGCTGGCGGGGATCGTCATGCGCCTAGCCTAGGGACATACCACTAGAATTTCAGCCCCACTTCGGCTCCGACAAGACGCCGGGCACCGGGAGAGATGAATGAACCACCGAACTCGATCGCCGGGATCGCCTCGTTGATATAGCGGCGATCTAGTGCGTTCTCCGCGAAAACGGCGGCGGACCAGTTCTCGCCCTCGATACCGAAACGCAGGTCCAGGACACCAAATGCCTCACGCTCGGTAATGCGGAAATCGCCGTCGCCCACCGCGGCAGGCAGGGCCAGCGCACTGATCGGCAACAGCCCGGAAAACAGCGTCGGGCGCACCTGGTCCTGAACGGTATGGAACCATGTCGGTCCGGTGATGCGGTAATCTGCCCGCATCACCATATCGAGCCCGGTTCCGCCGAGCGGCACGTCAATCTGGCTGCCTAGATTGACGGTGTAATCCGATGTGTAGGGCGACTGGTTTCCGACCGTGTACGGGCGTGAGGCGTTTTCCTTGATCTCGCTCCCTGTCACGTTCGCGCTGGCGAACAGCGTCCAGCCCTCCGTGATTTCCGCCGATACATTGCCTTCGACGCCATAGACCTCGACTTCGTCGATGTTGGAGACGACGCGCAGCAGGCCGAAGGCACCGACGAAGAATTCGAAAAACTGCATATCGTCGATCTGCGTGTAATAGCCCGCGACATCATAGGTGAACGGGCCTGCCACGCCCTTGATGCCAAGTTCGAACGCGGACGATGTTTCCTTACGGTAGAGGTCGTTGATCGTAACCCCTGCTCCGATGAAATCGTTGAACGCGCTGTTGACCGTCGCCGACGCGCCCTGATTGTTGAACCCGCCCGATTTGAAGCCGATGCCCCAGTTGCCGTAGACGTTCTGGCCATCGGCGATTTCGAGGTTGAAGCTGAGCTTGGGCTGCAACTGCTTGAACGTTTCCGACTGCGGTTCGATGGGACCAAAGGCCTGGCCCGGATTGATGTTCGCGCCGGTGATGGGGTCGAGGACATCCGGCACGAGGTTCGTGACATCGCGCTCCTCGATATCGTAGCGCAGCGCGGCCCCCAGTTTCAGCGCGCCAATTTCATAATCGACATTGCCGAAGACCGCATAGACGTTCGTGTCGAACTGGTCATTGTATAGCTGCGAGGTCGGATTGCTCGATCCCGGCGCGTTGTAAAGCTGTTCCGTCACGCCCTGCCCCAGATCCGCGCCCAGGCTGACGCCGACCTCGCGGTCGATGTTCAGATAATAGCCGCCAA
>JBARZR010000122.1:0-15052 GCA_049650205.1 Pacificimonas sp. | reverse complement strand
GACCATGAAGGCCGCCGTGATTGTCTTCCCGGGATCGAACTGCGACCGGGACATGGCGGTCGCCTTGGAGCGCGTGGCCGGAGCGGACGTCACGATGGTCTGGCACGGCGACGCCGATCTGCCCGATGCCGATCTGATCGCCCTGCCCGGCGGCTTTTCCTATGGCGACTACCTCCGCACCGGTGCGATCGCGGCGAAGTCTCCGGTCATGCGCGCGGTCATCAAGGCCGCCGAGGATGGCCGTCATGTACTGGGCGTCTGCAATGGCTTCCAGATGCTGACCGAGACGCAGATACTGCCGGGCGCGCTGCTAAGAAATGCAGGTCTCGACTATGTCTGCCGCGACGTAAGCGTGACGGTGGAGGACGCGGATACCCATTTCACGCTTGGCTATGGGAGCGGTGCGGACCTGCGCATCCCGGTCGCGCACCATGATGGCAATTATTTCGCCGACGAGGACATGCTGGACCGGCTGGAGGGCGAGGGACAGATCGTCTTTCGCTATGCCGAAGCCGTCAACGGATCGCAGCGCAACATCGCCGGCATCCGCAACCGCCGCGGGAATGTGCTCGGCATGATGCCACATCCGGAACGGCTGGTGGAGCCGGAGCAGGGCGGCACCGACGGGCGCGGTCTTTTCGAGGCGCTGGCGAAGGTTTTGGGGTGATCAAACCTGCTCCCCTCCCTGGAAGGGAGGGGTTGGGGGGAGGGTGGCGATGGCGCGGTCGAGCCTGCGCGATGTCGGGTTCAGGACAGACGTAAAGGTCCGAAAGCTCGCCGCTGCGCGTCTCGCACCCTTCCCTAACCCCCCCCCTGCAAGCAGGGAGGGGAATGCGCCTCCTCAATCCCCCAACGCCAGCCGCTCATATCTTCGCAGATAGTGATCCACCCCGCCGAACTGCGCGTCGATCATCGTGGCGCGTTTGAAATAATGGCCGACGGCATATTCGTCGGCGATGCCGTTGCCACCGTGCAGCTGCACGGCTTCCTGCCCGCAATGGACCAGGCCCTTGCCGATCTTCGCCTTCGCCATGGCGACCGCTTTCGTATCGGGCAGTTTCAGCGTCGCCATCAGCGTCATCGACTGCGCTTCCTCATGCACGACGAACATATCGACCATGCGGTGCTGGAGAACCTGGAACTTGGAGATCGGTACGCCGAATTGCTTGCGTTCCTTGGTATATTCCATCGTCAGCTTGTTGAGCTGGCCGATCACGCCAACGCCCTCGGCGCAAAGCGCGGCGAGCGCTTCGTCGACGACCTTGCGGATGACCGGGCTGGCCTTGCCGACCTCGCCCAGCAAACCGGACGACTCGATGGCGGCATTTTCGAAGGTGATTTCGGACGCGATGCCGCCGTCCACCAGCGGATAATCGCGGCGGGAAACACCTGCGGCGTCCGACGGAATGACGAACAGGGAAATACCGTCCGCGTCGGTCTTGCCGCCTGACGTCCGCGCGCTGACGATCAGGTGTGTCGATGACGCCGCGTCGCGCACGACGGCCTTGTGGCCGGACAGCGTCCAGCCGCCATCTTTCTCTTTGGCGCTCACTTCGACATGATCGAGGTTGTAGCGGCCCTTTGGTTCGGCCCACGCGAAGGCGAAGCGGGTCTCACCGCCGATGATGCCTTCGATCAGGTCGCTGCGCCCGGCTTCGCGCGCGAAGCCGCCGCCGAGGACGACGGTGGAGAGATAAGGCTCGACGACCAGCGCCTTGCCGATTTCCTCCATGACGATCATGTTTTCAACTGGTCCGCCGCCCAGGCCGCCCATATCCTCGCTGAACGGCGCACCGAGGATGCCCAACTCTTCGGCAAAGGATTTCCAGATATCCGGCGACCAGCCCTTTTCGCCGCGGCTGATCTTCTGCCGCGTCTCGAAATCATAGCGATCCGCGAGGAAGCGCTGCAGCGTGTCGCGGACCATGGTCTGCGTTTCGGTATAGTCGAAGTTCATGTGTTTCTGCCCTTTTTATTACTTGCCTCCCGCCCCCCCGGGGAGGGATTGAGGGAGGGGGCGAGCCGCAGGCTCGCACGGCACTGCGCGCCGCCCCCTCTCCCGGCCTCTCCCCAGCGGGGAGAGGGGAAGCGCTATAATCCCAGCATCATCTTCGCGATGATGCCGCGCTGGATCTCGTTGGATCCGCCATAGATCGACGTCTTGCGCGTGTTGAAATAGGTCGGCGCGGCGCGCTGGGCGTAGTCGGGGCCGATGCTGTATTCATTGTCACCCTCTCCATAACCGCGGAAATAGGGCGCGCCATAATGGCCGACCGCCTCCAGCACGAGTTCGGTGATGCGCTGCTGGATTTCCGTCCCCTTGATCTTGAGAATAGAGGATTCCGGTCCCGGCCCGCGCCCCGCCGCCTCTCCGGCCAACGTTCTCAATTCGGTGAATTCCAGCGCCGCGAGGTCGATCTCCAGTTCGGCGACCTTGCGCTTGAAGAACGGGTTCTGAAGGAGCGGCTGCCCCTCGTCGAGTTCCGCAGTGGCGATATCCTTCAGCTTCTCGATGCCGCGCTTCGACCGCGCGACGCCGGCGATGCCCGACCGCTCGTGCGCCAGCAGGAACTTCGCGCAGGTCCAGCCATCATTCTCGTCATGGATGCGGTTTTCGACCGGTACCTTCACATTGTCGAGCCAGACTTCGTTCACTTCATGCTCGCCGCCCAGCGTAATGAGCGGACGCACGGTGATGCCGGGCGATTTCATATCGATCAGCAGGAAGGAAATGCCCTGCTGCGGCTTTGGCGCGTCGGGATCCGTGCGGACGAGGAAAAAGCCCCAGTCGGCATGCTGCGCCAGTGTCGTCCACGTCTTCTGGCCATTTACGAGGTAATATTCCTTACCGTCGTCACCCTTTATGCGCTCGGCCTTGGTCTTCAGCGAGGCGAGGTCGGAACCGGCACCCGGCTCCGAATAGCCCTGGCACCACCAGGTCGTACCCGCGACGATACCGGGCAGGAACCGCTTCTTCTGTTCATCCGTCCCGAAGGTGTAGATGACCGGCCCCACCATCGACACACCAAAGGGCAGCGGCGCGACGGTCTCCGCCTTCGCGCTCTCTTCCGACCAGATATAGCGCTCGGTCGAGGTCCAGCCCGTGCCGCCATATTCGGTCGGCCACGCGGGGACGGACCAGCCCTTCTCGCCAAGGATCTGATGCCATTTCAGCATGTCCTCCTTGCCCAGGTCCTCGCGTCCGCCCTGCTCGCGCAGGGACTTGGGATAATTCTCGTCGATGAAGCTGCGCACTTCCTTGCGGAAGGCTTCTTCTTCGGGGCTGAATGACAGGTCCATCGGTGGTCTCCTAAAAAACAGGTGCCTGATTTTATGTCACCGCAATCGCATTGTCGCCATGCGGGGAAAAGTCGCCTTTCAGATAGGGCGCGGTATCAGGGCGCGATTTCTTCCCCGTCCCAAGCGAACAGCCCGCCCGTTTGCGCGGCGGTCAGTCCATCCAGAACATCCAGCAGCTTTCCGGCGCTATAATCCGGCGTGAACAGTTTGCCATCCGGCACATTGCCCTGGAAGGGTTCCGACAGCGCCGTGTCCACGGTGCCGGGATGCAGCGTTACGCAGATCGCCTCGGGTTTCTGCCGTGCCAGCTCGATGGCGAGCGTGCGGATCAGCTGGTTCAGCGCCGCCTTCGACGCGCGATACCCATACCAGCCGCCCAAGCGGTTGTCGGAGATGCTGCCGACACGGGCGCTGAGCGCGGCGAAGACGCCGCGCCTGTCCTTTGGCAATAGCGGCAGGAAGTGCTTCGCCGCCAGCGCGGGACCGACGGCGTTGGCGGCGAAAGCGCGCAGCAGGTCGTCGCGGTTCAGCGCGCGGCGGTTCTTCTCCGGACCGTAATCGTCCGCGTGGAGAAGGCCGGTGGCGACAATCACCAGGTCCGCGCCGCCGGTCCGTTTCGCGGCGGCGGCGATGCTGTCCTCGTCATCCAGGTCGATACGGCCATTTTCAGCTCCCGCGATGTCGGTTCCGGAACGCGAAAGCGCGTGAACGGTATCGAACCGTTCCCGCGCCAATATCGTTTTCGTCAGCGCACGGCCGATCCCGCCCGATGCGCCGACAATGACGGCATTCGCCACTAGGCCGCGAAGCTGCGCAGCATCCACGCTGCCTTGTCATGCACGGTCATGCGGCCGATCATCATGTCGACCGTGACCTCGTCGTCGACCTTCTGCGCGATGGGCATGAGCTCACGGCAGGTCGCGGCAACGGTCTCATGTGCCTGCGCCAGATCCTCGGCCATGTCGAGCGCCTCCGGCGGCGTGTCCGGCGCTTCCTTGATCTTGGTCATCTTGCCGAAGGCCGAATAGCTGCCGGGAGCCGTCTCCCCCAGCGCGCGGATGCGTTCCGCCAGGTCGTCGACCGCCACGGCGAGTTCGGTATATTGCTCCTCGAACAGTGTATGCAGCGAATGGAAATGCGGACCCTTCACGTTCCAGTGGTAATTATGCGTTTTCAGGTACAGTGAATAACTGTCGGCCAGCACCTTGCCGAGCTCCTTGCCAACCTTGGCGCGGCCTGCCTTGTCGATGCCGATATGCGGTGTGGGGGCGGTTGCCATCTCTGATCTCCTGTAATGGTGGTTTCAGAAGATCAACGGAAGGAACTGGACAGCGTTCCCGTGACATTTTCGCTTAGTGTGATCGGATTTCAGACCTCTGGTGCCATCGGCGCTGCGGATCAGTCTTTTTCCAATGTCATTTGAAGCGGATGCTCGTTCTTCTTGGCGAAATCGAGCACCTGGTTCACCTTGGTCTCGGCGACCTCATAGGTGAAGACCCCGCACAGGCCGACGCCCTTCTGGTGGACATGCAGCATGACCTGCGTCGCCTGCTCCATATCCATGCGGAAGAAGCGTTGCAGCACGGCGATGACGAACTCCATCGGCGTATAGTCGTCGTTCAACATCAGCACCTTGTAAAGCGACGGTTTTTTCGTCTTCGGGCGCGTGCGCGTGGCGACGCCGGACTCGCCGTCAGGCGGGCCGCTTTCCCGACCATTGTCATTATCGTCGCTGGCTATTGGCGCTGGAATCATCGGGATCAATTTAGGGAGCGCATCACGAAGGGCAAGTTGTCGCGGGACATGAGGACAAATCGCCGCAAAGAAAAAGGGCCGCCCCCGAAACGGGAGCGGCCTTTTCTTTCCTAGCCTGTCGCGCTGCGACTTAGGCGACCTTGGTGAACTTCTCGTTCGCCACGGCGACGCGGTTCTGCAGCGGGGCCATCATTTCGCCCGTAAGCTTCATCATGCGCTCGGTCATGGTCGAGGTTTGCGAGACCATCGCGTCGAACTGGCCGCGGACGAAATCGCCGTGCATCTGCATGGCTTCATTCGGGTTCTTGACGCCCTGCATCTTCTTCATCGTCGCGGAAAAGCCTTCGACGCTCTGCTTGGCGAATTCAGCCTGCTCGCGAAGGAGTTCCTGCGTGCCCTCGGCGGCGATCTTGCCGGATTCGACCATCGCTTCGAGGTTGCCACGAGCGAAACCGCCCATGTCTTCCATCTGCTTGACGCCTTTTTCCATGGCTTCACGACCCTTGGCGGTCATGTCCTGCATGGCGGCCTGCGACTGCTTCATCGCGGTTTCGGCCTGGGCCTTCATATTTTCGGTGGGGTTCTGTTTGGTAGCCATTTTCGTGGTCCTTTCAATTGTGTTCTTGGCGGCGGCGCCAGTCGTCGTCTTGACGGGAGACGCCTTGCGCTTCGCGGTTGTGATTTTCTTCGTTCTGGGGGCGACCGCCTTTTTCGCGCTCGCTTTCCTTCCCGTCGCCTTGGCTGCGGTTTTCTTCGCAGTCTCTTTCTTGGGAGCGGCCTTCTTCGCCGCGACCTCCGCCCTGGCGACGGTTTTCACCGCTGTGTCGGCCTTGGGCGCGGGCGTTGCCGTGGCGTCGGGCTTGGCTTCCGGTACAACGGGTGCCGCCTCGATCTTAGCCGCTTCAGGCTTTGCTTCATTTGTCTGGGGAGCTGCGCTCGCCATGATGATGCTCCATTTCGTTACGTCTGTTCCTATGCTGCGTTGCACAATACACGCTCACCGGACGTCCGTCAAGCATTTATTGTGCAGTGCAGCATATTTCCAGAACGCGGCAATATGGAGCTTCCCAGGTGGTGTCAGCTTTCGACGCGGTCGAGGCCGGACGCCTGCAGCTGATCGTTGATCATCGTCATCAGGCGTTTCAGCGCGTCGCTCGATTTCGCTTCCGCGCGGGCGACGAGGACATTCTGCGTGTTCGAGGCGCGCAGCAGCCACCAGCCGTCGTCGGTGCTGACCCGCACGCCGTCGATCTCGCTCATATCCGCACCCGCCGCCTTCAGCCGCTCGCGCACTTCCTCGATCACGGCGAACTTGCGGTCCTCATCCACCTCGAAGCGCAATTCGGGCGTGTTGACCAGCGCGGGCATGGCCCCCTTCAGGTCGGTCAATGACACACCGGCGCGGGACAATGCCCTCAGCAGGCGCACGGCGGCGTAAAGCGCGTCGTCGAAGCCGTAATAGCGGTGTTTGAAGAAGATATGGCCGGACATCTCGCCTGCCAGCGGTGAGTCCACTTCCTTCATTTTAGCCTTCACAAGACTGTGGCCGGTCTTCCACATCAGGGGCTGGCCGCCGCGCTGCGCGACATGGTCGAACAGCGCCTGGCTGGCCTTCACATCGGCGATGATAGTGCCGCCGGGCACGTCCTTCAGCACATCCTCCGCCAGGATCATCAGCAGCTGGTCCCCCCAGACGACGCGGCCCTTGCCATCGATCGCGCCGATGCGGTCGCCGTCACCATCGAAGGCGAGGCCGAAGTCGAGCTTTTTCTCCGCAACCGCCTTGCGCAGATCCTCCAGATTATGTTCCTCGGTCGGATCGGGGTGGTGATTGGGGAAATCGCCGTCGATCTCCGTGAACAGCAATGTGTGCTCGCCCGGCAGTTTCGCGGTCAGCTTCTCGACCACGCGGCCCGCCGCGCCGTTGCCGCAGTCCCAGGCGATGCGATAATCGCGCGACGGCGCGTCCTCCAGCAGGCGCGCGACATACTGGTCCTCGATATCGACCTTCTCATGCGTCCCATAGCCCGTCTCGACATCGTCCTTCGCCGCCATTTCGCCCAGCGCGCGGATGTCGTCGCCGAAGAACGGCCCCGTGCCCAGCATCATCTTGAAGCCGTTATAGTCGGGCGGATTGTGGCTGCCGGTGATCATCATGCCGCCATCGGCCTCCAGCGCGTGAACGGCGTAATAGAGCATCGGCGTCGGGCCAAGGCCGATCCTGAGCGCATCCACGCCCGCCGCGTTCAGCCCCTCGACCACGGCCTGTTCCATGGCGGGCGAGGAATGGCGCCCATCATAACCGACTGCCACCTTCGACCCGCCCTCGCGCCTGACGCGCGTGCCAAATGTGCGGCCCAGCCAGCGCGCATCCTCCTCGGTCAGCGTGTCGCCGACGATACCGCGGCAGTCATATTCACGCAGCAGCGTGCGGTGGAAATCATGGGGCATGTCAGTCTTTCATTCTCGCCGCGATCAATACGTCACGGGCTTCGTTGAGTTCGGCGCTGGCGGCGTCGGTGCCGCCCCGGTCGGGATGGGCGGAGGCGATGGCGAGGCGATGGGCGGCGCGGATCTCCTCGATGCTCGCGCCGGGGCGCACCCCCAGCAGTTTCGCGGCGCGTTTCACTGTCATGGGGCCGCTGTCCAGCCGGGGTCCGCTGAAGCCGGTCCAGCCGAGATACGCGCCCAGGCCCATCAAAGGAAAGCCGAGGAAATACTGGCCTCTGGCGGCAATGAACAGGCCCACCAGGACCGCAGCGATGCCGCCCAGCGCGCGCAACCGCTGCGGCGTCAGCAGGCCCAGATACCAGAAGACCACCATGGCCCCGATCAGGACGAGAACCAGCGGACCCATCAGGCGGCCTCCGCCCTTGCGTCCTTCGCAAGCTCGAGGCTCGCCACCAGTTCGCGCAATTCGGCACGGGCGGCGACATGGCTCAGCTTCGCCTCGTCGATGACGTCGAGGTCCAGCAGCGTCAGGCCGCGCGGGAAGAGTTCACGATAGATCACGCGTTCCGACAGGCCAGGTGCGGTGCGGAAACCGATGCGCGGTGCCAGCTCGTCGAGCGCCTTCCCGACCCGCACCATATTGTTCGCGGCGATGTGCGCCAGCCGGTTCCTGACAATCACCCAGTCGACGGTGCCCGCATCGTGACGCGCCCGGTCCTTGCGCGCCTTCCACACCATCTCGGCGTAGAAACTGGGGCGCTTCACCTTGAAGGTTTCGGGGTCGACCTGCCCGATCAGGTCGAAATCGACGAAGCTGTCGTTGATCGGCGTCACCAGCGTGTCGGCCCTGCCCATGGCGACCTGGCCCGGCTCGCTTTCCCGGCCCGGCGTGTCGATGACAAGGTAATCGACGTCCGCGGACATGGCGGCGGCGAGCTGCGCACCCGCATCCGCAGCCTTGTCGTCGATCACGGTCATGGCAGGGATACCAAGGCCAAGGCCATGGCCATCCGAAAACGTCTGCCGGTTCTCCATATAGCGCGCGAACGTCCGCTGGCGGCTGTCGAGGTCAACGGCGGCGACCCTGTGCCCGCCCGTGACCAGCGCGATGGCGACATGGACGGCGGTGGTGGATTTCCCCGTGCCGCCCTTTTCGTTTCCGAAGGTAATGATGTGCGGCACGCGCCGTCCCCTGTAGCTTCCCGGTCTTGACGTTTCCCGCGCTGTTTCCGACACGCCAGACTCCAAGTCAACGACAGGAGTTCGCCGGATGCGCATCGTCAGGACCGTCACCTCTCTGCGGGAGGCCGTGGATCGCTGGCGCGCGGCGGGCGAAAGCTCCGCCCTGATCCCCACGATGGGCGCCTTGCACGACGGGCATCTGGCGCTGGTCGCCAGGGGCCGGGCCGAGGCGGACCGCACGGTGACAAGCATCTTCGTCAATCCGACGCAGTTCGGCCCCGGCGAGGATCTGGACCGCTATCCCCGGCAGGAATCGGCGGATGCGGAAGCGCTGGAAGGCGCGGGCTGCGACCTTCTCTACGCGCCGGATGCCGCAGAAATGTATCCGGACGGCTTTGCCACGACGGTCGGTGTGGACGGGCTGACCGACATGCTGTGCGGTGCCTCCCGCGCCGGCCATTTCGACGGTGTGGCGACAGTCGTGGCAAAACTGCTCAATCAGGCGCGCACGAATGTCGCCATCTTCGGCGAAAAGGACTGGCAGCAGCTGGCCGTCATCCGCCGCATGTCGCGCGACCTCGACATTGCCACGCGCATCGTCGGCGCGCCCATCGTCAGGGAAGCGAACGGCCTCGCCATGTCGTCGCGCAACCGCTATCTGAGTGCCGATGACCGGGCCGCTGCGGGGACCCTGCCAAGCGCTCTGAATTCAGCGGCCGGCGCTATAGCCCGGGGGAGCGATGTCACCGCCGCGCTTGGCGACGCGAGGCAGCGTTTGATCGCCGCGGGGTTCGATGTCGACTATCTGGAACTGCGCGGCGCGAACGATCTGGCGCTGCTGACGGATATCGACCGCCCTGCCCGGCTGTTCGCGGCCGCCCGGATCGGCGGTACGCGGCTGATCGACAATGTCGCCGTCCCGACCTGACCCGCGTTCATGATTCGGGCCGCCGCGTTAACTTATTCTTAGGTTTTCCTAACGAAAGGTTCATTCCGGAGAGAACGCAAGGGTCTGGGCTGGCATGAGCGACGGAAAGGCAGCTGGTGGAGAAGGCTATCTGGCCGCCCTGGCGCACGAACTGAAAACGCCGCTGGGCGCGATTCTCGGCTATGCCGAGCTGATCGCGGCGGGACATGGAACGGCCGCGCAGACGAAAAGCCACGCCGCGATCCTGTGGGAGGCGGCACAGGCGCTCTCGGGAACCGTCGATACCATGCTCGATTATGCCCGTCTTCAGTCCGGCCACGCGGAACTGGCCGAGGAAAGCGTCGATCTGGCGGCGGCGGCGGAAAGCGCCAGCCGGATGCTGGCGACCAGCGCAGCGAACCGGGACGTCGGAATCGACCTGAGGATTCCGCCTGACCTGCCGCACATGACCGGCGACGCCCGAATGATGCGGCAGGTGATTCTGAACCTTCTTTCCAACGCCATCAAATATGGCGGCGAAGGCCGGCGCGTCCGGTTGACGGCGCGCATCGACCCGCGCGGGCGCATCATCCTTGATGTGATGGACGAGGGGACGGGCATCTCCGACGCGGACGCCCAGCTCGCCATGCAGCCGTTCGAGCGGCTGAACGCCGCGTCAAGCGTACCCGGAAACGGCCTCGGCCTGCCTCTGACCAAGGCGCTTGTGGAACTCCACGACGGCAGCTTCCGCCTGATCGGCACGCCCGGAAAGGGCACACGCGCGCTCTGCATTCTGCCGACCGCCCGCGTCCAGGGTCCGCTTCCGGACGGTCAGCACGCCTTCCAGTTCACGCGGCCACCAAAAGCCGCGCCGAGAACGGCAAGGCGCGTTAACTATTTTTGAACACCATGACGTTCTTTTAGTCCTCAAGAAATGGAAACGGGGACGGGAACGATGAACAACCTCCAGAATGGCGATGCGCGCTTCCTGCAGCGGCAGCTCGGCAAGGCTCTCAGCGGCGATTGCGACGCGCTGTACGAACTGGGCGTCACGTATTCGGTTGGCCGCGAAGGCGTCGAGGTCGACCTGATCGAAGCGCATAAATGGTTCAACCTGGCCGCGCTGAAGGGCGACGACCGCGCCAAGGAAGACCGCCGCGAAATCTCAGAGGAAATGAGCGCAGGCGAAATCGCCGAGGCTCAACGGGAAGCCCGGAGTTTCCTGAAGGCCGTTGCCTGATCGTCTTCTCTTCCTTTCCGGGAGGGAATCATGGCTTCCTGAACGGCCCCATCCCGGTCATGATTTCCACATCATGCGCCACCGCATCGCGTTCATGCTCAAGGAAATCCGCGACCGCATGACGCAACCCCGGATCGGCGATCCAGTGGGCGGAATAGGTCACCACCGGCTCGTAACCGCGCGCCAGCTTGTGAGGCCCCTGCGCGCCCGCCTCGACGCGTTTCAGCCCGCGCGCGATGGCGGTATCGATCGCCTGATAATAGCAGAGTTCGAAATGCAGGAACGGCACATCGACCACCGTCCCCCAGTACCGCCCGTAAAGGCAGTCCCCGCCGATGAAATTGAGCGCCGCCGCCACCGTCCGTCCCTCATGCTTCGCCAGCACCAGCAGCAGCCGGTCCGCCATCGTCTCCGACGCCAGTGAGAAAAAGGCGCGGGTCAGATAGGGCGAGCCCCATTTTCGCGCGCCGGTATCCTGATAGAAGACCCAGAAATCATCCCAGTCCGCTTCCGTGATCGCCGCCCCTTCCAGATGGACGATGTCGAGGCCGCTCTCCGCCACGCCGCGCCGCTCGCGCCGGATGGCCTTGCGCTTGCGCGACGACAGCGCGGCCAGAAAATCGTCGAACGTCGCATAATCGCGGTTGAACCAGTGGAACTGCTCGCCGTGCCGGATCAGCCAGCCCGCGTCGCGGAACGCCGGCAACTGGCCTTCGGCGATGAACGTCGCATGGGCGGAGGACAGCCGGTGCTGGCGGCAGACGGCCTCCGCACCCTGCAGCAGCCTTGCCGCATGGCGGTCGGCGTCGGCGCCATTTCTCAGCAACATGCGCGGCCCGGTGGCAGGCGTGAACGGCGCGCTGATCTGCAGTTTCGGATAATAGCGCCCGCCCGCCCGCTCGAACGCCTCGGCCCAGCCCTGGTCGAAGACGAATTCGCCCCGGCTGTGCGATTTCACATAAGCGGGCATGATCGCACTGGCGGGCGCGCCCTCACCTGTCCGGAGCGCGATATGCGCGGGCTGCCAGCCCGTCGCGGCGGCGGCGCTTTGCGACTCCTCCAGCGCCAGCGCGAATTCCCGCAGCGTGAATGGATTGTTCGTTCCCGCGCAGCCATTCCATTCTTCGCGAGAAAAGGCGGCGGCAGCGGTCACAAGTTCAATGCGGGGATCGGTCATCTGGCCGTCAGTCTAGCTGCTGCGCGCGTCAGGCCAAGCGGCGGTTCCGCGCAGGTCGCCTTATTCGCCCGTCTGCGTCTCGTCCCCGCCGTCCGACATTTCCTCGGCCTGCTGTTCCAGCCCATTGGAAAGCTGCTCGACCGCATTCTCGACCGTGTCCTCCTCGACGGCAATACCCTCCTGCTGACTGACCATGCGCTCCGGATGCAGGCAGAGCGCCGCGCTGACCGGGAAATGATCGCTGCCGACATGGTTCTGACGCGAAAAGCTGATGAGGCCGAAATCATCGGAAAAGAAAATATGGTCGAGCGGCCAGCGCGCCATCGGATAATCCGCGTGAAAGCTGGGAAACTGGCCGCGTCCGACGCGCGGGTCGAGCAGACCGGACAGCTGCTGGAACAGTTTTGTCGTATCGGACCAGGCGACATCGTTCAGATCGCCGGCGACGATGACGGGCAGGTCTTCTTGGGCGACCTCGATGGCGGCCAGCACCAGTTCCGCATCGCGTGTGCCGCTGTCCTTGCCGGGAATGGGCGGACGCGGGTGCAGTGCCAGCAGCGTGAAGGGATCGCCGGACGGCAGGCGAAACTTAGCCAGCAGCGAGGGAATGTCCGGCTCCACGGTGGCCCTCTGCTCCAGCGCGCGGAACGGCATCCGCGAATAGAGCGCCATGCCATAGGTATTGTCCAGCGGAATGACGCGCCGCACCGGATAGTCATTGCCGAGCGCGGGCGTTAGGGCGTCGACCCAGCCCCGGTCGGTTTCCAGCGCGATGAAAATGTCGGGATTCTGCCGCAGGACTTCCGTCGTCAGCCGGTCGAAATCGCGGTTGTCCTGCAGAACATTCGCCACCATGATCGAGACGCTCTGGCCGACGGGGCAGGTCTCGACCGCCTTCGCCTGCACGGACGCGAAGGTCGTGTAGGGAAATACGCGCCAGGCCTGATAGCCGAAGGCCAGCACGCCGAGCGCGATGACCAGCTTCGCCCGCCGGAGTCCGGCCGCCGCGAGCGCGGCCAGCGACAGGCTGAGCAGCAGCGCGATCTGCACGCGCGGAAACTCCAGCGACCGCACCCACCAGGCGTCGGACGCCAGGAGCGGTAGCGCGGTCGCCACCACCAGAACACAGGTGACGATTGCCAGGACACGCCGCAGGACGCGCCTTCTCTTGCTTTCGGTCATATCGGAGCTGCTACCCATTTTGCGCCACTATGTCGCGGCAAAGATGAACAGCCGCTTAGGGGACATGATGACTAGCGAGAAAGCGCTTTCCTGTACCTCGTTTGTTCTGCTATGCGGGCCGCATGGCAAAAGCGCAGAAACGATATAGCTGTCAGGCCTGCGGGTCGGTTCAGAACAAATGGCAGGGGCAGTGTCCCGACTGTGCGGAATGGAATTCTCTGGTCGAGGATGCGAACGCCGTCGTGACGCCGTTCAGTGCGAAACACTCGCTGCGTTCCGGCGGGACGCGGATGCAGCTGGAGACGCTGGACGCGGACACGCCCGTGCCGCCGCGCGGGACATCGGGGATCGAGGAGCTGGACCGCACGCTGGGCGGCGGCATCGTGCCGGGCAGCGCGGTCCTGATCGGCGGCGATCCGGGCATCGGTAAGTCGACTTTGCTGATGCAGGTCGCGGGGCGCATGGCGCTGAATGGCGAACGGGTGGTCTATATCTCCGGAGAGGAATCGTCGACGCAAGTGCGCCTGCGGGCGCAGCGGCTGGGTTTTGAAAAGGCGGCGGTCGAGCTGGCCAGCGCGACGTCCGTGCGGGACATTTTGACGACGCTGGGCGAGGGGAAACCACCCGCGCTTCTGGTTATCGATTCGATCCAGACCATGCACTCGGACGTGCTGGAGGGCGCGCCCGGCACGGTCAGTCAGGTGCGGGCGTCGGCGCAGGAGCTGATCCGCTTCGCCAAGCAGACCGGGACAGCGCTGGTACTGGTCGGCCATGTGACGAAGGACGGCAATATCGCGGGGCCGCGCGTCCTCGAACACATGGTCGACACAGTGCTTTATTTCGAGGGCGAGCGCTCGCACCAGTACCGCATCCTGCGCGCGGTCAAGAACCGCTTTGGCGGCACGGACGAGATCGGCGTGTTCGCCATGCGCGCCGAGGGGCTGGTGGAGGAAAAAAACCCTTCCAGCCTGTTCCTGACCCAGCGCGACCGGCCTGTGGCGGGCTCCGTGGTCTTCCCCGCGCTGGAGGGTACGCGGCCCGTGATGGTGGAGGTGCAGGCGCTGGTCGTCAGGCTGGCCAATGCGGGCAATCCGCGCCGCGCGGTCGTGGGCTGGGACTCCTCCCGCCTCGCCATGATCCTCGCCGTGCTGGAGGCGCGCTGCGGCATGAGTTTTTCGAGCGCCGAAGTCTATCTGAACATCGCGGGCGGCCTCCGCGTCTCCGACCCCGCCGCCGACGTCGCCGTCGCCGCCGCGCTGGTCAGCGCGCTGACGGAAAACGCCGTGCCGCTGGAGACCGTGGCGCTGGGGGAATTGTCGCTATCGGGCGAACTGCGTCCGTGCGCGCATTTGAACCTGCGGCTGAAGGAAGCGCAGAAGCTGGGCTTCGACGCCGCGCTGATGCCGAAGACGAAATCGGGCGTGCCAAAGGGAATGCGCGGCGCGGGCTTCTCGCATCTGGCCGATCTGGTGGCGAATCTGGCGGGTGCCGGGGAGTAGGCGATCCCCCAACATTCTAAATCGTCATTCCGGCGAAGGCCGGAATCCAGTCCCCATGCCGAAGCACCGAAGATGTAGAGACTACGGGACTGGATCCCGGCCTTCGCCGGGATGACGGATTTGGAGGAAATAGAGGACATAAACCCGTGACGCCGCCCGGCCCCGGCACTATCAGGCAGAGCCATGGACAGTCTCACCGCCTTCGATATTTTCTTCTTCGCCGCGCTCGGCCTTTTCGCGATCCTCGGCCTCGCGCGCGGCTTCGTCAGCGAGATCCTCGGCCTGTTCGCCTGGGTGGCGGCCATCGTCGCGGTAAACCTTTTCTTCGACCAGGGGCGCGCCGTGGCATTGGGATTGGT
>JBARZR010000121.1:0-2448 GCA_049650205.1 Pacificimonas sp. | reverse complement strand
CGGCAGGGCGCCATTCTGGAGCAGCTTGCGCGCCTGATCGCCGCGCAGTTCCTTCAGCTTTTCTTCGTTGACCATCTTGAAACCGCGATAGACGGACGGTTTGTCGGAACCAGCGGGCTGGATCGAGACTTCGCCGTCCATGAGCAGTTGCTGCGCCTTCAGTTCTTCACAAAATGCCTGCGTGCGCTGGATCGACTTTTCATATTCCTCGCAGAAGCTGAGGACATTCTTCGTGACCTGCGTCGGCTCGGCGCCGTCGAAAAACGGCTGCTCCTTGCCCGTGCCGATTTCGCTGTTGCTGTCGTCGAAGCACAGCGACAGATCTTCGGATTCCGGACGCAGGCGTGCCAGGATGAAGGGGTAGCGGCGGATATAAGCCGGTACGTAGGTGTTTTCGCGCCATGTCCCGTCGTCTTTCAGAAAGAAGTTCTGCCCCTCCTGCAAACCAAGCAGAACAAGGGGAGCGGGCGTGTCGCCGCCAGAAAAGATAATCGGAAAATTACGCCCCGCCGACGCGAACTCATCCACCGTTATCGGCACGGCGTGGATACCTCGCGTGAACTCCAGCTTCGTCCGGTTGTCGATACCGAAATCGGCATGTGTCTGCGACGAGAGCGGCGTCAGCGACTTGTAGAATAGCGGCAGGCGGGGCGCTTCAGCGGCGCCGTTTTCGGGAGTGGTGGCCATGGAATGTCCTGTATGATCTGGTGTTCAAGAAAACGTACATCTTTACGTGTGCGTCGCTTTACGGCCTCGCCTTGAGCCTCGCAAGGCGGTAGCTGGGCGGAATGCAGGACATGAACAGCTATATCGCCGCCGATCGCGACCAGGATGCGCGTGACATCCTGCTGGTTTCGGAGTCCGGTTTTGCCGATTGGCAGGATGGGCTCAGCCCGCGCGGCAAGGCCGCCGTCGCCGCCGCATCCTTTACCGGAAAGGCCGGGACGACGGCGATCCTTCACGGCGGCGACGCGGATGACTGGCAGGTCGCGCTGGGTACGGGCGAGGAGAAAGACGAGGTCTGGATGCTGGCCGGTCTGCCCGCAAAACTGCCCGAGGGTCGATACAGGATCGTCGGCGACATGCCGGATGCCGCCGCGCTCGGCTGGGCGCTGGGCCAGTATCGCTTCGACCGGTATCTGACGGATGCGGATACGGAAGCGCCGCGTGTCCTGTTGCTGGCGGATGAGAGGCTGGTCGTAGAGACCGGACGTATCGCGGGCGCACAGGCGCTGGTGCGCGATCTGGTGAACACGCCCGCCGAAGATATGGGACCGGCGGAACTGGAAGCCGCCATTCGCGCCGAAGGCGGCGAATTCGGCGCGAAGGTAAGCGCGGTCACCGGCGATGCACTGCTGACGGAAAATTATCCCGCCATCCATGCGGTGGGGCGTGCGGCCGCGGCGGGACGGGAACCCCGGCTGGTGCGACTGGACTGGGGCCGTAGCGACGCGCGCCGCCTGTTCATCGTCGGCAAGGGCGTGTGTTTCGACTCCGGTGGGCTGGACGTGAAATCGGCTGCTGGAATGCGTCTGATGAAGAAGGACATGGGCGGCGCGGCCCATGCCTTGGCGCTGGCGCGGCTGGTGATGCAGGCGGACCTGCCGGTGCGGCTGACATTGTTAATCCCCGCCGTCGAGAACAGCGTATCGGGCGACGCGCTGCGACCGGGCGACGTTATTGCGACGCGAAAAGGGCTTTCCGTGGAGATTCACAATACCGATGCCGAGGGACGGCTGGTGCTGTGCGACGCATTGGCGTTGGCCTGCGAAGAAGAACCGGAACTGATTATCGATTTCGCAACCCTGACCGGAGCGGCGCGCGTGGCGCTGGGCCCGGACCTGCCCGCGATGATGACGGACGACGATAGCGTTGCGGAGGCGCTTTCGGAAAGCGGGCAGAACGTCGGCGATCCGGTTTGGCGGTTGCCATTATGGGCCGATTATCTGCCGATGCTGAAGTCGGATATCGCCGACATCACAAACGCCGCAGCTGGTGGTTTCGCGGGTGCGATTACGGCTGGGCTTTATCTGTCGCGATTTGTCGATAGCGGCATGAAATGGGTTCATTTCGATACATTTGCGTGGATGCCCTCGCCCAAACCCGGGAGGCCAAAAGGCGGCGAAGCGCTTGGTCTAAGGGCCAGTTTTGCGATGATCGGAGACCGTTTCGGGGCCAAATGACGCATCGCTATAACCATATTCGTTTATTGTCTGTTAATATAGTTGAACGAAAAATTACCTCTCTAGCGTAACACGAGAGACCGGGGCCAAGTATGACAGACTATAAACTCAATAATGACGCTTCCGTAACCAGTAGTCTTTCCGATTGGATGGAAACGCTTATTTCCTATGTCCGCTCCGCGCGGCCTGACCTGACAAATCGGCAGATGGCGCTTTTGCTGCTTGTCTATCTTGAGCCGGGGCCCCATACGGTGCGTGGTCTGGC
>JBARZR010000120.1:0-5225 GCA_049650205.1 Pacificimonas sp. | reverse complement strand
ACTGATAACCCGCACGGGCGAACAGCATGGAATTTTCGCCGATCATCGTGCCAAGATGCGCAGTCGCGCCATATTCGCTATCGAGCGTCCCGGTGCCGAGGTTGAAATTGCCCTCGATGCCCGTGACCAGCGTTTCGCCGAGCGGGACATGCACACCGGCATAGCCGCCATAGGTGAAGCCGTCGATGCTGACATCGTCAGTACCGCCAAAGTCGTCAGCATCGATTTCCTCAAGCTGGTGATAGCCGACGGAGACGCCCGCATAGGGTGTGACTTCGCGGACCTGCTGCGCGCTTGCGGCGGCGGGAATCGCGGCGGCAACAGCGGTGACAGCGAGAATTTTCTTAAGCATTACTGAGTTCCTTACATGTGTTTGCCTGAACAGCCTTGGCTATCCAGGCCCCTGTAATGAGTGATACGCGCCGGTCGTTCCAAACCCTCGCGCGCAATTTTATTACATGTGATATTTTGGCAACAGATTGGCTTTGAGGTGACCCGATGCCTATGGGAACCACCATGACCGCACCGCTTTATCTCGCCCGCCATGCCGAAACCGTGTTCAACGCCGGAGCGCGCATGCAGGGACATATGGGCCATACGCCGCTGACCCGGACCGGTATCGCGCAAGCGGAAGCGATGGGCAGGGCGCTCAGGGCCGAACTGGGCGCAAAACCGGACATCGATCTTTGGGCGTCGAAGGCGGGGCGGACATTGCAGACCGCCGCCATCATCGCCGAGCATCTGGAGCGCGACTATTTCGACATCCGCCCGGAGGAGCGCCTGCTGGAGATTGATGTCGGCCTCTGGGAAGGCCGCACCTATGCCGACATCGTCGCAGAGGATGGCATACCTATTGTCGACATGGACCGCCGCCTGTTCTGCGTGCAGCCGCCCGAGGGGGAATGGTATCCGGACATCCGCAAGCGCCTGGACAACTGGCTGGCCGACCTCGACCCCGCGCGCCCCGCACTCGTCATTTCGCATGGCATGACCGCGCGTGTCCTGCGTGGCGCGCTGGTCGGCGGCGCGCCCATCGAACCCGGCTGCGTCCCCATCGCGGGCGACGCGCCGCAAGGGACGGTGTTTCGCATAGAACGAGGTGCGGAACGGGCGATCCATGTTGGCGCGAACAATACGGACGGCGCACCAAAGGGTTACTGACCCGCCTTCAAATCGCCACGACATGCGCCTATGTGCCCGGCATGCACACCGCCGCCATGTCCATCGCCGGAGCGAACGCTCCCGTCCCCGTCCCTCGTGACATTCCTGTTCGCGCAGATGGACGACTGGACATTGTCGGGCTGACCAAACCGCAGTTGCAAACGGCGCTTGTCGACATCGGTCTGGCGGAAAAACAGGCGAAGCTGCGCGCCAAGCAGCTGTGGCAGTGGATGTACCTGCGCGGGGAGCGTGACTTCGCCGTCATGACTGACATCGCCAAGGTCCACCGCACACTGCTGGCGGAAAACTTCGTCATCGGTCGCCCGGATGTGACCGAAGCGCTGGTCAGCCAGGATGGTACGCGCAAGTGGCTGCTGAAGACCGACGACGGCAATGAATATGAGATGGTGTTCATTCCGGACAGTGACCGGGGCACATTGTGCGTGTCGAGCCAGGTCGGCTGCACGCTGAACTGCAAATTCTGCCATACCGGCACGATGAAGCTGGTCCGCAACCTGACGGCGGGCGAAGTCACGGGCCAGATTTTGCTGGCGCGCGACGCGCTGGGCGAGTGGCCACTGCCGGGCGAAGACCTGACCGGCGCGTCGCGGATGCTGACCAACATCGTCATGATGGGCATGGGCGAGCCGCTGTATAATTTTGAAAATGTAAAACAGGCGCTCGGCGTTGTTATGGACGAGACCGGCCTTGGTTTGTCGAAACGGCGCATCACCCTTTCGACGTCGGGCGTCGTCCCCATGATGGCGCGCTGCGGCGAGGAACTCGGGGTCAACCTCGCTGTCTCGCTCCACGCCGTGAGCAAGGAAGTGCGCGACGAGATCGTGCCGCTTAATCGCAAATATGGTATCGAGGAGCTGCTTGGCGCGTGCGCGGCCTATCCGGGCGCCTCGAACGCGCGGCGGATCACGTTCGAATATGTCATGTTGAAAGACGTGAACGACACGGACGAAGACGCGCGCATGCTGGTGCGCCTCCTCAAGATGCACGACCTGCCTGCGAAGGTGAACCTGATTCCGTTCAATCCCTGGCCCGGCAGCGATTATGTCTGTTCTACGCCCGAACGTATCCGGTCATTTTCCAAGATCGTGTTCAATGCGGGCATCAGTGCCCCCGTGCGGACGCCGCGCGGCAAGGATATCATGGCGGCATGTGGCCAGTTGAAGACCGCCAGCGAAAAAGTCAGCCGCGCCAATCGCGACAGAATGGCTGCGGAAGCAGCCACCTAGCTTTTCAGCAGTTCCAGTTTCACACGCGCAGTCCCGGTACGGATCATGCCAAGCCGCTTCGCTGCGGCTTTTGAAAGGTCGATGACGCGCTTGCCGTGAAACGGTCCACGGTCATTGATCCTGACAATGACGGTTTCGCCAGTTTTCTCGTGGGTCACACGCACCTTGCTACCCATTGGCAAGGTGCGGTGTGCCGCCGTCATCTGCATTGGATCGAAGATTTCCCCATTGGCGGTTTTCCGGCCCGCGAAACGGTCACCGTAATAGCTGGCACCGCCGATGCCGAGTTCTTCCGCAACCGCGTCTAGCGCATCCTCAGCAGCCGCTACGGCGTCCTCAGTCGCAATTGCCGCCGCGTCGGGAAGGATATCCGGCATGTCGACAATAGCAATGGGCTCATAGCTCGCAACAGTCATGTCGGCATCCGCAATCGGCGAAAGCGTCGTGTCCACGCCCGCCTTACCATTGCCAAGTTGGACCGGGTCAGCTGCCGGCTGGCCGACGGCGACAACACCCGTCACCCCGAGAGCGACAACGGCAGCACCAAGCGCGCTGCGCAGTATGGTTCGTTCCAGTTTAAGTGATAAAAACGCTTTCAGCCGGGCACGCCGACCGGGAAGCGCATTCCCTAGTTCGTTATTAATACCCATGACTTTTCAACGACCTCACCAGAAATTCGTTCCCGGATAACGGGGATCACCCTTGAAGGGACCGGCCACATGGCTGGTGATCCAGCCACCATAGAAGCCGCCCTGTTGAGGCTCAACCCGCTCGCCATCCAGATAGCATGCCTCCATCATGGCCGGGTAGATGGCGACATGATCCTTTAGCGCAGCGAATGCACGGGTGGGCGCAGAATACCCCCAGGCACCCCTCTCCGCGCGCTTGCCGGCCGTAACGACATCGTAATAATGCGCCTGCCCCTTCCATTCGCATAGGGACCGCCCAGAGGCGGGCCGTAGAACATCCGCGCGAAATGCGCTCTCAGGTAGGTAATAAGTCGGCGGATGACTGGTTTCCAATACGCGGACGGCGACCTGCGTAACCGCGATCTCCTCGCCATCGAACATTATTCGTATATGTCGATCCACAGGCTCGCAAATGGCGGGCCGGGGGTAGTCCCAGACGCTTTCCTGTCCGGGTTGCGGTTTGTCCGGCTTCGGATACATCATCGAATCACTAAGAGCATTCGGAGACCAATGCCATGTGGCTTCTTGTCAAACTTCTGGATCGGCTGGTGAAACGCGGTGAGGTCGAACTGGTCGCGGCGGACGGCACGCGCCGCATGTTCGGGACGCCCGATCCCGAGTTTGGCAGCATGACCCTGCGCCTGACGGACGACGGCGCGGCGAAGGCCATCACGCGCAACATCCGCCTCGGCTTTGGCGAAGCGTGGATGGACGGCCGCATCGCCATCGAAGGCGGCGATCTCCGCGAATTTCTTTTTCTGATCAAACAGAATGTCAGCTTTGGCAGCGGAAACACATTGGAGGGGAAAAGCCCGCTGAAAGGACTGAAACGGCTGGCGACAACGGCCGACCGCTTGAACTGGCGGCGGCGGTCCCGGCGCAACGTCGCGCATCATTACGACCTGTCGGACCGGCTCTACGCGCTCTTTCTGGATGAGGACTGGCAATATAGCTGCGCCTATTTCGCGCGGCCGGACATGACCCTGGACGAGGCGCAGCTGGCGAAGAAACAGCATATCGCCGCGAAACTGGCGCTTCATCCCGGTCAGCGCGTGCTCGACATCGGCTGCGGCTGGGGCGGCATGGCGATCTATCTGGCCAAGACGTTTGGTGTCGATGTCACTGGAATCACCCTTTCGGAGGAACAGCTGAAGGTCGCCCAGCGCCGCGCCGCCGAGGCCGGGTTGCAGGACAAGGTGCGGTTCCGGCTCACCGACTACCGCGACCTGACTGGCAGTTTCGACCGCATCGTCAGCGTCGGCATGTTCGAACATGTCGGCCCACCGCATTACCGCGAATTCTTCCGCCAGTGTCACCGCCTGCTGACCAAGGACGGCGTCATGCTGCTGCATACCATCGGCCGCATGGGCGGCCCCGGCACGACGGATGCGTTTACGTCGAAATATATCTTCCCGGGCGGCTACATCCCGGCGCTGTCGGAGATTGTCAGGGTCAGCGAGCGACATAAGCTGATCATGACCGACTGCGAAACGCTGCGCCTGCATTACGCCAAGACCCTGCACGCATGGTATGATCGCACAGTCGGCGCGCGGGACGAGATCGTCAATCTGTATGACGAGCGCTTTTTCCGCATGTGGCAGCTATATCTGGCGGGATCAGAAGTCGCCTTCCGCTTTGGCGGCATGGCGAATTACCAACTGCAATATGTCAAGGACCGCCACGCCCTGCCGCTGACACGGGATTATCTGTTCGAGAAGGAAACCGCGCTCAGGGGATCAGACTGACGCCAAGCCGGAACCGGGTGGATTGGCGGTTATAATCGAGGAGGTTGTCGCCATAGCCCGCGAACAGCTGGCCGTGCAGGCGCAGGTTGACGTCGTCGAGAAAGCCAAAGTTCACAGGATAGCTGAGGTCGGTCTGCACGCTGCCCCGTCCCGTACCCAGAAACCCCTGCGCATAGGTTTCCAGACGCGCGCCGTCACGCCGCGCCAGGGTCAGGCGCAGGCCGCTGTTGCCGCGGAAGCTGCCAATGTCGGGATTGTCCTCCAGATCGCCGAAATAGACCCAGGCGCGCGGGGCGGCGGTCAGGCGGTAGTCGTCGCCGAGCGGAACGCTGAGCGAGGGTTCCAGATAGACGGTGTTGAAGCTGCGCGAGTCTGTCTGATCC
>JBARZR010000119.1:0-3027 GCA_049650205.1 Pacificimonas sp. | reverse complement strand
AACCAAATCCGTCCGCCTGCTGAAAATCGGCGAGCAGGTGCGCCATGTGCTCGCGTCGCTGCTGCAGCGGGGTGAGGTGCATGATGCCGATCTGGCGGACATTATCGTCAGCGTCAGCGAAGTGCGCGTGTCACCCGATCTGCGCCACGCGGCGGTGTATGTGAAAGCGCTAGGCGGCGATGACGACGTCATGCTGAAGGCGTTGCGCAAGAATGTCCGCTTCCTGCGCGGCCATGTCGCCCGTGCGCTTTCCACCAAATATACGCCGGAACTGAAATTCCGCCTCGACAAAAGCTACACCGAGGCCGCAAAAATCGACGCATTGCTGCGGTCGGATCGCGTCGCATCCGACCTTAAAGACAAAATTGAAGATTGACGTCTTACCGGGTAAGACGTAACTTGCGATTCATGACCGCGCAGACAAAAATTTCCGCAAAAGGCCAGGTCGTCATCCCCAAGGATGTTCGCGATCGGCTGAACCTGGCACCCGGTGATGCGCTTGATGTGCGGGAAACGCCGGAGGGCATTCTGCTGTCGAAGCCTTCCTGCATTCGCAAGAAACCAATGGACGAGGCGCTCGCCAACCTTCGGAAGATTGTCGACTACAAAGGTCCGCCTGCGACTATCGAGGACATGAACCGCGCCGTCGACGAAATGTTCGCGAACACGCCTCCGAAATGATCGTCGTGGATACGAACGTCGTCGTCCGCACGATTGTCCGCGACGACGACAGACAGGCTCAGATTGCGGAAGACGTGCTTCGCGGCGCGGCGTATCTGACGCTGACGGTTCTCATCGAAACGGAATGGGTATTGAGGTCGAGATACGGTCTGCCGCGATCCCAGCTGGCTGCCGCGCTGTTCGAGCTTATGTCGTTCGATACCATTTTAGTCGAACGCGAAGGAACGGCGTTCTGGGCGCTTGAGCGCTACAGGCTGGGGGCGGATTTCGCCGACATGATCCATATCGCCGCAGGCGAGCAGGCGGGCAGCTTCGCCACCTTCGACGCTAACATCGCGCGTCGCGCCGGTGAAAACACACCTGTCTCCGTAACGGTGCTGGACGCGTCCTGACGGCATGGCCAAGCTCTATTTTTACTATGCCAGCATGAACGCGGGCAAATCTTCGACACTCCTGCAGGCGGCGTTCAACTATCGCGAGCGTGGGATGCAGACGATGCTCTGGACCGCCGCCCTCGACAATCGCGCGGGTTTCGGCGCGATTGCGTCCCGGATTGGTCTTCACGCCGACGCGCACCGGTTCGAAGGGGAAACGGATCTGCACGCCGCCGCCCTCTCGGAACATCGTGGGCAGCGCTTGGCCTGCGTCCTGATCGACGAAGCGCAGTTCCTGTCGAAAGACCAGGTGTGGCAATGCGCGCGTCTGGCGGACGAGGAGGATATACCCGTCGTCTGCTATGGCCTGCGCACGGATTTTCAGGGCGAATTGTTCGCTGGCTCCGGCACGTTGCTCGCGCTGGCCGATGCGCTGGTAGAACTGAAGGCCGTGTGCGAATGCGGGCGGAAGGCCACCATGAACCTGCGCGTCGACGAACGCGGGCGTACAATCGCGGATGGCGACCAGGTGGAAATTGGCGGCAACGACCAGTATGTCGCGCTCTGCCGCCGCCATTTCATGCAACGGCTGAAGGGCCGGGCCTAACTTTTCTCCAGCTCCACGAACAGCCAGCCGCGCAGGCCGCGGAGGGCGTTTATGTCCATCAGCAGTTTCTCATAGGCGGTCGCCGCCAGAAACGCAGCGCCGTTTCCGACAAACATCGACGGATATTGGCTAAGATACTCGAAACCCCGTATCTGGAAGCCATGCCGCGCCGCCAGTCCCCCGATCTGTTTGCGGTCGTTGGTCCGGTAGGCCGTCGGAAAGGTGTCGGCTTCGTTCCGCCCCTCGAATGTGCGGACGATGCGGCGGTGCAGCCGGTTCGGCACCGCGCGCGCGACCAGAGAGACATAATCCCACCGGTTGGCCGTCAGGAACAGCCAGCGCCCGCCCGGTTTCAGGATGCGGTTCGTTTCGGCGTAGACCGCATTTGGATCGACGACATGCTCCATGACGCTGCGTGAATAGACGAGGTCGAACTCCTTCTCCGCATAAGGCGTTCGCGCCAGATCGCCCTTGTGCAGGTCGAGGTCGGGGTCGTGATTGTCAAACTCGACCAGGTCGATACCGCGCAGCGTCGCGCCGCGGCCTTTCAACTCGCAAAGCGTGGGCGCGCGATAGCCGCAGCCCTGGTCGAGAACGGCGGTGCCCGCACCGACCTTTTCCGCGAGCACATCGCGCAAATGCTGATAGGGGCGCGTCTCATCGGCCCAGTAGCGCCGGTATGTCCAGTCCTTCAATCCCTCCAGCATGTCTATCTCCCCCAAGACTGCTCATATCGGTAAGAGGTTCGGCCTGCCGCCGCAAGATGCGGAGCCGGGGCGGAAGGCGTATGCAGCGGAGGTCAGGAACATGCACGGGTGGATCATTCTCGACAAACCCATCGGCGTCACATCCGCAGGCGGTGTGGCGCGGGTGAAGCGGCTGATGCGCGACGACGGCATCCGGAAGCCGAAGGTCGGCCATGGCGGTACGCTCGACCCGCTCGCGACAGGGGTTCTGCCGATCGCGCTGGGCGAGGCGACGAAGCTGACCGGGCGCATGCTGAACGGCGACAAGAGCTATGATTTCACGATCGGTTTCGGCGCGGAGACGGCGACGGACGATCTGGAAGGCGAGGTGGTTGCGGAAAGCGACACGCGCCCCACCATCGACGCGATCGCCCTCATTCTGCCGCGTTTTACAGGACTGATCCGCCAGCGTCCGCCCGCCTATTCCGCACTGAAGGTGGACGGCGAACGCGCCTATAAACGCGCGCGGGCAGGCGAAGTGCTGGAAATGCCGGAGCGTGCAATCACAGTGCAAAATCTTGCAATATCGTCATCCTCGCGAATGCGGGGATCCAGCCTTACAGAACGGTTTGCCAACCCGGATCCCCGCATTCGCGAGGATGACGAACTGATAGATAGC
>JBARZR010000118.1:0-2614 GCA_049650205.1 Pacificimonas sp. | reverse complement strand
CCGCCAGCTAGGCGTCCACCCACGTCTTCAGCAGGGTCCAGGCAATCGCCATCGGCGGCGGCGACAGGAAGGGTCCGTCGCCATTGAGAACAGCGCGCACCTGGTCTTTCGTGAACCAGCGCGCCTCCTCCAGTTCATGCTCATCCAGCCGGATGTCGGTCGTCGTCGCCTCCGCGAAACAGCCGACCATCAGGCTTGATGGAAACGGCCAGGGTTGGCTGGCGACATAGGCGACGCGCGCCGTGCGGACGCCGACCTCCTCGTAAATCTCGCGCCGTACGGCTTCCTCCAGCGATTCGCCCGGTTCGACGAACCCTGCCAGCGCCGACATGAACCCCTTGGGAAACATTGGTTGGCGACCGAGGAGGCAATTGTCGCCGTCCACGGCCAGCATGATGACGACGGGGTCGGTGCGCGGGAAATGCTCCGCGCCGCAAGCGCCGCATTCGCGCGCATAGCCCGCCTTCGCTATCTCCGTCCCGCCGCCGCATTTGGCGCAGAAGCCGTGCCGCAAATGCCAGTCCAGCAGGGAACGGCCCTGCGCGACGATTGCCGCCTGGTCCGCCGCCATGGACATCGCCGCCCCGCGCGCATCGGCGAACGCGCCGCCGTCCAGCGCGTCCTCATCCAGGTCTGCAGGTGCCAGCGCGACGGCGAAGCGCGGTTCGCCCTCATCCATGCCCAACATGATCGTCAGCGCGTCGTCTGGCACATCCACGCGCCGGATCCAGCCCAGCGCCTCGCCCCGCACCAGCGGTTTCAGCTCTGCGAAGGGCAACCAGCGCGCGCCCGGATGCCGCCGCGCCGCCCACAACTGTTCCCCGTCGCGCCGCATGGCATCGACCCGGTCGATCATGGAACCTGAAAAACCGGTCGGGGCGGGCGTGAACGCGCGCGAGAATATGTCCGTCATGGCCGCCGTGAAAGCAGAGGTTCTGGCAGCCTGCAACTCCCGAAACAATGCGGCGTTGGCAGAGAGACCCATGCCGAAAGGAAGCATCATCACCGACCGCCACTTCTACAAGCCCGAAGACGGCCATGGCCTCGCCCACGATCCCCTGAACGCCATCATCGCGCCGCGCCCCATCGGCTGGGTCAGCACGCTGTCCGCCACCGGAAAGCGCAACCTCGCGCCCTACAGCTTTTTCAACCTGTTCAACTACCGCCCGCCGCTGATCGGATTTTCCTCGGTCGGGCACAAGGACAGCGTCGCGAACGCGGAGGCGACCGGCGAATTCGTCTGGAACCTCGCCACGCGCGACCTGGCCGGGGCGATGAACGCGACATCGGCGCAGACGGACAGGGACGAATGGGTAGTGAGCGGGCTGGAGGCCGTCCCGTCCGAGCTCGTCAAGCCGCCCCGCGTCGCCGCCAGTCCCGTCAATTTCGAATGCGAAGTGACACAGATCGTCCGCCTGCGGACCCGCGCGGGCGGCGACACCGACACCTGGCTGATCATGGGCGAAGCCGTCGGCATCCACATCGACGGCGCCATGATCGAGGATGGTGTTTACGTCACGACGAAGGCACGTCCGATCCTGCGCGGCGGCGGTCCGGCGGACTATTTCGAAGCGCTCGACGCGGGGAAGTTTCAGATGGAAAGGCCTGATTAGCCAAAAAACCAACCGTCACCCCGCCGGAGGGCGGGGTCCAGTCCTGCCCGTGCAACAACCGCTTGTCTGTCGGCATGGGGACTGGATACCGGCCTGCGCCGGTATGACGTGCGTTTTGAAAGCGGGACCAATCCTTGCGCGAATCACGGTCACTCCCCATATACCGCAGCGGAAGTCGGGCGGGTGCGGCACTCGCCAACCCGGTCAGGTCCGGAAGGAAGCAGCCGTAACGAATTCGTCGCAGGTCGTTCCGGCTTCCACCATTTTCAAACTCTCCACCTGACATTCGCGCCTTTAGCGCCTACACTCCGCCCATGTCAGAATTTTCCCTGGAAGCCGAAACCGACGCCGCGCCGCAGCCCGAATATCAGGTGCTGGCGCGCAAATACCGGCCGACGCGATTCGCCGACCTGATCGGGCAGGACGCGATGGTGCAGACGCTGGCCAACGCGATCGCCAGGGACCGCATCGCCCACGCCTTCCTGATGACCGGCGTGCGCGGCGTGGGGAAGACGTCCACCGCCCGCCTGATCGCCAAAGCGCTGAATTGCATCGGGCCTGACGGTATGGGCGGACCAACCATCGACCCGTGCGGCGTGTGCGAGCCGTGCCGGGCCATCACCGAGGGGCGCTTCATCGACGTCGTCGAGATGGACGCCGCCAGCCACACCGGTGTCGACGACATGCGCGCGGTCATCGATTCGGTGCGCTATTCGTCCGTGTCGGGCCGCTACAAGATCCACATCATCGACGAAGTCCACATGCTGTCAAAAAGCGCCTTCAACGCGCTCCTCAAAACGCTCGAGGAACCGCCGCCGCATGTGAAATTCATTTTCGCGACCACCGAACTGGACAAGGTGCCCGTCACCGTCCTGTCCCGGACGCAGCGGTTCGACCTGAAACGCATCCCCATGGAGACGCTGGAGGCGCATTTCAAAACCGTCGCGGAATCGGAAGGCGTGCAGATTGACGACGACGCCATCCGCATGATCGCCGCCGCC
>JBARZR010000117.1:0-7033 GCA_049650205.1 Pacificimonas sp. | reverse complement strand
CACCAACATAAACACCGCGCCCGATCGCTTCCTGTCCGCCAACAAGCATTACATGAAATCCGCGCTCAGCCGCTACACGGCGCAGGATTTTATCGCACTCGTCGACAAATACGGCATCGCCTGGCACGAAAAGACCCTTGGCCAGCTGTTCTGCGACCAGAGTGCCCGCCAGATCGTCGACATGCTGATGACCGAATGCGCCGGCGCAGGCGTTGAGACGTCGTTCGGCAAGAATGTCAGCGACATCACCCGCGACGACACCGGCTATCACCTGCGCGTCGGCCTCGACCGCGTCAGCGCAAAATCGCTCGTCATCGCCACAGGCGGCCCGTCCATCCCGGCCATGGGCGCAACCGGCTTCGCCTATGACATCGCCCGCAAATTCGGCCTGAAGGTCGTCGAGCCGCGCCCCGCGCTCGTACCCCTCACCCTCGGCGGCACGCAGATCCTGTTCCGCGAACTCAGCGGCGTCGCCACGGAAGTCATCGCCAGCTGCGGCAAGACGAGCTTCCGCGAGGCGGCGCTCTTCACCCATCGCGGCCTCAGCGGCCCCGCCATCCTTCAGATCTCCAGTTACTGGCGCAGCGGTCAGGACATCGCCATCGACTTCCTCCCCGGCCTCCCCGCCGACTGGCTGGTCGAGCAAAAGCGCGAACGCCCGCGCATTCACATGACGAACGCGCTCGGCAGCCTGATGCCCGACCGCCTCGCGTCGAAACTCGCCGAGCGCATCGGCCTCACCGGCGAACTCGCCAACCTCCCCGACCGCAAGCTCGCAGGCGCCAGCACCCGCCTCCACCGCTGGGCCTTCAACCCCAACGGCACCGAGGGCCTCGCCAAGGCCGAAGTCACCGCGGGCGGCGTCTCCACCGCCGACCTGTCGTCGAAAACCATGGAAGCAAAGAATGTCCCCGGCCTCTACTTCATCGGCGAAGGCGTCGATGTCACCGGCTGGCTGGGCGGCTACAATTTCCAATGGGCCTGGGCCAGCGGCGTCGCGGCGGGGGAGGCGGTCTAGAAGCTCCGTAATCATCCGGGGGTAATATGATCCGGTACGCACCGCTGCTATGGCTTGCCTGTCCGGCTTTGGCACAGGACATCCCGCCAGATTCCGATCTGTCCGATATGCGGGCCCGCTCCGCATTCCGTGCTGCCTGCCAACCAATTGGGGAAGACGGCACCATCAACATTTGCGCCCGCCTTGAGCCGGAGCGCTCGAAATATCGCCTCGCCGACCGTGAGGGTGTTTTCGACCCGAAAGGTCCGCTCGACAGCGTATCGCGCGAAAGGCTGCGTCATATGGAACTTGGCCGTGAAGGCGTAGGCATCGGCACGTGCGATGGGATCGGTGCTGGTGCCGACATCGGGTGCAATGCCGCCCGGCATCGCAGAATAGAATCACAAAATCCCGGCGGTATCCTGAGTTTCTAGGGGCAGCCTGCTTGCCGCACCGCAGCATGGCCGTTATCCGCATATGCCATACAACACCAATACGGAGTCCCCATGTCAGTCGACGCCGATACCGTGCGCAGGATCGCCCATCTTGCCCGCATCAAGCTGCCCGAGGACCGGGTCGAGCCGATGAAGGACGAACTCAACAACATCCTCGGCTGGGTCGAGCAATTGGGCGAGGTTGATACCAAGGGTGTCGAGCCGACCACCGCCGTCATCGCCAACACGCTGCGCTGGCGTGAGGATGTCGTCACGGACGGTGCGGTTCAGGACAAGGTGCTGGCGAACGCGCCCAAGGCCGTCCACGGTTTCTTTGCCGTGCCCAAGGTGATTGAGTAGTGAGCGCAGCGAACAGCGAGATCATCCCGGACAGCGGCGCAGCCGCGACCGATCCGGGATCCAGAAGAAAAGGCGTATAGTGACGAACCTGAACGACCTAAGCATCGCCGCCATGCAGGCGGGCCTGCGCGACAAGTCCTTTTCCGCCCGCGAACTTACCGACGCGCACATTGCGGCCGTCGAGGGCGCCCGTGCGCTCAACGCCTTCACCGTGGAAACGCCGGACATCGCCCGCGCTGCCGCGGACGCCGCCGACAAGGCGCTGGCGGATGGCAGCGCGAAACCGCTGGCCGGGATCCCACTTGGCATCAAGGATCTGTTCTGCACCTATGGCGTCGAGTCCACGGCGGGATCGAACATCCTGAAAGGCTTCAAACCGGAGTATGAATCCACGGTCAGCGCCAACTTGCTGGCGGACGGTACGGCCATGCTCGGCAAGCTCAACATGGACGTGTTCGCCATGGGCTCGTCCAACGAAACCAGCGCCTGGGGCAATGTCGTCAATCCCTGGCGCGGCGCGAATGGGGAAACGCTGGTTCCCGGCGGGTCGTCCGGCGGCTCCTCCGCCTCCGTCGCCGCGCGCATCGTCGCGGGCGCGACCGGCACGGACACCGGTGGCTCCATCCGCCAGCCCGCCGCCTTCACCGGGATCACGGGCTTCAAACCGACCTATGGCCGCTGCTCGCGCTGGGGTACGGTGGCGTTCGCCTCCTCGCTCGATCAGGCGGGCCCGATGGCGCGCGACGTGCGCGACTGCGCGATCATGCTGCAGTCGATGGCGGGTTTCGATCCGAAGGATTCAACCAGCCTCGACCTGCCCGTCCCCGATTTCGAGGCGGCGCTGACCGGCAAAATCAAGGGCAGGCGCATCGGCATCCCCAAGGAATACACCATCAAGGGCATTCCCGCCGAGATCGACGCGCTCTGGTCCAGGGGCGCGGACATGTTGCGCGATGCGGGCGCGGAGATCGTCGAGATTTCCCTGCCGCACACGAAATACGCGTTGCCGACCTACTACATCATCGCCCCCGCCGAAGCGTCGTCGAACCTCGCCCGCTATGATGGCGTGCGCTATGGTCAGCGCGAAACACCGGACGGCGGCAATCTCATAGACATGTATGAGGCGACGCGCAGCGCGGGCTTCGGCGACGAGGTCAAACGCCGCATCATGATCGGCACTTATGTCCTGTCGGCGGGCTATTACGATGCCTATTATCTGCAGGCGCAGAAGGTTCGCACGCTCATCAAGCAGGATTTCGACGCCGCCTTCGAACTGTGCGACATGATCCTGACCCCGACCGCGCCCAGCGCCGCCTTCCCGGCAGGCGCGAAGTCCGACGATCCCATCGCCATGTATCTGAACGACGTCTTCTGCGTCCCCGCCAGCCTCGCGGGCCTCCCCGCCATGAGCGTCCCCGCAGGCGTCAACGCCGACGGCTTGCCGCTCGGCCTGCACCTGATCGGCAAGGCGCTTGGCGAGGAAGAGCTGTTCAATGCGGGCTATGCGCTGGAACGCGCGGCGGGGTTCACCGCGCAGCCGGAGAAATGGTGGTGAGCAACGCCTTCATTCCGGCAATTCTCCTGGGTGCGCTTATCGGATTGCCGATTTTGCTTCTTGCCCTGACCCTCATCAAGAATCGTGCGTCGGCGCTTTCGGCTGAAAAGTTACGCCGTTTCGAGGCATTTACTGCCGTTCTGCGACGCATCGAAGCGAAAGACATTGGTCCGGTCGAGAAGATCGTCGCCGTGCGGCAGTTGCGCGAATTTCCAGAATATAGCGATCTGACCGTCATCCTTTGCAATTCCATTGATGTGAACGGAACAGGGCAGGGCGCGGAGATTTTTCAGAACGAACTCAATGTGACCGAGCAGGAACTTTTGAGGGCGAGCCGGTGACGGGCCGGGGGCATTATGGATGGCCACGAGCTATGGGCGCGACAAGTCAAAGCCTTTTACTTTCGGCTGAACTGCATGCCGCTTGATGAAGCAATCGGAAAGTGGGTTGTTCAACCAATTCTGCAATTCGTTTTCGAGGGTGTCATTCATGCTTTTCTACCAAAAAAATGGCGTGCAAAACTGAATGGTAGAAAAAAGCCTAAACCAGAAGATAGTCGTAAGAAACAATCGAAGCGTGCACGCAAACGACAGCGCGCGCGAAACAGGAAGAAGCGATGACTGATTACCGCGTACAAGGCGAAACCGGCGAATGGGAGGTCGTGGTCGGCCTTGAAGTCCACGCACAGGTTACGACTCACGCCAAGCTGTTTTCCGGCGCGGCGACCGATTTCGGGTCGGAGCCGAACACGCAGGTGTCGCTGGTCGACGCCGCCATGCCGGGAATGCTGCCGGTTATCAATGGCGAGGCCGTGCGGCAGGCGGTACGGACGGGCCTCGCGCTCAACTGCGAAATCCACAAATGGTCGCGCTTCGACCGCAAGAATTACTTCTACGCGGATCTACCGCAGGGTTACCAGATCAGCCAGTTCGCGCATCCCATTGTCGGTGAAGGCGAAATCCTGATCGAGCCGGAGGGCGAGGACAGCGCCACCATTGGAATCGAGCGCATCCATCTGGAACAGGATGCGGGCAAGTCCATTCATGACCAGTCGCCCGACTTCAGCTATGTCGACCTCAACCGGTCCGGCGTTGCGCTCATGGAGATCGTTTCCAAACCCGACATGCGCTCGCCTGCGCAGGCCGGGGCCTATGTCCGCAAACTGCGCTCCATCCTGCGTTATGTCGGCAGCTGCGATGGCAATATGGATCAGGGCAGCATGCGCGCGGACGTCAACGTTTCCGTCCGTAAACCGGGCGGCGAACTCGGTACCCGCACGGAATGCAAGAACGTCAATTCGGTGCGCTTCATCGAAACCGTGGTCGAGATCGAGGCCGCACGCCAGGTGGAGCTGCTGGAGGCGGGCGGAACCGTCGATCAGGAAACCCGCCAGTTCGATCCGAACCGCATGGAAACGCGCTCGCTCCGGTCGAAGGAGGAAGCGCATGACTACCGCTATTTCCCGGACCCCGACCTCTTACCGCTGGTGTTCGACGACGCCTATATCGACGACTGCCGCAAGGCCCTGCCGGAACTCCCCGATACGAAGCGCGCGCGCTATATCGAGCAGCTCGGCATCAGCGAATATAATGCTAAGGTTCTGACGGCGGAGCAGGAAACCGCCGCCTATTTCGAATTGTTGCTCAACGAAACCGCGTTGAAACAGGGCAAGGATCAGACCGCCGTCGGCAAGGCCGCCGCGAATTGGGTCATCTCCGACCTGTTCGGTGCGCTGAACGGCCTCGGCAAGTCAATCGCCGACAGCCCGATCCGCCCGGGGCAGGGTGCGGAACTCCTCGCGCTCGTCGCCGACGGCACGCTTTCAGGGCGTCTCGCCAAGGATGTCTTCGCCATCATGCTCGAAACCGGTGACGACCCCGAAAAGATCGTCGAGGAGCGCGGCCTGAAACAGGTCAGCGACACCGGCGCCATCGAGGCGGAAATCGCCAGGGTGCTGGAGGCGAACGCCGACAAGGTCGCCGAATATAGGGGTGGCAAGGACAAACTGTTCGGTTTCTTCGTCGGCCAGACCATGAAAGCGACGAAGGGCCAGGCCAATCCGGCGGTGGTTAATGAGCTGCTGAAAAAAGCGCTCGGCTAGCTGCGACTTCCGCTATATCCTCTCGGTGAGGGGGATGAGGAGGAGGAGAGATCATGACCTATATCCAGAGTTTTGTTCTGGCGGTTCCCACGGCCAACAAGGACGCCTATTCCAAGATGGCGGCAGACGCATGGCCGATGTTCAAGGGCTATGGCGCCCTTTCCATGCAGGAAAACTGGGGCGTCGACGTGGCGAAGGGCAAGCAGACCGACTTTTACCGCGCCACGAACGCGAAGGATGACGAGACAATCGTGTCGTCATGGATCGTCTGGCCTGACAAAGAGACCTGCGATGCGGCGGCGGAAAAGATGCAGTCCGACTCCTCCATGCAGGATATGGAGATGCCATTCGACGGCATGCGCATGTTCTGGGGCGGATTCGAGCCTCTCTTCAAAAGCGATCATGAGAGATAGCGAACGATCTGTCGGCTGACTTTACACTTGCCGAACGGCTGACTTCCTAACTCACGTCAATATATGAATTCTGTTATATTGGCATAATTATTGCTGTGCTTTCGGCAGTTCCTACGTCTGTTGCGTTTCCTGCGTCACACAACAAAAGGAATTTCCAATGAAACAGCACATTCTTATCGCGGCAGTCGCTGTGTCGGCACTGTCCACGGCAGCCAATGCGGTTCCCGTCGCACTTACTGGACTGACCGGCTCCACAGGCGGAACGCCAGCGGCAACGCAGATATTCAAGGCCGACCTGTCGAGCCTTGGATCCTTCAATATCGCTGCCATCCAGATTAACGATAGCGGATCGGGTTTCGGTGGCTCGCCGAGCGAATTTTCCGGTTTCGATCTCGATGGTATCAAGCTGTCCACAACAGATTGCGCAACGGCAGCATGCGCAGCCGCCGCGGTCGGGATTTCCGTCTTCGACTTTGCCGTTGGCGGAACATTCTTCTCGGCGGGAACCCAGCGCCCCCCTCTTGCGCCCAAATTGTTCGGAACGAATGCAGCGGGCACAAATGTCGATGACAGCGTGGCCAGACTTGGACTTTTTGACGGAAATGCGACCACGGTCACGCCCGATGGCTTCATCAGCCTCGGCGATGGCGGCAGCATTGCCTTCAACCTCACCTCGTCCATGATGTCGTCGGGCCTGTTCCTCTACATCGGCGAAGTGGGCGGCAATGGTGAAATGGCCGCTGGTGATATCGAGGTGTTCTCCAGTCAGGTTCCGGCACCGGCAACGCTCGGCCTGCTTGGTCTTGGGCTTTTCGCGGTCGGCGCCCGTCGCTTCCGCCGCAGTTAGAAAAGGGACGGGGGCCGGTCCGAAAGGATCATGCCCCTGTCTTGCCTGAATACCCTCTGTTCTGTCATGAAGACATAATGGCAGAACAGACCTTCACCGAAGACGTCCCGCACCAGCTTGGCCGGGAGGCCGCGAAGCAGCGCATCGGCGAAGGCCTGCCGAAGCTGCTTGCAATGCTGCCAGGAGGGAAGGCGGTCCATCACTGGACTGGCGATACCATGTTTCTCGATTATCGTGCGCTCGGCCAGAGCGCGTCGGCCCAGCTGGAAATCATGGACGACCGCGTGCGCGTCACCGTCACCCTGACCGGCATCCTTGCCGCCATG
>JBARZR010000116.1:0-4046 GCA_049650205.1 Pacificimonas sp. | reverse complement strand
CCAGCGAATGCGATTGCGAACTTCTTCATGATACTCTCCTATGTTTCCAGTCGCCGAACGTTTCAGTTGTCATGAATGTTCCGGCGGCCGGTTCCAGATGTTTCGGGGGCGATATAGTCGAAGTATGGATTTTGCACGGCAACAGGTCGCGGCAGGCGTCCTCTCGTTTGGTGCTTGTCCTTACTTCAAAAATGCCTCCCTCGGCACGTCAACTCGGCGGGGCGTCCATTATGTGTTTACCCCAAACCGCGCGCGGATAATTAGCAGCAACTGACATTCATGCAAGATTCATTACAATCACTCGGCTAAGGAGTCCGGTGAGAGGGAAGCGTGTGTCGATCAAGTCATTGATATTCAATACTACAGAGGCCGTTGGCGGAATGCGTGCGGCGCGCCGGCTGACCCGCGGCTCCCTGCGAATCCTCTGCTATCACGGCCTCTGGACCATAGACGACAGCCCATTTGGCGACCGGCTGTTCATGCCCGCGGCGCAGTTCACCACGCGTATGGAGTGGCTCGCCGAATCCGGCTTTCCGGTGTTGCCACTTGGTGAGGCCGTGGACCTGCTTGCGGAGGACCGCGTCCCTGACGGAGCCACAGTCATCACAATAGATGATGGCTGGGCCTCCACATACACGCATATGCTGCCGGTGTTCGAACGGCTGAGGCTGCCCGCGACCTGCTATGTCACGACCTATTACGCGCAGAAGGGCGGCCCGGTCGTCAATGTCGCGGTAAACTACCTGCTTAATCGGGCGGCGTCCGGAACATACGTCCTTTCGGATCTGCTGCCGCCTGTGACCGCGCCCCTCATTCTGGACGATGACGACAGTCGGGAGGCTGCGGGCGCTTACATACGCCCCGCCATCGACGCGCTGCCGTACAAGGACCGGATCGCCGCGCTCCGCGCCATCGCCGACCGGTTCGGCGTCGGAACTGAACCCTGGTTCGGGGAACGCCAGTTCCACCTGATGACGCCGGAGGAAATCGGCGACGCCAGCGCGCGCGGCCTCGACATCCAGCTTCATACCCATCGCCACCGCGGCCTGCACGATGGTGTCGACCACGTCGCGGAGGAACTGGCGGAAAACCGCGCCCATCTGCGAAGCATGATTGGCGCGGACAAACCGCTGGACCAGTTCTGCTACCCAAGCGGCGGGTTCGACGCGAAGGGAGAGGCGATTCTGGCCGACTGCGGCGTCAAATCGGCCACCCTGGTGGACGAAGGAATCAATGCGCCCGGCACCAATCCCTATCGCCTGCGCCGTTTCCTCGATGGACGTTCTGTTGCGCGCGCGCATGTTCACGCCTATCTGTCCGGCACACTCGATCTGATCGAACGGGTTCGCTGAACCCTTCTGAAATTCAACCGACCGGAGGCTGCAAATGAGCGCGGGCCAATATTCTTTCGTCATGAAGGATCTGACGAAGACCTATCCCAACCAGCCGAAGCCAGTAATTTCAAATCTGACGCTGCAATTCTATCCGGGCACGAAGATCGCCATCGTCGGTCCAAACGGCACCGGCAAATCAACCCTGATGAAGATCATGGCTGGCCGCGACAAGGATTTCACGGGCGAGGCTTGGGCGGGCGAGAATATCACCGTCGGCTATCTGGAGCAGGAACCGCAGCTGAATCCCGACATGACCGTCAAGGAAAATGTCATGGACGGCATTGGCGGCGTCGCCGACAAGATCACGCGTTTCAACGAGATTACGACGCTGATGGGCGATCCGCCGGAGGACGCCGACTTCGACGCGCTGATGGCCGAGATGGGCAAGCTGCAGGAAGAGATCGACGCAGCCGACGGCTGGAATCTCGACACGACGCTCGGTATCGCCATGGACGCACTGCGCTGTCCGCCTGCGGATTCGAGTGTGGAGAACCTCTCCGGCGGTGAGAAGCGCCGCGTCGCGCTCTGCCGGCTGCTCCTCCAGAAACCCGACATCCTGCTGCTCGACGAGCCGACCAACCATCTCGACGCCGAAAGCGTCGCCTGGCTGGAACGGCACCTGATGGACTATCCGGGCAACGTCATCCTCGTCACCCATGACCGCTATTTTCTCGATAACGTCGTCAGCTGGGTGCTGGAGCTCGATCGGGGCCGCTATTACATCTACGAAGCCAATTATTCCGGCTATCTGGAAAAGAAGGCCAAGCGCCTGGACCAGGAAGGCCGCGAGGACGAGGGCAAGCAGAAGGCCATCAAGGACGAACTGGAGTGGATCAAGAAATCCGCAAAGGGTCGCCAGTCGAAATCGAAGGCGCGTATCCAGCGCTTCGACGACCTGGTCGACAGTCAGGAAAACCGCAAGGTGGGCTCAGCCGAAATTCTTATCCAGAATCCGGAACGCCTGGGCGGCAAGGTCATCGAGGCCAGGGGCCTGACCAAGGCCTATGGTGATAAGCTGCTGTTCGACAATCTTGACTTCATCCTTCCGCGCGGTGGTATCGTTGGCGTTATCGGCCCGAACGGTGCTGGGAAATCGACACTTTTTAAGATGATCACAGGCCAGGAAGAGCCGGACTCGGGCAAGATTGAGATCGGTGACACCGTCCACCTCGGCTACGTCGACCAGAGCCGAGATCATCTCGATCCGACCAAGAATGTCTGGCAGGAAGTGTCGGACGAAATGGACCATTTCGAATTCGGCAAACAAAGCATCTCGACCCGCGCCTATGTCGGCGCCTTCAACTTCAAGGGCAGCGATCAGCAGAAGGTCGTCGGACAGCTCTCAGGCGGCGAGCGCAACCGCGTCCACATCGCCAAGATGCTGAAAAAGGGCGGCAATGTGCTGCTGCTCGACGAACCGACCAACGACCTCGACGTCGAAACCCTCCGCGCGCTCGAAAACGCCCTCGAAAATTTCGCGGGCTGCGCCGTGGTCATTTCGCATGACCGCTTCTTCCTCGACCGCCTGGCGACCCATATCCTGGCCTTCGAGGGCGACAGCCATGTCGAATGGTTCGAGGGCAATTTCGAAGCCTATGAAGAGGACAAACGCCGCCGTCTGGGCGACGCCGCCGACCGCCCCAGCGCCATGACCTACCGCAAACTGACGCGGTAGGTCATATCGCCAGCGTCCATTGAACGATCAATCTTCGGGAATATCGTCGTCTTCTTCCTGATTGTCGGTGTCGCCGTCACTATCGTCTTCGCCGTTGCCGCCAGGCGGATCGTCATCGCCGACCCAAGGGCAGGTAGCGCGGTCATCGTCAGCTAGGTCAGTTGTGTTGGTGATGTCTTGAAGTGAAAGTTCACGTGCGATGAAAGCCGCCTGATATTTGATTTCACGGGGCCGGAAGATCTCTGAAACCGGTCGAAGGAGTGCACTGTCGCTGCCGAACAACGGGCGGTGAAGATAGGTGACTTCGGCAAACATCACGGTGTTTGGCCATAGGACCTCCATGCCGTCGACAGTGGGAATCTCCTCGATGGGATCGCCGTTGGTATCCAGGCCATCGCCTTCGCCGCCGATCGTACTCACTTCGTCATAGCCGCCAACGCAACGTTGCCAGCGAATCTCATGACCTTTGTGAGGAGCAGGTGTGCCATCTGCATTGGGCGGGTCGGGCTGATGCGACGTGATCGACGACAGGATAATCCGGCCATTCTCGTCGAAATCATCGACCTGCATGGCAAGACGGGACCCGAGGAAAAGGGTCGTCACATCGGTCTCGTCGATCGATGAGCGGAAACGGGCGGCAAGGTCGGCCGTCTGAGTTGCGATCTGGCTGATTTCCTGATGCCTGAAGGCGAGATTGGCGAGTTCCAATCCGCAAAGGAGAGCGACGGTGAGAAAGGGAAGCGCCAGTGCGAATTCAAGAAAGGCAACGCCGCTGTCGTCACTTCGCAGGGAAGCGCGTTTTTCCAACTTTGAAGATGTCAACATGGATTGCCCCCTATTCCTCGATACATATTTGCGTGCGCGAATAGCTTGCCGCACTCGCAAATGGTTCATTCTTGATGCTGGAATTTACGTCGATCTCGATCTTGTCGCCCGAGAAGGTCTTCGAGAGAGTGAAAAGTGGAGGATATTCGACC
>JBARZR010000115.1:0-3032 GCA_049650205.1 Pacificimonas sp. | reverse complement strand
AAACCGTGCTGCACGTGGTGTACGGGGAGTGACGATAGACACCGTTAACTTTGAGGTTTCCCCGGATGCGTCGTTTTAGTATGATGATTGCTTACAGCAGTTAGAAGCCCTAGGCCAAATGGTGGCTTCGTAAGGAATTATTGAGTATAAATCCTACTCAACGAGTAACAGGTTATCAATCCGCTCGAAGTGCTTTTTGTTGAGCGTTGCTAACGCCGTCTCGTGGCGGATTACCGTTGCGGCAATAAACAGATCGGCAATCGCTATCTGCTTTCTTTTGCGCTTAAGCGTCCGGTCAACCTCTACCGCTATCCGACTCGCATGACTGTCGAACGGAAGCACGTTCATCATTTCCACCAAATTTTGCCAGATCGGTTCTTGGACGGAAGTGAGTCCGCGCCTAATTTCAAACTCAGTAATCGCGGTAATCGTTAGACGTTGATACTCACCAGATAGGCGATAGAATAGAGTCCGCTCTTTAACCTTCTTGCGGAAGTAGTCGATGAGTACGGAAGTGTCCAGACATACACTTACTTTCTCCATCGGTTAATTCTATCTCTGTTTTTTTTGATCTCTTCCAGTTGACTATCGTCCATTACTGGTCCCTGTAGCAATAGCTCCTGTAACTTTCTTCTGGTGTCTTCCCTCGGCTCGGCAATAGCTTCTAACTGTGCTTTGAGTTCCGCCACTTCAGCCGGAGAAAGCTGTTTTACAACCTCTTTGATCTGCTCAAACGGTATGGTGACAGTAACGCTCATTGGGTTTGCTTTTTATTCATAGACGTAAAAAAACCTCTTTGGTTGAATTTCAAGATTTCTCTCGAACGCGTCGTCGTATGATGATCGCTTGCAGCAGTTAGAAGTCCTAGGCTAAACAGTGGTTTCGTGAAACGCACTCTGGTTGTTTGATCGACAAACAATATAGCGGGTGCCGCGTTGATTACGGCATGCCTGGACCCCTAAAAATTGCCGTCTTTGATATTAACGGAACGCTCTACCGCAAAACGTCTAAGGAAGAGTTTTTCCGGTTTATCTGCTTTCGCAACAGCTACAAGATAGCCGACATCTACCACCTCTTGCTGTTTAAACTGCTCGGTTCGCTGCGCTTGGTGAACCAAACCCAGTTTAAGGAGAACTTTTTTAACTACCTGGACCGCCTGCCGCCCGATCAGGTGAAGCGGTACGCCGCTGAGTACTGGTCGATTGAGTATCCAAGCTACTTCAACGAAACGCTGCTGGAGCGCGCGGAGAAGCTGCGAAAAGAAGGGGTGCAGATCTACTGCATCAGTGGCGGACTCGATGTGTATATGGACCCGCTGTACGAACTGTTTCCGGTAGACGGACACCTGAGCACCCGGGTTCGGTACGAAAAAGATACTTACAAGATTGTAGGAGAGGCCTGTAAAGAAGAGGAAAAGATTCGGCGACTGGAGGAACACCTGGATGGGCAGCCCTACGAAATCGTAGAAGCCTACTCGGATGATCAGGAGGCAATTCTTAAAGAAGCGAAGCAGGCCTACCTGGTGAGGGAGGATGGCAAAATTATTTCGCTCTCGTAATTGCAGAACGCGTTCCAACTATTTGCCGAAGCTGAGGGTCATACAGTAGCACTGACTCTGTTACGAATGAAACGTACTTTGCTGCTTATACTGCTTTCTTTATCTAACGTTGCCTGTGACAATAGCGATTCGGACGAGGCGGTGGCCCCTGTCTGTTCGGTGAATAACCCAGTGGAAGAGTTAGCATGGCTGCGTGACGAGATAGCAGCGCGTGAGCAAGCGGTGGCAGCTGAACCGGGTGACGATATCAACCGATATTTTTTTATATCAGCCGCAACTTACCAGGGCGAAACGATTATTATCTACGACAACTGCTGCCCTAGTTGCTTCGCCATTGCGCGTATGTTTGACTGTGAAGGTGAACCAATTGATGTATCAGCGCTAGAAACAGGAGCTTACCAAGCGATCCTTCGCCAAGCTGTTGTGATTTGGCAGCCCAAAAACTTTGGGTGTAATCGGTGACTACTCTGACCGCCGCGAAAACAACCCCTTGATCCGGCTGAACATCCGCTTCTCGAAGTTCCAGAAGAACCGAAACTGCCCGAACACAAAACCGTAGGCTAGCAACAGCACCTGGTAGGCCGGAAGAATGGTGATGAGATAAAACGGAATACGAATCCAGGGCGAAGTCTGCGCCGTGATGCCCGCCAGGTCGTAGAGCGGCTGCTTGATAAACAGTACCGTAAACCCAGTGCAGGCAAACACAATCAGAATTAAGATTACTTGTCCGGCGCTGCTTACTCCCCAGCGTTGCTTTAGTTTTTCTAGCATCAGTACCTTATATCAGCGATGAAACCACTTGCCACTCGGCTCCGGGCGGCGGCGGGGCCACCAGTCGCAGGGGCGTTTTCTTAACGGGGTGCACAAACGAAAGGGTGTAGGCGTGCAGGCTAATGCTGGCGTCAGGGTTGGGCTGGGCGAAACCGTACTTTAGGTCTCCCCGAATCGGACAGTCGATGGCCGCCAGCTGTACCCGAATCTGATGCGGCCGACCGGTGCGCGGCTTTACCTCGAGCAAGAAAATATCATCCTGCCCGGCAAGCAAGCGGTACGACAGTTCGGCACGTTTGGCGTCGCCCCCGGCTTGGGTACGGGCGTTCGCTTTGTTTTTCTTGGGGTTTTTGGTGAGCCAGTGGACCAGCGTGTCGGCATCGGTAGGCGGAGCTTGGCCGACCAAGGCCCAGTAGGTTTTCTCAACATCGCGCGACTGAAACAGCGTGTTCATTCGGGCCAGGGCCTTCGAGGTGCGGGCCAGTACCACCACCCCGCTCACCGGCCGGTCGAGACGGTGCACCACTCCCAAGAATACGTCGCCCGGTTTGTTGTACTTCTCTTTGATGTATGCTTTCCCCAATTCCACCAGCGGCACGTCGCCCGTATGGTCACCCTGCACCAGCAGGCCCGCCGGTTTGTTCAACACCAGCAAGTGGTTGTCTTCGTACAAAACGTCTAGCTTATCCATTAAAGATTATTC
>JBARZR010000114.1:0-3027 GCA_049650205.1 Pacificimonas sp. | reverse complement strand
GGATGGCGACGATGCCGCCAAAAGTCCGGCTGCCGAAAAGCCCGCCCGCAAGCCGCGCAAGGCTCCTGTCCGCAAGAAGAAGGAGGAACCCACTGGAGACGCCGATGACCGCGACACCATCGATTCGTCGGTTTCCTTTTTGTGAACCAGAGCTCGCTCTTCTTGCTGGGGGCGGGTCTGATTCGACCGGGATGACGGTTTTATGAGGGGCACCTCGCTGCCTGCCGCTTTTCTGGCCAGCATGGCGATCGCCGTTCCCGCGGCTGCGGAGGATGACCGTCTCGACCGCGCCATGGCGCAGATCGAGGCACTTCAGGCGGAACTGAGGGCGTTGCAGGCGGAAGTCTCAAAATTGCGCGTCGAGAGCGACGCCGCCGCCACGCCGCCGACCGCGGTCATCGAAACCCAGTCCGCGCTCATTACCGAACAGGGCACGAGGCTGGACGCGGTTGAGGTTGCCGCCACCAATGACATTCCCGCCATCGCCTGGAAGGGCGCGCCCGTCATTTCCGGCGATGGCTGGAGTTTCAAGCCGCGCGGACGGCTGATGTTCGATGCGGGTGTTCTGAACACGCCCGGTGCCGTCGCCCTTGGCGGCACGGACGTCATCACCGAAGTGCGCCGCGCCCGGCTGGGCTTCGAGGGCGTCATTCTCAGTGATTTCAACTACAAGTTCGAAGTCGATTTCGCCGACAACGAGGTCGAGATCGCCGACGCGATCATCTCCTATGAGACCGGTAACACCGAAATCGGCGTCGGTTTCCAGAAGACCGGGCAGAGCCTTGAAGAAGAAGCCAGTTCGCGCTTCACGACCTTTATCGAACGCGCCGCCTTTACCGACGCGTTCGCCTTCGGACGCCGGGTCGGCCTGCGCGTGGATCATGTCTCCGGCGACCTCCGCCTGACCGGAACGGTCATGTCGGCAAGCGTTGGCGATCTGGCCGGCGACAATGACAACAACCAGTGGAGCGTTGGCGGTCGTGTGCTTTACGCGGCCGAACTGTCGGACACGTCGCAGGTCCATATCGGCGCCAGTGCGCTCTATACCGACCTGTCGGACAGCGAGCCGAACTTGCGCTACCGACAGCGACCCAACTGGCATGGCACGAATATCCGCCTTGTCGATACGGGGATCGTACAGGCCACCGACGAAACGATCTACGGCGTCGAGGCGCTCGGGATATTCGGACCCCTGCATGTCACGGGGGAAGCGCTGTTCGCCGATATTTCCGGCCGGTCCGGCGGGCCCGGCGACGGCAGCGCCAGGGGCGGCTATGCCGAAGTCGGCTACTTCCTGACCGGCGAAACGCTTGGGTACAAGGGCGGGACCATCAACCGCACGAAAATACTGTCACCTCTTGGCAACGGCGGCGCGGGTGCGTTCCAGATCGCCGCGCGCTACGATCATCTCGACCTGAATGGCGGCATCCTGCAGGGTGGCACGCAGGGCAGCTATCAGCTGGGCCTGACCTGGATTCCGATGGACTATCTGCGCTTCCTGCTGAACTACAATCATCTGGAGATCGACGGCGGGCCATTTGGCGCGGCCGCGGATCGAGCCGATGGCGATTATGTTGCCGATGTGGTCGCCGTGCGCGCGAGCATCGACTTCTAGACCCAGTCGTCCGGTTCATGTTTTGCGGCTTCGTCCGCCGCGACCTGATCGTGGCCGCTGCGGTTCGACAGGAAGATCAGCCCCATCAGCGCCGCCGCCAGAACCATGGACAGCGTCGCGGCCAGCGTGACCGCGATCATCAGATGGATAGGCAGATCCCAGCTGCCGTCCGACAGATAGTATAGCGCGCCCGCACTCAGCAGCAGGCCCATGACCGCCGCCACGGCCAGTAACCACAGATAGCGGTTCTTTTCACTCATCATCGCCATGCCCTTTCCATTGGCCCGCTTTTGCGCGATGCTCAAGCCCGGTGGATCAGAGGGAGAATGGGCCATGTATATCGCAACACTGCTGGAGGGGCGGGGCGATGTCGTCACGGTCACTCCCGACCAGACCGTCCAGTCGGTTGTCGATATACTGGTGAAACACCGCATCGGGGCGGTGCTCGTTCTGGAAGGGGACGCCATCGCGGGCATATTGTCGGAGCGCGATGTCGTCCGTTGCCTGTCCTCGCACGGGCCGGGCATATTGAACGGCCCCGCGCGGGACATCATGACAAAGGACGTCGTCACCATCACCAAGCGTGAGACCAATGTGGCCGCGCTCGCCAATATGACGCGGCGGCGTATTCGCCACCTGCCCGTGGTCGAGGATGCGCGGCTGATCGGCATCGTCTCCATCGGTGACATCGTGAAGTCCCGGATCGAGGAGGCCGAGCGGGAGGCCGAATCCCTGAAGGACTACATCCAGCACGCGTGATGCCCGCGCTTACCGGATCGAAAGCCGGGAATCGTCACGACTCTCAATAGAATCAGGATCATTCGAATCGCGAATCTGTCATATTTCGCTGGCAAAGAGGTGAGATCAGCAGGCGCGGATGGCCTTGGCGGGCGCGTCGGCGCAAATTTAAGCGCATTGTTTTCAGTGCCTTGCGAAGCTCGCGCACTTTTCTTTCAAATCGGTGTTGACGGTTTGCGGATCAGGCCCATATAACAGCTTCAACGATGCAGCGACGCACACAGCGGCCTGCTTCGCTCCATTCTGTCTCTCGACCGAAGTTTCGGCCGCAAGGTCGAAAGGAGCACGTTTCGCTCTTTCTCATTGTCGTATAATGAAGAAGGGACATGTGGGCGGCGGCCCGCAGTCTGACCAAATTAGGGGTCGGATACTGCGGTAACCAATCAAGCCATCTACCTGTCCTTACAACACACCATTTGTAATGTGCAGGAATTTGGCTCCTAATCATTCGGATGTTCGGTGCCCGCTTCGGCAGGTGCCTTATGTTCGATCATGAACTTGAGAGTTTGATCCTGGCTCAGAATGAACGCTGGCGGCATGCCTAACACATGCAAGTCGAACGAAGTCTTCGGACTTAGTGGCGCACGGGTGCGTAACACGTGGGAATGTACCCA
>JBARZR010000113.1:0-10857 GCA_049650205.1 Pacificimonas sp. | reverse complement strand
TTCCATGGGTGGGACGCGGATGACCTGTCCGGCGGCGATACGGTCGCCCGGTTTCGCGCGTGCGCCGTCCACGCGCAGCTGTCCGGTCCGTGCCCATTTGGAGACGATGGTGAAGCTTGCCTCTGGCAGATGCCGCTTGAACCAACGGTCGAGGCGGATATCGTCGTCATCAGGGCCGACGGTGAACTGGCGAACGTCGGTGGTGCTCATCGCATAGCGGCTTTCATAAGGAATGCGCCTGTCAGCGTGCCGAGGACACAGAGGATGACCGAGCCGCCTGCATAGGCGGCGGCAGGCGCGAAGCGGCGGTCGATCAGCATTTCCGACAGCTCTAACGAAAAAGCGGAAAAGGTGGTGAAGCCGCCAAGGACGCCGGTAATCAGGAACAGCCGCGTCCGTGATGAACCGCCCTGCTCGATGGTCGCCATGACAAGCGCGCCGATCAGTGCGCTGCCGATCAGGTTCACCGCGAACGTGCCCCAGGGAAAGCCGGGGCGGGCGACAAGATGATTGGTCCAGTGAACGGCCAGAAACCGCCCGCCCGCGCCAATACCGCCGCCAAGGGCGACGAGGGCGAGATGCGATAGGGGGATGGGGGTCATGAGGCGCGTCTTAACGGTCCGGGCGCGCTCACGCCACGCCGAACGTCCAGCCTTCGGTGCGGGCGATTTCTGTGGTGAGTTGCTCGGGCTGCCAGTTCTCCGGTTTCTTGACTGCCTCGCGCAACCATGCCGTTGTTAAGATCGCATCGGTTGCGTGATCGGTATATGCCGCCAGCGGCTTGTGCGCGCGGGTGTCCAGATTGGCGAGTGCGATATCGAGGCTGTCACCATCTCGGATTTTGCTACGACCTGCGCCGATGCCCGCTGCCCGCGCTGCGATGGTCGTATAAATTTCAATAATGAGCGGCCCGCGCGCCGGGGCAGGATCGAACGGCCACACGGGGATTGCGCCACCCAGCTGATGCAGCAGGCGCATCCCGGTCAGACTGGATTTGGCGACCTGGGCCGCGCCAACGGCATTCAGACATGAGGCGCTGTTGCCGAGACCCTGCGCCGTGCATTGACGTTCGACAACGCGCATACGGCCTGCGCCGATCCCGAAACGGGCACCGGTTTCGACAGTCCATTTTTTCGCATCCCGGTCGTAATTCTGGACGCGGAAATAGGGTCTGAACCGGTCATCCGACAGGAACGAGTTGGCGGCTAGATAGGGATCGCTGTCACAGGTCTGGTCCACCAGCGCCCAAAGCGCCCTCGCATCTGGCGGCGTGTCGCTGAGACCATCGAAATACGCACCTCGATCCGAGAACGGTAGTGCGGGCGATAGATCGAAGGCGATAATCATATCGGTTTCGGCTTTTGCGTGATCGAGCAGCCAGTCGCGCACGGAAAGACGGGACCATCCCTTTCCCGGCTGCATGAGGGTTGGCGCATCATAGTCGGACGCTGTGTGCGCCATGGCGAGGCCGGAAGGGCGCTCCTGGTTTGCGCCGGACCAGTCAAACGTCACGATGTTTGAAAATTTTCTCATCCGCTGTTTTCTCTGCGCGCAAAGGAAGAAGGGGCGGCATCGCTGCCGCCCCTTCCGGACTTGGGTTTGACCAGGCTCACGCAGCCGGAGGCGGCGGGGGCGGAGTTTTCGTCTTGGCCTTTGGCGTTTTCAGCTTCGCCTCATTCTCGTCCATCAAACGGTCCAGCAGGCGGCGCGCGGGTTCGCGGCCACCGAGACCGAAGGCCAGCGCGGCGGCCACGGCTGCGGAGCCAAGGATGAGCGCGAAGGCCAGATTGACGATGTCATTGGCCAGACCCATGAAACGCAGCCCCATGGCGACAGCCAGAGCGATCGTCGCATATTTGACGATGGCTGGCGCGAAGTTCGTCTCACCCGTCGAGCGCGACACGGCGTTCGCGAGCACGTTGGCCAGCATGACGCCGATCAGGATGATCGCACTGCCGAACAGCACCTGACCACCAAGCTCGATCACCTGCGTCAGAAGCGCGGTGATGGCGGGGAAGCCCAGCTGCTGCGTCGCCATGATCGCACCGAACAGCAGGATCGCCGTCATCACGACGACGCCCGCGGCGCGGCTGGTGCGCATCGTTGCCGGGAACGCACCCAGGCTGGCGACGGCATTGTCGACGCCCGTTGCGGCCAGCAGCGTCTCGGTTATCGTCGACGCCCATTTGCCGATGAAATAGGCGATGGCGAGGATGATACCGGCGGCAATGACGCGTGGTACAGCCTGCAGCACCACATCAAGCATACGTGTCGCCGGTTCGGTGATTGCCGGGATGTCGAGGATGTTGAGCGCCATGATCGAAATCGGAATGATGATGAGAACGAAGGCGATCGTTCCCAGCACACGGCCGAGGTTCAGATCCTTGGCGGCGACGTCGGTGACGCCTGCCTTCGCCGCCCATTCATCCGCCTTGAACGTTGCCATCGCGGTGACGATGACCTGCTTCACGATCCGCGCGAGGACGAGGCCGATGAAGAAGACGATCGCCGCGCCGATGATCCGGGGCAGATAGGCGAAGATGGACGTCGTCATCTCGTTGATGGGCGCGACGACCTGGCTGAGGCCGAGCGGCTGCAGCGCGGCGACCACACCGACAAGAAGAACAATCCAGTAGGCGAGCGTACCAAGCTGTTCGCCGAGCGTCGTACCGCTGGTAACGCTGCTCTGATGTCGTTTGAGGTAGGAAATACGGTCGACGAGTGCGGACAGTCCCCATTTCACCGCCTTGGCGACGATCCAGGCGACGATGAGAATGGCGATGGCCGCCAATATGCGCGGACCCCATTCCGCTGCAAGGCTCATGAGGTTATCCCTGTAATATACTTCACGCATGACCGGTGGTCCCCTTGTTCATTTATGGGACAGCTTTGCACCAAATTTTTACGCTTGAACAGGATTGTTGTGAAAGCGGAACGACTATTCGCGCATCAGGCCCGTTATGTCGCGGGAAAAAGCGGCGATGTCGAAGCCCATATCCTCGCCGACAGGATCATAACCGCGCCGTATCACTAGCAGATCCATTTCCGGCACAACCACCAGATGCTGGCCGCGATTGCCGCGCGCAGCGTAGCTGCCGGGCGGCAGACCGGTCTCGGCGCGGGCGACCCACCAGGTCGCACCATATCCCCAGTCGCCTTCGGGCTGGGCAGGACCGGTAGTCGTCACACGCCCGACAAAGCCGCGCGGCAGCAAGCGCTGGCCCTGCCAGACGCCGTCGTTCAGGTAGAGAAGGCCGAGCCGGGCAAGATCGCGCGCGGTGGTCCAGACCTGGCTCGACATGACGAAATCGCCCCGCCAGTCGGTTTCCGGGAAGGTGCGCGTCATGCCGATCTTCCAGAACAGTTCCGTGAAGGGCAGGGCGCGATAGGCCTTATCGTCGCCCATCGCATGACGCAGGCCGTACATGGCGAGCAGCGTGTCGTGATTTGCATAGCGATACGCGCTGCCGGGACGGTGCAGCAGCGACTGGCCGGGACTGGAGTCCGCGACGCTGGTGCCGCCGAGATAAATATCATCCGTGCGGTTGCCCGCGAAATCGCTGGTCAGGCCAGAGGCCATGCGCATCAGCTGATCGGTTGAGATTGCACCACGCGGATCGCCGGGGGACTGCCATTCCGGAACCGGCGCCGGTGCGAGCAGGTCGATGCGCTGCTGCTGCGCGGCGACGCCCAGGACGGTTCCGGCGATGGATTTTGCCACCGACCATGTGCGCTGCGGCGTCCGGGCGTCGAAACCGTCGGCATAGCGCTCGGCAACGATGTGGCCCTTGTGAACAATCAGGACCGCGGACGTTTTCGATCCCGCTCCATAGGTTTGGCTGTCGAAGGCCTTCGCGACAACTCTGCCAAGCGCCGGATCGGAAGACAGCTTTTCGGCACCGGTATCGCCATAGGGCCAAGCGGGTGCATTGCGGAATTGAGGCGGACCGCCATCGACGACCGGCAACGATCCGATCATGTCGGGGTCCGCGCCGATGGGCAGCTGCGTACAGCCCAGATTACGGCGCCAGGCTGCGATGCGCGGGGGCAGGTCCGGGTCGTAGGTAACGCTGACCGCCCTTTTCTCGCCGTCGATGAGAGGTGTCAGTTCCGCGACGGCGTCACGATATTCGCCGTACACACGGGTTAGCTCGTTCGCATCGATCTCTGCCGGAGTCTGACCCGCGTTGAAGGTGGCGGAGCAGGTGAACGCCGCCTCATATCCGGCGGCAAGGGCGCGGACATAGGCCGGGTCTGCCTGCGTCTGCGCGAGGGTGGGCGCAATTAAAAGACTTGCTGCTGCCGCAGCACATGATATTTTCATTCCGCATCCCCCAAAGCCAAGCGCTCCTGTTTTCGGTCATGTGCGAGGGCTGTCAATCGCGTACTGCCATGGCGGGCCGTCCCGTGCGGGAAACCGCCCGCCGCAATCCAGTGCATCACCTGCGAAATGACCGCACCACTGCCGGATTTTCGCGCCTAAAATCGCCCAGATGGACATATCGACTTATTTCGGCCTGACGGCGACGCCCTTCGCCGGACCCGCGTCATCCGCGCGCCTTCTGGAAAGCCGCGCTTTTCAAAAGGCGCGTGCGAACATCATCGCCGCCATGGATGGCGGCGCGCGGCTGATCACGCTGATCGGCGATGAGGGGATGGGAAAAAATCTGCTCCTGAATGGTCTGGAGGCACAGCTGTCCCGCAAGGCATTGACCGTCTGCCGGGTGATGACGCCGGCAATGGCAGGAGCGCGTCAGGTGGCGAGCGCCGACGTCCTTATACTGGACGAGGCCGGACAGCCCGAAACCGAAGCCCTGACCGCCATCGAACGACTGTCCGCGCGAACGCTGAAACCCGTCGTCATCATCGGATCGCCGCGCCCGCTGTTTCCTGCAAGCGCGGATCGTGTCGAGGTGCCGCTGCCCAGACTGGATGACGCCGACGCGCACGGCTTTGTCCTGCAGGCGTTGCAGGCGGTGGGCGGCGGCATGGGCCTGTTCGCAGACGAGGCGCTGCACCAGTTGATCACCGAGGGCAAGGGCCTGCCGAGACGGTTGCGCGTGCTGACCACGAATGCGCTGTTCAACGCGGCCTATGAAGGCAGGCCGACGGTCGAAGCCACTCATGTGGCCGAGGCTGCTGCGGATCTGCCGCATTTTGTCGAAGCGCCTGCCGAACCGTCGGAACCGCGGATATCAACCGACATCGCACCGGCGACAATGATGTCGCTGCCCGCGGTTGACCTGGGCCGGACATCGGTGGTCACCATCCCTGAGCGTCATCCTGATTTCACACCGGCAGCGCCTGATATCTGCGCACCTGTAACTCCGCCGGCCTCTGATCCGCAGCCGCTGGCAGAAGATGTGGATATTGCCGATGATGGCGAAGAAATGCGCGGTTTTCCCTGGAGCCGGGCGATGGTGGCGACGGGTCTGGCGAGCGGCGCGGCGCTCGCGGCGGCGTTTTTCCTGATACCGTTGGAGACGTGGCGCGGTTCGGGGCCGGAAGGTCCGCAGGCAGGCGATGACCGTCAGACTGGCGCCACCCTTGGTACGCCCGTGCCGGTACAGGAAGACCGCGCAGCCAACGTCCGGAAAATCAGGCCCATATCGGAGACTATGGAGCGTGTTGCCGTTGCCGGAAAAACCACCCCTTCGCCAGAGGTCGAAGAGGCTGGCGTCGTTGCGGTGGAACAGGCCACCGAAGCGGAACCACCGGTACCGGCCATCATGATCCGCTATGCCGGGGACCGGCCCGGCGGTGCGGCGCTGGCGCTGGATGTCGCGGCGTTGATGCGGGCGCAGGGCTATGTGGTGCGTGACGTCGTGCCCGCGCCCTTCGGGGTGGGGCGGGGCAGTACGCGCTATTTCGCCCCGGAAACGCGGGAAGCGGGCGCGAAGGTCAATCGCGCGGTGTCCGGCCTTCTGATGAAACGCGGACATGACCGGGCGGCGGTCATGGACATGACCGCCGCCCGCCAGGCCGATCAGGCGGGCCTGATCGAGATCTGGGTGCCGAACGCCTAACCTGAACGGCGGCGGCGCGCGAAGACACCGAGGCCCAGCATGGCGAGACCCGTGGCGAACGGCGCGATGGCACCGATTTCAGGTACGTCGACCGCTTCGAAACTGATGCGGTAGATCTGCGTCGCGCCGTCCAGACCAGCGGTTGTGAAAATATAACCCGCTGCGGTTTCCAGACCTTCGAAAACATTCAGCTCGTCGAAGGCGAATTCGACCACACCGTTTTCAGGCGTGCGCGCGTCGTTGTTTCCGCCGACGACGAACGCCGCATTGGCGGGATCGGCGACTTCGGACCCGTTGTTCCAGATCTGGCTGACCGTCTGGCCGATTTCGAAAATCCGCAGATTTCCGTCGGCATCGAAAAGTTCGAACGCCATCGGGTTGTCATTGCCGATGAACAGATCGTTGGAGGGTATCACCATGGCCGCGAATGTGAAAAAGCCATTGGTATTCGTATCGAGCCGATAGGTGCCGACCTCCTGCGTCGCGCCCGGCGTCAATGGCCCCATGGACGAGGCGATCACGGCCTCTGGATCGGCAGCGGCGAATGCGGGGAGCCAGGCGGAGCCGGAACCGCCTTCGGCTACGCTGATAATGGCTTCGCCGGCTTCCTCATCGATGTTGAAGGCATCGAAACTGCCATTACCGAAGCCGAAACGCAGGGGCGCGAAGCTGGTGGTGTCGGTGGGTGACAGGTTTTCGATGGTGACGGTCAGGTCGACCGTCTTGGCGCTGACAGCGGCGGGCACGGCGAGCGCCGCGGCCAGTCCTGTCGCCATCGTGAAAGTTCGGATTGTCATCGTTTCCAGTCCCTTTTTCAAGATTGCATGGTCCCCTGTCACGCAAGCATTCGTTCGGGATGCCGGAACGGTTACTCGAAAATTAACGGTTATCATCCTTTTTTCCTCGCCGTTCTGCCCACCAAGCAAGGCGTTCGGAAATGCGCTTTTCATGGCCCCGGGATGTGGGCTGGTAGAAGTGCTGCGCGGTCATCTCTTCCGGCCAGTAATTCGCGCCGGAAAATCCGCCTTCCGCATCATGGTCATAGGCGTAATCCTTGCCGTAACCAATGTCCCTCATCAGCTTCGTTGGCGCGTTGACGATGTTCAGGGGCGGCATCAGCGAGCCGGTATCCTTCGCGGTTTTCCATGCGGATTTCTGGGCGCGGTAGGCGGCGTTCGATTTGGGCGCAGTGGCACAGTAGAGGCAGGCCTGGACAATGGCGAGCTCGCCCTCTGGACTGCCGAGAAAATCGTAAGCCTCCTTCGCCGCCAACGCCTGCACCAGCGCCTGCGGATCGGCGAGGCCGATATCCTCCGACGCGAAGCGGACGATGCGGCGGAGGACGTAAAGCGGCTCCTCCCCCGCCGTCAGCATCCGGGCGAGATAGTAGAGCGCCGCGTCGGGGTCCGAGCCGCGCAGGGATTTGTGTAGCGCGCTGATGAGGTTGTAGTGACCCTCGCGATCCTTGTCGTAAATGGCGACGCGGCGGTGGAGCAGGTCGCGCAAGTCTGCGGGCTCCAGCGGCGCATCGACGTTCATGTTGAGAAGCGTCTCGATCTGGTTGAGCAGGAACCGACCGTCGCCGTCGGCGCTGCCGATGAGGGCGGTGCGGGCGTCGTCGGTCAGGGGGATGTCGCTGCCAGTCAGGGTTTCGGCGCGGGCCAAAAGCTGGCCAAGCGCGGCCTCGTCCAGGCGATTCAGGAGCAGCACCTGGCAGCGCGACAGGAGCGCGGCGTTGAGTTCGAAGCTGGGGTTTTCCGTCGTCGCGCCGACAAGCGTGACGGTGCCGTCCTCCACATAGGGCAGGAATCCGTCCTGCTGCGCGCGGTTGAAGCGGTGGATCTCGTCCACGAAGAGCAGGGTTTTCCGCCCGGTGCGGGCATGGTCCCGCGCTTCGGCGAAGGCTTTCTTCAGGTCGGCGACGCCGGAGAAGACCGCGCTGATGGCATGGAAGCGCAGGCCGACCGCGCCCGCGAGCAGGCGCGCGATCGTGGTTTTCCCGGTCCCCGGCGGTCCCCAGAAGACGATCGAAGAGAGCGCGCCCGCCGCGACCATACGGCCGATGGCACCGTTGGGGCCGGTCAGATGATCCTGTCCGACGACCTCCTGAAGTGTGCGGGGGCGGAGGCGCTCGGCGAGGGGCGTGGCGGGACCGGGCGCCGTCTCGGTGAGTGGCGCGTCGTCTTTGAACAGGTCGGACATGGCGGGACTATAAACATGGTCGGCGGAAATAGGACAGCCACATGAGGAAAGGGCCGCTTTCCGGGTGGAAAACGGCCCCTGTCGGCGAGATCAGGTTCTCGCTTATGCTGCCTTTTCGTAGCGTTCTTCCAGCATGTCGGTCAGCCGTTCGCCCTCGGCGATTTCTGCGAAGGCGGCCTTCACGACGGCGAGCGTCGCGGGATCGTCCTTCAAAAGACCACCGTCGATGGCGGCGGCGAACTTGTCCTTGATATAGTCCTCGCCCTCCTCGACATTGTCGGTGGCGGCCTTGTCGCTGTCGGCGAACTTGCCTGTGATCTTGGTCCAGACGCGGTGCAGGTCGCCAAGGACGGTGCCGTCATAATCGCGCGGCTCCCCACCCAGACGGACGATTTCCTTGTTGAGATTCGCGATCGTTGCGCGGCGCTTCTCGGCCTGCGCCCTGAACGTTGTCACAAGGCCCATGTTCTTCGCGCTTTCGGCGGCGAGATCATAGCCCTTCGCACTATCAATGGCGGTGTCGGTCAGGGTGGCGAGGGTCGTGAGTGCGGTGTTCATTTCAGTATCTCCAGTTAACTTGTTCACATATGTTGTTTCAACGGCAGGCGACCCTCCTTGTTCCACGTCCGGCATCGTGCGGGCTGCGGCATTTTACCGGGGGGGAACCCTGCAACCGGCAACGGATCGACATGTTCTTACAGGGATAGCAAAGAAGGACGATCAATGATGGACGGCAAATCTACGAACCGCCCCGACAGCGAGCATCCCGGCAGCGTGACTCCACGCGAAAAGGTGCAGGAGCAGCTGGACGAAACGGGACATGAAGGCACCAGCGACGGCTCCTTTCCGGAAACGCATGAGGAAGGTAAAACCGGCCAGCCCCACCCGAAACGCGACGACGGCCGCTAGCCTGGCTTGCGGTGGGCGGAGGAAGCGGGCAGGACGGCGAGCGGCAGTTCGTGGCGGGGCGGACTTGAAGACGCACCGTCGCGGGCTGTCACCTGCCAATTCGCAGCGTTCGCCGGAACGACCCGAAACCAAAATCGGGATCGTCCGGCGCTGTCCGCCGAACGATCCCGATCAACATGGTCTTTCTGGCTGGAGCGCCTAGTCCTCGTCTGGCTCTCCATCGCGGTCCTCGTCATAACGGTCGGGCGCATCGTCGCCATCGGTATCCCAAGCATCCGCCTTACCGTCGCCATCGCGGTCCCAGCCGTCCATGCGGCCATCGCCGTCGGTGTCGAGCGTCGCGGGCGAGACCATTACCTTGGTATCCTCATAACCACCATCGGCGAGGGCAGGCGCGGCCATCGCGGCCACGGCAGTCGCTGCGAACAGAAATTGAAATGTCATGATATGTCTCCCTTTTTTGTTCCCCTAAATGGTTAATGGCTGGGCTCCGCCGTTGTTCCGCTCTCATATTTTCGCCCCACGCATCGCCTTGGACTCCGCGCGCCCGCCCATGGGCTTGGCTGGCGCGTATCCGTCGACGGACGCCGGAGCCGGATTCACACGGATCACACGCGTTTCACGGTGTCGCCCAAAGGTCACGCCCGGATCACAACCGGTTCACCAGGTCACACGCGTTTCCGGATTGGGGTCACACGCACCGGGTCAGGTGGATTACGGTCACACGGGTGACACGCGTTTCGCGGCGCATGAAGGAAAGCGATGGCCTTGTTTTTCGGAAGAGATCGCATCCGTGCGAGTATACGGACCGATGCGACGGTAGGACAGGATCTGCGAGAGGTGCCGCGCTCAGCCCGCGCTCACCAATTCGCGCCGGTTTCGGCGATGGCGGCGAGGAGCGCGCGTTTCGAGGCGGTGCGGCGTTTGCCGCTGTTGCGGGGGGTATCGAGCAAGGGCGATCCGGCGAGCGCGACGCGGCGGCGGGCGAGGTCGGCGGCAAACTTCTGGAAGTCGATCCGCCGACCGGGCCAGTCGGCGTCATTCGGCTTTGAGGTCTTCGACATTATATTCACCCAGGGTTTCGTCGCGGATACGGCGGTCAAGATAGGTGCGATCCATATCGATGTTAAGGGCGAACAGGATTTTCGTCTGCTCTCCCATTTCCGGTGCGGACCCTGACGCGAACTGGCCCATCCGGTCCGCGATTAAATCCTCGACGGAGATGATGGCGAATGCGCCGCCCGGAAAATTCTCGACCAGAGCGATATGAGCGCGGTCGATCTTTCCTTCGAAGGGTGTGGCGGCAACAACCTCGAACCCCAGGCCGAGGTCGGGATGTATCCAGCCGTGAGTCATCTGGCCCGGTCCCGACGGCTTCACGAAACCAAGTTTTTGCAATTCCTCTTCCAGCTCTGGCTGGCAGGGCGAGGTAACGTCGAAGTCGCCTGTCATCAGAGCGCTTGCCGAATAATATTCCGCCGCCCTCGCCGCCGACAAGGATAGGGCCCGGCAATCCGCGTTCGTGCATAGCTGCGCTTACCTTGGCAAACATGCGGAGCGTTGCGACGAAATCAGGACGATAGGGTAGCGTCATCGCGATGGGTTAACTGGCCGCCATGAGGCTGCCAATACAGCATTTGGTAAGCTGGCCGGATTAGCCTGTAGCCATGGCATCGGTATCGAAAGACAAACTGGCAGAGGCGCGGCGGCTGATCTGGAC
>JBARZR010000112.1:0-3053 GCA_049650205.1 Pacificimonas sp. | reverse complement strand
CTCGACACCGACGGCATGCCCGAACTGGAACGCTGGGTTCTCCACCGCCTCGCGAAACTCGACGCCGATCTGCGCGCGCGGGCGGCAGATTATGATTACACCGGCTATCTCGTCGCGCTGGAGCAGTTCTGCGGCAGCGATCTTTCCAGCTTCTATTTCGACGTGCGCAAGGACTCGCTCTATTGCGACGCGCCGGACGATCCGAAGCGGCGGGCCTGCCTCGAGACGCTCGACATCCTGTTCCACGCGCTCGTGCGCTACGCCGCGCCGATCCTGGCCTTCACGGCGGAGGAAGTGTGGCAGTCGCGCTTCCCGTCCGAGGACGGCAGCGTGCATCTGGCCGACTGGCCAGACGTGGACGCCGCCTGGATCGACGACGACCTTGGCGCGAAATGGGAAAAGCTCCGCACATTGCGCGGTGTCGTGACGGAGGCCATCGAGCCCTTGCGCCGCGAGAAAACCATCCGTTCCTCCAACGAGGCCGATGTCGCGCTGATCCTTTCCGATGTCGAGGACATGGGGAAGGTCGAGAGCATCGATTTCGCCGAACTCGCCATCGTCGCCCGTGTCGACGCGCGCACCGATGCCATCGGGGGAGCGGAGCAGTCCGACACGTATCCGGACGCATGGGTAAGGGTGGACCGGACGGACATGGAAAAATGCGCCCGCTGCTGGCGGCACACGCCGGACGTGGACACCGGTCCGCAGCTGTGCAAGCGGTGCGCGGAGGTCGTCTCCGCATGACCGCGCGCAGTGCCTATCTGATCGCCGCCATCGTCTTCATCGCCGACCAGCTGTCGAAATGGTGGATCATCTCCGGGCTGAAGCTCGAAAGCCTCGGTTCCGTCCCCCTTCTGCCGTTTCTCAGCTTCACCTGGGTGGAAAACCGCGGCGTCGCCATGGGCCTGTTTCAGGCAGAGGCGGATATCGGCCGCTGGCTCCTCGTCATCCTGACCGGCGCCATCGCCGCCGCGATCATCTGGTGGATCAATTCGGAGCGGGATTCCACCGACCTGGCCGCCATGGGCATAATCCTGGGCGGCGCGATCGGAAATATCGTCGACCGCGTGCGGCTTGGCTATGTCGCCGATTTCGTGCATCTGCACTGGGGAGACTGGAGCTTCTACGTTTTCAATGTCGCGGACGCGGCGATTACGATAGGGGTTGGCCTGCTATTGCTGCGCGCGTTCTTCGGAACCGACGCGCATATCGAAGAGGAAAAAGACCATGCGTAACCTGTTCATCCTTTCCGGCGCGGCGCTGCTCGTGACCGCCTGCGGGTCCAGCGGCGGCATGTTCGGCGACCGCGACGCGCCCGACGAAATGGCGATCAGCCGCAACGCGCCGCTCGTTGTCCCACCCGATTTCAACATGCAGCCGCCCCGCCCCGGCGCGCCCCGCGCCATCGAGTCGGAGACGCAGACACAGGCCATGGAGGCGCTGTTCGGTCCCGGTGTACGCCCGCCCGAGGCCAGCCGTTCGGAACAGCTGCTGCTCGACGACGCGGGCGCGAAGCGCAGCAGTCCCGGCGCGCGCGCCACCGTGGGCGATACCGATACGATGATGGTCGACAAGGGCGCGCAGGTGAAGGACATCGTCGCCGCGCCCGTGGGTACGGCGGACGCGGGCATCGCCAGCGCGTCCGTGGGTGGGTAAGCCTCTCGTTACCCGTCGTTCTGAAGAACCAGGCAAAATTGAAACGCAACCGTCATCCTGAACTCGTTTCAGGATCTCTTTCCAATTTGCACGAGATCCTGAAACGAGTTCAGGATGACGGTGTGTGGTGAGTTCGGGAAACCGGTTTTCGCGCCGCCGCCTAATCCCCCGCCCCCGTAGGCCGCTTCGGCTTCGGCACCAGCGACGTGCGGCCCATGTTGATGTCGCCGCGGATCTTTTCATGCTCCAGGCTGGCGACCGGATAGGCGCAGTAATCCGCCGCGTAATAGGCGCTGGGGCGGTGGTTGCCACTGTCGCCGACGCCGCCGAAAGGCGCGGATGAACTGGCGCCGTTTGTGGGGCGGTTCCAGTTGACGATGCCTGCGCGCGCCTTGTGGCGAAACTCCCTGTAGCGGTCGGGATTGTCGCAGATCAGTCCCGCCGACAGGCCGAAACGCGTGTTGTTCGCCTCGGCGACCGCCTCCTCGAAACTGTCCACCCGGATCATCTGCAGGATCGGCCCGAACATTTCCTCATCCGGGCGATTCTTCGCGGCGGTAACATCGAGAATGGCCGGCGTCAGGAAGGGCTTGTCGGGATCCGGGCGCTCCAGCTTGCGGATCGCCTTCGCGCCAGACATCACCAGGTTCAGATATTGTTCCTGCAGCGTGTCCGCCGCCTTGTTGTTGACGACCGGCCCCATGAAGGGTTGCGGCTCATCGAACGGCGCGCCGACCACCAGATCCGCCGTCAGTTCGTTCAGGAAATGCATGATCTCGTCATGCACCTTGTCGCGCACGATCAGGCGGCGCGCGTTGGTGCAGCGTTGCCCCGCCGACAGGAAGGCCGACTGCACGATCAGCGCCGCGGCGGCCTCCAGATCGGCCTCCTTCACATCCCAGCAGACAAGCGGATTGTTGCCGCCCATCTCCAGCGCCAGGATCTTCGACGGCGTATTGGCGAACTGCCGCGACAGGGCGTGGCCGGTGCGGGAGCTGCCGGTGAACAGCAGGCCGTCCAGGTCCGCATGTCCCGCCAGCGCGACGCCGGTGTCGCCCGCGCCCTGCACGATCTGCAAACAGCCATCGGGCAGTCCCGCCGCCGTCCAGCAGTCCTTCATGATCTCGGCGACGCCGGGTGATTGCTCGCTGGGCTTGAAGACCATGGCGTTGCCCGCCAGCAGGCCCGGAACGATATGGCCATTGGGCAAATGCGCGGGGAAATTATACGGGCCGAGAACGGCCAGCACGCCATGCGCGCGGTGGCGCAGCGCCTGGGTGAAGAACTCGCCGTCCTTCTCGCGGTTGCCGGTGCGCTCCTGATAGGCGGTGATGGAGATGTCGACCTTGCCCATGACGGCGGCGACTTCGGTCTGCGTCTCCCAGTGCGGCTTGCCC
>JBARZR010000111.1:0-33710 GCA_049650205.1 Pacificimonas sp. | reverse complement strand
GCCAAGATGCGCCGCACTTGCCTGCCGTAATGCGCGGTCCGATTGCAGCGGATTAAGGCCATGACGCATTCGCAGGTCGTTGATGACCATATGCGCGCGCGCGGCACGTGTTGCGGTCTCGCCGCACTGCGTCGGTGCCTCAGGAAGGTTCATGGTGCGCTGGCCTGCCGCGACAACGGGGCTTGCGGCGACAGAGAATAGCAATGGCAATGCCATGGAAAGGGTAAGCATGCGCAACAAGAACGCAACTCCTGACAAATTTCAGGAAAACTCAAACGCCCTGGCAAACAACCAGTCCTGCCGGAATAGCGAAGTGCCGGTTAACGAAGCGTAAACGGCGGCAACCGCCTGCCGGCCGGCAAGGTCATCTGGCCGCAATTAGGATCGTTTTTCCATTTCAGAGCTGAATATTATCAAGTCGAAGCAAAATTAGTGCGCGTTCTGTGGTAATCCGTCGGAAATTTCGTAATAATCGCCCTTGTCCGCAACGAAGATATGCGAGCCAAGATTCGCCCCTGTAGGTGTGTCGAACACGCCCATGGCGACGGCGATACGGTCATGGTGGACGGGATCCCAGAACAACGTCGAGCCGCAGCTTTTGCAAAATCCACGCCGCACCTTCTCCGACGACGCGTACCAGCCGACATGATCTTCGCCGGTCACGGTCAGGCGGTCCGCCGGGACATCGGTGGAGGCAAGGAAATGCCCTGTCTGCTTGCGGCACTGCGTACAGTGGCAGGCATCCGGAGCGGCCAGCTCGCCCTCGACGGCCACGGTCACCGCGCCGCACAGGCAGGAACCGGTCGGCCCGCTCATTCCGCCTATTTCCCCGTGATGCGCGTGATTTCCCGCGCGACCATGCGCTCCACCACCATGGGCAGGTTGGCGTCCAGCCATTCCTTCAGCATGGGACGCAGCATTTCCTTCACGACGCCGTCCAGAGTGTTTTCAGAACCGGGATAACCGCGGATCAGCGTTCCTTCCAGCGCGGACATGCTTTCATTCGCCGCGCTGCGGGCTTCGGCGGACAGGATTCCGTCGTCGCCCTGCTCCCGCGCAATCCGGGCAAGCTCCAGCAGCTGAGATTCGGTCTCCGGGGCATCGCCGTCGTCCAGCGCGGTCTCGGCGCGCGCGAACGCTTCCCCCACCGGGCCGGGCTGCGGAGGTTCGCCGTCCGCACCGCCATCGGCGATGATATTGCGGATGGACGCGAGGATATCCTCCATCGACTGTCCATCACTCTGTTTCATGTTGGCACTCTCGCTCATGGTGCGCCCATAGCAAGGCGCGCGTTAATTTTCACCTTCCGACATAACATTGACATCATCGGAGGTCTGCGGCTGCGCTCCCGCGGCCAGCGGTCCCGGCTCGAGTGGCATTGTCGTGACTGGCTGCGTATCGAATTCCGCCGCCCAGTCAAACCAGCGGTCGTCCGCGCGGTCAAGATAGCGCGGCGCATTATATTGCTCGACCGGAACGGCCAGATTATCGACCTCCGCCTGGCCGATGGCGGCGAGAAGCGCATAAGCGGCGACATAGCTGTTCCGCTCGGCCCGGACCAGCTGCACCTGCGCGTTCAGAAGTTCCTGCTCCGCATTCAACACGTCCAGGATGTTGCGCGTACCGACGGTCTGTTCGGCCCGCGTGCCTTCCAGCGCCAGGTCGTTGGCATCGACCGCGACCGTCGCCGCCCGGATGGTGGCACGCGCCGACAGCAGGTTTTCGAACGCCGTGCGCACCTGGTCCACCGCATTGCGTTCCGCGCCGACCGCCTGCTCGCGCAGTTGGAGTGCCCGCGCCTTCGTGGACCTGATCTGACTGCCCAACTGCCCCTTGGCGTAAAGCGGGATGGTCATGGTCACGCCGATATTCTGCGTGAATTCGATGTTCGAAAAACGCTGGCTGACAATAGGCACATTACTGGGGTCGGGGTTGCCGGGATTGGCCGGATCGACCGGACCCGTCGGCCCGATGATCGTGTTGTTCAAACCGCGAAAATTGGAATAACCGACGCTGAACGTAGCATCCAGGGTCGGCAGTCGCGCGCCCCGCGCGCCCTTCACGTCAAAACGCGCCGCCTCCTCGGCAAGCCGGGCGGAAATGACGAAAGGACTGCCCTGAAGCGCGAAGGCGACCGCTTCGGCCTGCGTCTGCGGCAAGGGCGGCAGAGGCGGCGGCGGCTGCAAGTCCACGGGCGGGCGTCCGACAATACGCTGATAGGCGTTGCGGCTGACCTGCAGATTGCCCTCCGCCGCGATCGCCTGACTGCGCGCCAACGCCAGCCGCGCCTCGGACTGGGCGACATCGGTTCGCGTGACGTCGCCGACTTCGAAGCGGTCCGTGCTGGCCTGAAGCTGCCGCTCGAGCACGCGCACATTGCCGCTGGTCAGTTCAACCTCGGACTGGTCGCTCAGCACATTCAAATAGGCCTGCACCGTATCGAAGATCAGCTGGTTCTCCGTCGCCCGCAACTGCTCTCGGCCGGCAAGCACGCGCCTGTCGGCAGCCCTGATCCCATTCACCGTTTGTCCGCCGCGATAGATGGGCTGGCGCAGCTCGACTGTCGAATTGAACAGGCGGCTTTCGTCGTTCAGCGTGCCCGGACTGGATGTTTCCTGGTCGAAAACCGTTTGAGAGTTCAACGACGGCAGGATGTTCGCCTTTGCCCGCACCAGCTCCTCGTCCGACAGGCGCTGCCCCGCCCGCGCGGCGGTGATCTCCGGGTTGGAGGCATAGGCCGCCGCCATCGCCTCCTTCAGCGTTTCCGCAAGCGCGGGGGCGGTAACGGTGGTCATCAGCAGCGCCGCGATCAGGCCAGTCTTGAAGGTCAAAATACGAATTCCCGCTTTTGCGCAAAGCCCGGCAGAACCGGAACATATGCCTCCGTGTAAAAGGACCAGCCGACATGGCCGCCATGGACGCGGCCGATACCGGCGCGCGGACTGCCCTCGTGCATGACTATGGCGGCGATGCGGCCATCGTCCTTGACCTGTGCGATCAGCTTGTCAGGCACGCCGGGGACGGTGCCCTCGACGATGACGAGATCATAGGGCGCAGCGTCCGCATGACCGGAGGACAGATCGCCGGTCACAACGTCGACACCCGCAGTCCCGGACAGGCGCGCTGCGGCTTCGGCGGCCAGACCGTCTTCCTCGACCATCGTCACATGCGCGCCCATATGCGCCAGAAGCGCGGCGGAATAACCCGTCACGCCGCCCACGACCAGAACACGCTCGCCAGCGCGCACATTCGATTCTGCGATCAGTCGGCCTGTCGTCAGCGGCTCCAGCAGGAAGCGTCCGGGCGCGACCTCGATATCCTCGTCATGATAAGCGAAAGTGGCCTTGGCCGCCGGCACATAATCCTCGCGCGGCACCGTCAGAAACGCATCCACCACCGCGGGCTGGGTGACGCTGTTCGGGCGCAGCTGGCTGTCCACCATGGCGCTGCGCAATCTGGCGAAATCTGGCTGGCTCAAAATCTTGCTCTTTCCGGCTTTCGGGCTGGTCATGTTGAGTCGCGCTTTGCTGCAGGTGACTTATAAAGATAAGACAGTGCCGCGCAAGCGCTCAATCTTTCCGCCTGATAGGCGTTTCGGTTGCGCGCGCCAAGCCGCACTGTTAGAGGCCGCGCCTTGCTTCACATGCATCTCCTATCGAGGCCCGATGGCGGAGTGGTGACGCAGCGGCCTGCAAAGCCGTGTACGCCGGTTCGATTCCGGCTCGGGCCTCCAGTGGAACTAATAGCCTCTTTCAATATCAACGATGTTCCTGAGCGACTTGCCCTGTCGGTAGCGCTCAAGATTGTCCAGGAACAGGTCGGTCACGCGCGCAGGCATCGTGGTCTGACTACGCCCTGACAAATGCGACGAAATGATTGTATTCGGTGCGTCCCACAGCGGGTCGTCATCTGCCAGCGGTTCCGGCGTCGTCGGATCGAGCAGCGCGCCTGTGATTTCGCCCGACTCCATTGCGGTCTTGAACGCCGCCTGGTCGACCAGAGACCCGCGCGCGATGTTGATCAAATGCCCGCCCTTTTTCATCGCGCGAAGTTCCTCCGCGCCGATCATGTGGCGGGTATCGTCGGTTCCGGGCGCGGCCAGGATTACGAAATCATGGTCCGCCAGCCGCCCGCGCCAGTCTTCGGGCCCAAGCGCGCCGGTTTCGGCATTCGCCTTCGACCGGACAACCGTCACTTCCGCACCGACGCCGCGCAGCTGCCGCGCGATCTCCTTACCGATATGGCCATAGCCGATCAGCAGGATTTTCGATGTCGACACCTCGACCGTGCCATAGGGGCTTTCGCGCCATTCGCGCCGGTCATGCATTCTGACGACATCGGCAAAACCCTTGGCCAGCGCATAGACCGCCATCACCGCCCATTCCGCCACGGGAACCGCTGTCACGCCAGCGCCATTGGTGAACTGGATGCCGCGCTCCCGCATATAATCGACCGGATATTTGTCGACGCCCGCGAAGCAGCAGCCGATCCATTTCAGGTCGGCTCCCTGCTCGATGATGCGTCTGAATTGCTCAGGTCCGCAAAGGAGATCGAGTTCGGCGACTTCCGCGCCCTTCACCGCCTCCATCGCAGTGTCGATATCGTGAAACCACGCCGCCTCGACATCGTCCGGCAGGCGCGGTTCCATGGCGGGCTGCCAGAAGGCGGAAAGCGCGAGTTTCACGGACCTAATACCCCGCTTCGCGCGCGATCCGGTCGGCATGGTAATTCGCATCGCCGAACAGCTCAGCCAGTGTCCGCGCGCGCTTCATGTAGAGGCCGACATCATATTCGTCGGTCATGCCGACGCCGGCATGCATCTGTACGCCCTCCTGCACGGCCAGCGTTGTCGTCAGGCCGGTCATCGCCTTCGCCACATGCACGGCATAATGCGCCTTATCCGATCCCGCATCCAAGAGCTGCTGCGCTTTCAGCGTCGCGGCACGCGCGACCTCCAGCTCGGCGTAAAGATGCGCCGCCCGGTGCTGCAGCGCCTGGAATGTGCCGATGATGACGCCGAACTGCTTGCGCTCCTTGATATAGGCCATGGTCTGGTCGGTCGTACCTTGCCCGACGCCCAGCAACTCCGACGCTGCCCCGGCGCGCCCCGCCGACAGCATCGCGTTCAGCGGACCCCAGCCCTGATCGACCTCTCCGATGACCGCGTCGGCGTCGACCTCCACCCCGTCGAACTCGATATGCGCGGCAAAGGAGGAATCCGCCAGACGGCGCGGATCGACCGTCATGTTCGCCGCGCCCTTTTCGACCGCGAACAAAGTGATCCCGTCGGTTTCGCCCGCACTGCCCGCCGTACGGGCGGCGACGATCAGCATGTCGGCGGTGTGGCCCTGAACGACGAACTGTTTGCGCCCCGTCAGCTTGAAGCCATTGCCAGACCGTTCGGCCGCCATCACGGTGGCGGCGGGATCGTGCTTCGCGCCCTCATCGACAGCGAGCGCCACCGTGGCGTCACCCGCCGCGATTTTCGGAAACCATTTGTCCCGGTGCTGTTTGCCGCCTTCCTTCAGCGCGGCGACGGCGGCGACCGCAGTGGACAGCATCGGCGACGGCGTCAGGTTGCGCCCCATTTCCTCCAGCACAACCCCCGCCTCGACATGACCGAGGCCAAGCCCGCCATCGTCCTCGGACATCAGAATGGAGGTAAATCCCATCTCCCCAAATTCGCGCCACAGCGCCGGATCGAATCCGGCATTGTCATCCGAATCGCGTAATTTCCGCAGGTGCGTGACCGGTGCCTTCTCGGCAATGAACCCTTTGGCGCTGTCGCGCAGCATGTCCTGATCTTCGGTAAGGTAGAGTGGCATGTCAAAATACTTTCGTCATTCCGGCGAGGCCGGAATCGATCTCCGGCAGTCTCCGCCTGCGTATGTGGCAGGAGGCGGGTTCCGGCCTTCGCCGGGGAAAACGCTCTACCTATGAGGGCAATTCCAGCACGCGCTTGGCGACGATATTCAGCTGCACCTCACTCGTCCCGCCTTCAATGCTATTACCCTTGGACCGCAGCCAGTCGCGCGATTTCTTGCCGCCGTTCGACTCCTCCGATTCCCACTCCAGTGCGTCCGATCCGCCCGCCTGCATGACAAGTTCGTTGCGGCGTTTGTTCAGCTCCGTGCCGTAATATTTCATCATCGACGAAACGGCGGGATTGACCCGGCCCGCCTTCCACTCGTCATTGAACCGCTCCGCTTGCGCCTTGTAGGCGGAGGCCCGGACTTCGAAGAGTGCGATCTCCGCGCGCATGAGGGGATCGGCCAGCCGCCCATCCGCTTCCTGACCCACGGCCTTCAAGGCCATCTCAGGCAAAGTCGGCCCACCGCCCGCATGGCCCATGCCGGAAATCATCTCGCGCTCGTGGCCCAGAAGATACTTGGCGACGTCCCAACCCTTGTTTTCCTTGTAAACCAGATCCTTCTTTTCGGCCCGCGCGTCGGTGAAGAAGGTCTCGCAAAATGGCGAGGAGCCGGAAATCAGCCGGATCGGCTTCGGCTCGACGCCCGGCTGGTCCATGTCGAACAGGATGAAGCTGATCCCCTTGTGCTTCGGCGCGTCGGGGTCCGTACGAACCAGACAGAAAATCCAGTCCGCCTTGTCGGCGTAGCTGGTCCAGACCTTCTGCCCGTTAATGATATAATGGTCGCCCTTGTCGACCGCGCGCGTCTGAAGCCCGGCGAGGTCGGAACCCGCGCCCGGTTCCGAATAGCCCTGACACCAGCGGATTTCGCCGCGCGCGATCAGCGGCAGATGCTCGCGCTTCTGTTCCTCCGTACCATATTTGAGCAGCGCCGGACCCAGCATCCAGATACCGAAGCTCGACAGCGGAATGCGCGCCTGGATCCGGTTCATTTCCTGATGCAGCACGCGGGTCTGCTCCCGGCTCAGCCCCGCGCCGCCATATTCCGGCGCCCAGTCCGGCACGGTCCAGCCCTTGTCCGCCATCCGCTCCAGCCAGACTTTCTGCGCCTCGGACTGAAAGGTGAACTTCCGCCCGCCCCAGCACTGATCGTCGTCGGATTTCGCGGGCGTGCGCATTTCCGGCGGACAATTTTCCTCCAGCCAGGCGCGGGTTTCCGTGCGGAACGTGTCGAGGTCGGTATCGGACATGGGAGTCTCCTTGGTCTTCGACGTCAGTTAAACGTCCCGCCCGCCTTTGCCTTCTCTCGCAATAGGGAGGAAATTTCGATCTCCGGCATCTTGTCCGCATGTTTCTCGATGCCTGCCAGGATGACGTCCAGCCCGGTCAGGTCGGCCCACATCATCGGCCCGCCAGTGTAGCGCGGCCAGCCATAGCCATAGATCCAGACAACATCGATGTCGGACGCCCGCTGCGCCATGCCCTCTTCCAGGATAAGCGCGCCTTCGTTGACCATGGTGTAGAGGCAGCGCTCGCGGATTTCCTCGTCGGACACATGACGCTGCGGCTTGCCCTCCTTCCCGGCCCATTTGGCGATCATCGCTTCGACTTCTTCCGACGGCTGGCCGCGGCGGCTGTCGTCATAATCGTAAAAGCCCTTGGCGGTTTTCTGACCCCAGCGCCCCGCCGCGCACAGCTCGTCGCGCAGGGTCTCGATACGGCTTTCATCGCGGTGCCAGCCGATGTCTAGCCCGGCGAGGTCGGACATCTGGAACGGCCCCATGGGGAAACCGAACTCGACGAACACGCGGTCGATGTCCCAGGGCTTCGCGCCCTCCATGATCAGCTTGTTGGCCTCGACCTGGCGTGGTTTCAGCATGCGGTTGCCGATGAAGCCGTCGCAGACGCCCGCGACCACCGCGACCTTGCCGATCTTCTTCGACAGCGCCATCACCGTCGCCAGTACTGTGTCGCTGGTCTTCGCGCCGCGCACGACCTCCAGCAGTTTCATGATATTGGCGGGGCTGAAAAAGTGCATGCCAACGACCGCGTCCGGACGGCTGGTGGACGCGGCGATCTCGTCGATGTTCAAATAGCTGGTGTTCGATGCCAGGATCGCACCCTGCTTCACATGCTTGTCCAGCTTGCCGAAGACGTCCTTTTTCACGTCCATGGTTTCGAAGACAGCCTCGATAATCAGGTCGCAGTCGGCGAGATCGGCATAATCGGTCGTGCCCGTCCACAAGTCCATCGCGCCCTTTGCCTGCGCTTCGGTCATGCGGCCGCGTTTCACATTGCCCTGGTAATTCCCGCCAACGACACCGCGCCCCTTCTCCAGCGCCTCGTCCGACATTTCCAGCGTCGTTACCGGGATACCGGCCGACAGGAAATTCATGGCGATGCCGCCGCCCATTGTGCCCGCGCCGATAATGCCGACCTTCTTGATGTCGATCAGCGGCGTGTCCTTCGGCACATCGTCGATCTTCGCGGCTTGGCGCTCGGCGAAGAACAGATGCCGCTGCGCCTTCGACTGGTCGCCCTGCATCAACTTCATGAATTCTTCGCGCTCGACCTTGACGCCCTGTTCATAGGGCATTTCGACGGCGGCGCGGACGCAGCGCATGTTTGCGGCGGGCGCATCGAAGCCACGCATCTTGCGGCCGTTCTTCTGCTTGAATTCGTCGAAGATCGTGTCGATTTCCGCCACGTTCGGCAGCTTGTCCGTGCGCGCGGAGGAGACTGGATGATCGGACTTGCCCGCAATTTCCCGCGCGAATGCAATCGCGGCGTTGGCCAGATCGTCATCGACCACCTTGTCGACCAGCCCAGATGCCGCAGCGGCTTTGGCGGAAACCGGATTGCCGAAAACGCACATGGTCAGCGCCTGCTCGACACCGACGACGCGCGGCAAACGCTGAGTGCCGCCCGCACCCGGCAGCAGGCCCAGTTTCACTTCCGGTACGCCCAGTTTCGCCGACGGTACGGCAATGCGGTAGTTACACGCTAGCGCTACTTCCAGCCCGCCGCCCAGCGCCGTGCCGTGAATGGCGGCGATGGTGGGTTTCGCGGCGCGCTCCATTTCGTCCAGCACTTCCGGCAGGTTTGGACCCACCGGCGGCTTGCCGAATTCGGTAATGTCCGCACCCGCATGGAACGTCCGCCCATCGCAGCGGATGACGATGGCCTTCACCGCGTCGTTCGCCAATCCCTCCTCGATCCCGGCCTTCAGCCCCTGCCGCACGCCTGCGCCCAGCGCGTTGACCGGCGGATTGTCACTGATGATGACCAGCACATCGTCGTGCAGTTCGGTGCGGACGGGTGAAGCGGCTGATGAAGCAGCGGTGGACATTGATATTCTCCCTGAAGGATGTTCGTATCTGGGTTTGATATCGAGTTTGCCGACCCGGCGCGCAACCGTTAGCAGACCACCAGTTTAGACAGGATAGTTGAAGGACAGGTCGCCATGCGCACGCTTTTCACGTGTCTTCTCATGTTGTTCGCCACAGATGCGGCGGCGCAGAATCTGGGCGGCGTCTATGGCCCGGTTGTGAAGGCGGACGACCGCAGTGGTCAGCTGCGCCTCGCGTTCGTCCCCGGCGAGGATGGCGGCAGCGACCGCTTCGCCGCGCGTGTCCATTACCAACACGCCCTGTCGGATAAGCTGCGCCTGCGCGGTGTCCTAATCGGGTCGGACGGCGACGATTTCAAACTACGCGGCTTTCAGGGTGAGGCCATGCTTCAACTGACGCCGGACGACAGCGCCGATTTTCAGGCCGCGGTCCGCTTCGATGGCCTGATCGGTTTCAACGGTTCTCCAGACCAGCTGGGCATCAATTTTAACGCCGACCAGAAACTGTCCGAGCGCCTGACTGCCCGCGGGGTCATCCTGTTCGGGCGGCAGTTCGGTGATGCGCGCGCAGATGGCCTGCTGCTGCAAACCCGCGGCGCGCTGCGTTATCGGCTGGACGGCGGCGTGACGCTGGCAACGGAGCTTTACAATTTCCACGGACGGCTGGGCGATGGCGGAGCGCGCGACCGGTCGCAGCTCGGTCCCACCGTCTCGCTGCCGCTCGGCGATGATGTCAGTCTGCTCGGCGGCTGGCTGTTCGGCCTGGACCGCGATGCCAGTGACCATGATGCCCGCATCTGGCTGACCAGCCGCTTTTAGGCGTAACTCTCAATCATCGCGCCATGCACGATGGTTTTGAGTTCGCGCCGCACATTATACTGCATCGACGGCCCCACCTGCGTCATGAAGATCAGGATCAGCTTCTCCACCGGGTCGATGGTCAGCGCGGTCGAGAAATAACCGCCCCACCCATATTCGCCGACGCTGCCGGGGATCAGGGTCTTGTGCGGGTCCATGGTCACGGAAAAACCAAGGCCAAAGCCGACGCCCGCATTGTTGGCCTCCGAAAACAGCGAGCGCGAGATTTGCGTCAGGTCGACGCCGCCCGGCAAATGGTTGGTCGTCATCAGCGCGACCGTCTTCGGGCTGAGGATCGGCGCGCCGCCGCTCAGCATCATGGCGGCAAATCGATGATAGTCGGCGCTGGTCGACACCAGCCCGCCGCCGCCCGACAGCAGCGTCGGCTTCGTCCCCCACGCGCTCTTTCCGCGCGAATCCATCAGTTTGCGACCTTTTCCAGGCTCGAAAAACCAGCAGTCCGGCAACCGGTCATGCTTGTCCTCCGGCGCGTAAAAGCCGGTGTCCACCATCCCCAGCGGCGCGAAAATCCGCTCCCCGAAAACCTCATCCAGCGGCCGGTCCGCCAGCCGCTGCACCACCGCGCCCAGCACATCCGTGGCGACAGAATAATTCCACGCCTCGCCAGGCGAAAACTCCAGCGGCAGCTTGCCCAGCTCGCGCACGAAGCCGTCGAGGTCATAGCCGCCCTGGATATTCTCCAGTTTCAATTCGCGATGCGCATGGTCGACCGCGCTCTTATACTGAAACGAATAGGTCAGCCCCGCCGTGTGGCGCAGCAGGTCGACCATCTGCATGGGTCGTTTCACCGGCTCCGTCAGAAACGGTACACCCGCACCGCCGCCCGCCAGCACGCCGACCTCCTTGAATTCCGGCAGTACCTTAGCGACCGGCGTGTCGAGCTGAATCCGGCCCTCCTCGAACAGCGACATGAAGGCGACCGACGTGATGGGTTTGGTCATGGAGGCGATGCGGAACAGGCTGTCCTCGCGCAGCGCCTCGCCATCCTCGCGCAGCGACCCCTGAGTCGAAAAATGGATCGGCTCCCCATTGCGACTGATCAGCAACTGCGTGCCGGGGAAACGGCCCATGTCGATATATTTCTCTTTAAGGAACGTGGCCGCACGGGCGAGTTTGTCGGCGTCGAAGCCATGCTTGCCTGGATCGGTGATGTTCATGTCACAACCTTTCAAAATCCGTCATCCTCGCGAATGCGGGTATCCAGTGCCGCAGGATGTCGCCAGTTCATGTGCCACATTCAGAACATCGCGCAGTTCTGGATTCCCGCTTCCGCGGGAATGGCGACACTTTTGGGCCAACCTCACCTTCACCCGAACAGCGCGATCGACTGCATCCCCCGCGCCGACAGCGCACCATCCATATTCCAAACGCTCATGTCCTGACTGGTGCAGCCATGTTCGATATGGTCCGACGTCGCGCGCAGCAGCCACCAGCCATCGGCGCTGACCGGTTCCGGCGTCAGGATATTGTAGATCCAGGTCAGCGAGGAAAGTGGCACCGCTTTGGTCATCAGCGCCATGGCGGCGGGCGGCAGTCCATCGCCGATCAGCATCATCTCCGTCATTGGGTCTAGCGTCTCCCGGTCCTTCGCGCGGAACCAGCGCAGCGTGTCCGCCGCCGACCGCTCCGGCCAGTCGTCCACCTGCGCGATATCGAAATTGTGCAGAAAGTCCGGGACCATCGCCTGCTCGACCGGCCGCGCCGGACCCGGACCCGAGGAGATCGGTGGGCCGCTGCCGCCCGTTAGCTCCACATGGCTATCCATCGCCCGCATGAACACGAACGTCGCCGCCAGCCCCAGCCCGTGTTCGCCCGTCACCTCCGCCGCGACGAAGGCCGCGTTGCGACCGCGCCGCAATGTCTTCGCCGTAACGGTCACCGGTCCGGCCAGCGGTCCGACGAAGCTGACCTGCGCCGACCTTAGCGGCGGCAAATCGGTGTCCGCCACCCGCGCCGCCTCATAGGCCAGCGCCGCGGACAGGCCGCCATAGGCCGTGCGCCCTTGCAGCCAACTGTCGGTGATAGTCGCGCGAAAGCCGCCCGGAACGGCGTCGCGCTGCGAAAGAATCTGCGGCAGGCTCATGACAGGCATCGCTAGGCGGCGGACGCGCGGGCGTCCAGCCTGTCAAAAGCCGAAGGGCGCGGTTACATCGGCCTGAATGACGTCCGATGCCGACCTTGCCGCCGATCTCGCCGCCCAGGCGGGTGCGCTCCTTGTCGACCTGCGCGCCGCGTCGGGTCTGTCCGGGCGGGCGCTTGGCGACGCGGGCGACAAACGCGCCAACGACCTGATTCTCGCCGGACTGAAGGCCGCCCGACCCGACGACGCCACCCTCTCCGAGGAAAGCGCCGACTCCGCTGCCCGGCTGTCCGCCTCCCGCGTCTGGATCGTCGACCCGCTCGACGGAACGCGTGAGTATCGCGCGGCCCGCGACGACTGGGCCGTGCATGTCGCGCTCAGCGTTGACGGCGAGGCCGCCTGCGGTGCCGTCGCCATTCCCGCGCGCAACCTTGTCCTGCGTTCCGATGCGCCGCCGATACCAAAGCCCGAACGCCAGCCGCTCCGCATCGCCACCAGCCGCACGCGGCCCGCGCCTATCGCTCACCACGTGGCGGAAACCCTCGGCGCGGAGATCCTCGAAATCGGTTCCGCAGGTGCAAAGACCGCCGCGGTCATCCTGGGCGAGGCCGACGCCTATCTACATTCCGGCGCGCAGTCCGAATGGGACAATTGCGCGCCCGTGGCCGTCGCCCGGGCAGCGGGCCTCCACTGCTCACGGCTGGATGGCAGTCCGCTCCGCTACAACCGCGCCGACGTCATCGTGCCCGACCTCCTGATCTGCCACCCGGCGCGTACCGCGCAGATCCTCGATATCGTTCAGAACAGCGGAATGCTGAACGCGGGCGGCGCATAGACAAGCGCGAACGCAATTTCGCCCGCGACCCCCAGCGCCAGCAGCGTTCCGAACGGTAATTTCGTCGCCTGCCCCACATCATGCCCCGCCAGCTTCAGGCCCAGCGCCGCGACCAACCCTGACAGCGCCGCAATCAACAGCACCAGCGGCAGCGCCCCCGGCCCCAGCCATGCGCCGATGCCGGCGAACAGCTTCGGATCGCCGCCGCCCAGGCCACGCCTTCCGCGCAGCCGTTCATACAGCACCGCCGTCAGAAACAAGCTCGCCCAGCCGATCGCCGCCCCAGTCAGTGCCAGCAGCGCTTCGCCCTTAAGCGCCCCTACTAATAGCCCAGCGGCGATCAGCGGATAGGTCAGCCGGTCCGGCAGCCACAACGCGCGCATGTCTAGCAAAGCCAATGCCAGCAATATCCAGCCAAATACGGCCCAGACGAAGTCCATCGGCTCTTGCGCGAGTCCGAACACCAGTCCGCCAATCGTACCTGCCAACATCTCCACCAGCGGCAACCGCCACGGGATCGCCGCGCGGCAGCGCCGACACCGACCACGCTGCATCATATAACTCACCAGCGGAACCATTTCCGTGACGCGCAGTGTGCGTCCGCAGGAATCGCAACGCGAGCGCCCGCGCACCGCCTGCTCCCCGCGCGGCCAGCGTTCGCCGATCACACCGATGAAGCTGCCGATCATCAGACCGGCGAGCGTTCCGAACAGGGCGGATATCCACGACATGCGCCCGCTCTACGGCTTGCGCCGCGCCCCGCAAGTCGGCTTGATTTCATTCCCGGCCCGCGCCACTACCGCGATATGGCCTCGAAACCGCGCACGCTCTTCAAAAAAATCTGGGACGCCCATGTTGTGGAGCGCAGGGAAGACGGCACCTGCCTGGTCTATATCGACCGGCACCTGATCCATGAGGTCACCACCCCGCAGGCGTTCGAGAGCCTGCGCCTTGCCGGACGCCCCGTGCGCCGCCCCGACCTGACGCTCGCCGTGCCCGATCACAATGTACCGACGACAGGCCGGGGCCAGCCTATCGCGGACCCCGCCAGCGCGCTGCAGGTGCAGCTGTTGCAGGACAATTGCGCCGCTTTCGGTATCGAGCATATTGAAATGACGGCCCGCGATCAGGGCATCGTCCACATCATCGGCCCGGAACAGGGCTTCACGCTACCCGGTGTCACCATGGTCTGCGGCGACAGCCACACGGCGACGCACGGCGCATTCGGTGCGCTCGCCTTTGGGATCGGCGCCAGCGAAGTGGAGCATGTGCTCGCCACACAAACCCTGCTACTGCGTCAGCCCAAGGCCATGAGTGTCACGGTGGAGGGCGAACTTGGCTTCGGCGTAACCGCCAAGGACATCACGCTCGCCATCATCGGCAAGACCGGCACGGCGGGCGGCACGGGCCATGTCATCGAATATCGCGGACCCGCCATCCGGGCGCTCTCGATGGAGGGCCGAATGACGCTCTGCAACATGGCCATAGAAGGCGGCGCGCGCGCGGGCATGGTGGCGCCGGACGAGACGACATTCACCTATGTGAAAGGCCGCGACCGCGCGCCGACAGGCGAAGCATGGGACAAGGCGCTGGCCTATTGGAAAACACTGCCCACGGACGAGGGCGCGACCTTCGAACGCGACGTCACGCTGCGTGCTGACGATATTGCCCCGCAGGTCACCTGGGGCACTAGCCCCGAGGATGTGCTGCCCGTGACGGGCCATGTTCCCGATCCGGCCAGCTTCGCCGACGCGTCGAAACGTGACGCTGCCGCGAAATCGCTGAACTATCTGGGCCTGACGCCTGGGACGGCGCTGACCGATATCCCTGTCGAGCATGTTTTTGTCGGCAGCTGCACCAATGCCCGCATCGAGGACCTCCGCGCCGCCGCCGCCGTCGCCAAGGGGCGCAGACGTGCGGACGGCGTCAAGCAGGTGATGATCGTGCCCGGATCGGGCCGGGTAAAGGCCGAGGCCGAAGCCGAAGGTCTGGACCGTATCTTTATCGAGGCAGGCTTCGAATGGCGCGACCCCGGCTGCTCCGCATGCCTCGGCATGAACCCCGACAAGGTTCCGCCGGGGGAACGCTGCGCCTCGACCTCCAACCGCAATTTCGTCGGCCGTCAGGGTCCGGGCGCACGCACGCACCTCATGAGCCCGGCGATGGCGGCGGCGGCGGCGGTAACGGGAAAGATTACAGACGTCCGGGAAATGATGCGGTGACTGTTCCAAGGGTTTCTCATCATGGTGTAGCGGGGGCGAGGCAATGACCGCGGCCAGCTGTCACTGCGGCGCGGTCAGCGTCAGCCCGGCGCGAAGGCCCGACTTCATGTTCGACTGTAACTGCTCGCTATGCATGAAGGCGGGCGCGCAGTGGGGATATTACGATCCTTCCGAAGTGGATGTCGTCGGCCGAACCTCACGCTATACCCGCGCCGACCACGAAGGCTCCACCACCGAAATCCATTTCTGCCCGAACTGCGGCTCGACCACGCATTTTTCCGCCGTCGCCGGAGACCGGGGCATGATCGGGGTCAACATGCGGCTTTACGCGCCTGACGAGCTCGTGGGCATCGAGACGCGCTTTCCCGACGGTCGAAACTGGTCCGGAGAGGGCGAGTGGGGTTATTACCGGGGGCCGCGGACATAGCGGCGCTTCCCCTCATCACCGCGACGCTCGCCGCCCCCGCGATTGCCTGCCTGACGCTGTCGCCGATCCTGTCGACGATCAAGCTGGGACCGCTGGACAGCGTGCCGTTCGGGGCGGCTCTGCTGCCGATGGTCTTCGCGGTGCCGGGTTCGATCTTGCTGGCGCTCCTGTTTCTGTTGCTTGGCGCGTTCTCTGTCCGTGTTCGCAGGCGATATGCCGTGCTGCTCCTCGCGTCGCCATTCGCGGGCGCGGCGATCCTCGGTAATTACGAGCTGGTCGAGATCCTGCTCGGCGCATTCTACGCCGTTCTGACGGCGGCGCTCTGGGCGGTCATACATTGGTGGATATCGGCGCGCCGCGCGGTAAGGAAAGCGGCATGAAAGCCTTCACCACCCTCACCGGCGTCGCCGTTCCCTTCGGCCAGAAAAATGTCGACACCGACGTCATCATCCCTGCGGAATATCTGAAGAACCCCACACGCAATGGGCTCGCTGTCGGCGCGTTCGAATCCATCCGCAGGGACGATCCGGGCAACATCTTCGACACGCCCCGCAATGCCGGCGCGCCCATCCTGGTCGCGGGCGATAATTTCGGTTGCGGGTCCAGCCGCGAGCAGGCCCCCTGGGCGCTCGACGACATGGGGTTCCGCTGTGTCATCGCCCCCAGCTTCGCGGACATCTTTTCGGGCAATAGCTTCAAGAACGGCATCCTCCTCGTCGCCCTGTCGCAGGAAAAGATCGACCGCCTGATGGAGGTCGCCGAAACCGATGAGATCACCGTCGATCTGGACAGCCAGACCGTCACCACGCCCTTTCAGGACCGCTTCACATTCGACATCGACCCGTTCCGCAAACACTGTCTGATGAATGGCCTCGACGAGATCGGCCTCACCGAACAGATGACCCCCGCGATCGACGCGTATGAAGCGCGCATGGCGAAGCATTATTCATGGATTGGCGGCGCGGCGGAACGCGCGCCATGACCCATTCCCTGCTTCTCCTTCCCGGCGACGGCATTGGCCCGGAAGTCATTGGCGAAGTCCGCAAACTTCTGGACGCGCTGGCGTCCGATATCGAAATTTCTGAGGCTACTTTCGGCGGTGCCAGCATCGACGCACACGGCAAGGCCATTACGGACGATACGCTCTCCCGCGCGCTCGCCTCCGATGCCGTGCTGATGGGCGCGGTGGGCGGGCCGAAGTGGGCTGACCAGCCCTATAACAACCGGCCGGAATCCGGCCTTCTGAAGTTGCGGGAGGCCATGCAGGTCTATGCCAACCTCCGCCCTGCCCGTTGCTTCGCGGCACTGGCGGATGCCTCCAGTCTGAAGCGGGAACTGGTCGAAGGTCTGGACATCTTGTTCGTTCGCGAACTCGTCGGCGGCGTCTATTTCGGTACCCCGCGGGGTATCGAAACCCTGCCCGATGGACAGCGTCGGGGCATCAATACGCAGGTCTACACCACCAGCGAAATCCACCGCGTCGCCCGCACCGCGTTCGCAATCGCCCGCAAGCGCAGTGGTCGGGTCTGCTCGGTGGAAAAATCGAACGTCATGGAGGCGGGCCTGCTCTGGAAAGAGGAGGTCACAAAACTTCACGCGAATGAATATGCGGACGTCACGCTGTCCCACATGCTCGCCGACAATTGCGCCATGCAGCTGGTGAAGGATCCAAAACAGTTCGATGTGATCCTGACCGACAATCTGTTCGGCGACATGTTGTCGGACGAGGCGGCGATGCTGACCGGGTCGCTCGGTCTGCTACCGTCCGCCGCACTGGGCGAAGCGGGCAAGCCCGGCCTTTACGAGCCGATCCATGGCAGCGCGCCGGACATCGCCGGACAGGGCCTTGCCAACCCGTGCGCCGCAATCCTCAGTCTCGCAATGGCACTGCGCCACAGCCTTGATGACGAGGCCAGCGCCGTTCGCATCGAACGCGCCGTCGAGCGCGCGATCGAGGGCGGCACACGCACCGCTGACATTGGCGGCACCGCGACGACGGCACAAATGGGCGCGGCCATCGTTGAGGCGCTGTGAACGATGAAAACGGGCCGATCGGCCACCGCAGAGATCCGCTGAAACAGAGCCGCCGCCCTCCCTGGCGCGAGCGGCTGGATCGGGCCGTCGGCACGTTTCTGACCGGACTCCTGTTTCTCCTCCCCTTCATATTGACGGTGATGATCCTCGACTGGCTCATCCGCCAGCTCGCGGCGTTTTTCGGCACGGAATCGCTGCTGGGATCGGCTATATCCGGCGGCTCGACGCTCATTTTCGGCGAGCGGGCCTTTGGCGTCTGGATATTGCTTTCGCTTGTCGTCGCGCTGATCTGGGGCGTCGGCTATCTGTTTCAAAGCCGGGCGAAAAAATCGATTCAGGAGCGGGTCGACGGCTGGATTGACAAGATCCCCCTGATCGGAAGCATATATCGCCCGATCAGCCGCATCACCCGCATGATCGGCCTGCGCGACGAGAATGAACTCAGCGCCATGCGCCCCGTCGCCGTCCGCATGGGCGGACGTGGCGGCGCTGACGTTCTCGCGCTGATGCCCAGTAGCGAGCCGGTCATGGTCGGCGGCGAGGAACGCGTCCTTATCTACATGCCCTCGGCGCCCATACCGATGACGGGTTTCTTGACGCTTGTGGCGAAGGAAAACGTGATCGAGGTCGAGGGTCTGGCCGTCGACGACCTGCTGAAATTCTACATCAGCATCGGGACGATCCTGCCCGAAGAATTGCAGAAAATACCAGCTCGAGCGACGCCGACGCCGAAACCGTAAAATCGCTATTCGTAACGGACAGTCTCACCGCTTTCGCCGGGAAAATCGCGCAGCAGGTCTCGCGCCAGGGCGGGGATCGCGGCTGACAGGGCCGCTTCCTCGGTTTCCTCGCGCGCTTCGGTAACCGCACGTCCTTCCCAGACAGGACTGTTGTCCGCGGTTCGCACCATTCTCAGCTCCAGCGTCGAGACGGCTACATCGTTATTCTTCTTCTTGCCGAGGCCGAAGACGGTGCCCAGCCCGATGCCGACATTGCGTCCGGCGGTACCGCCGCCGACACCGACGCTTACTGGCGAGCGACCCGGCAGCCCTTCGCGCGTCGTCTGGCCATAATCAATACGTCCGACCAGATCCGCGCCCGTCTTCGTGCGGACCGGCGTGAAACCTGCGGCCGCCAGTTCCGCCGCGATCGCGTCACGATATTGATTGAATTCCAGAGTACCCACGCGATCCTCCCGCACGGGCTCAAGAAACACCGTGCCCTGCGACATGGGTGCGTTCACGTGGAAGCGTGTGACGTCCGTCCCGCCGGGACCGGTGGCACAGGCCGACAACGCCGCCAGCGCGGCGAGCGGCAGGAGCGCGGTTTTCAGATGACGCATGGCGGATACTCCAGTTTTTTATTTGCGAACGCCTTACACGTCCCTAGCTAGACCCGTGATGAACGCGCGGAACCTGCGCTCGGTTGCGACGCGGAGTTTTTACAGGAGAGAGAAACGCCGAATGTCCGATACAAAACCCAATGTTCTCGTCACGGGCGGCGCGGGCTATATCGGCAGCCATGCCGTGCTGGCGCTTTTGGATGCCGGCTACCGCGTTTCCGTCGTCGACAACCTCGTCACCGGCTTTCGCTGGGCCATCCCGGATGCCGCGACTTTCCATGAGGCGGATATCAGCGACATCGACGTCGTCACCGAAATCCTGAAGAAGGACGACATCGGCGCGATCATGCATTTCGCTGGCTCTGTCGTCGTACCGGAATCGGTTGAAAACCCGCTCAAATACTACCGCAACAACACTGCCGCGACCCGCAACCTGATCGAGGCGGCGGTGAGCGCGGGCGTGCCGCATTTCATCTTCTCCTCCACCGCCGCCACCTATGGCATCGCGAAGGAGGTCCCCGTGCGGGAGGACGCCCCGCAAATCCCCATCAACCCCTATGGCATGTCGAAACTGATGTCGGAGGCGATGCTGGCCGACACCGCCGCCGCGCATGACATGAACTATTGCGCGCTGCGTTACTTCAACGTGGCCGGAGCGGACCCGACGGGCCGCGCCGGACAGGCCACGAAGGGTGCGACGCATCTGATCAAGGTTGCGACGGAAGCCGCGACCGGCAAGCGCGAAAAGGTCGCCGTGTTCGGCACGGATTACGACACACCCGACGGCACCGGCGTACGCGACTATATCCACGTCACCGACCTCGCGGCCGCGCATGTCCTCGCGCTCGGCTGGCTACAGGACCATGCCGGCGAATCGGTGATCATGAACGCCGGTTACAAGCGCGGCTTTTCCGTGCTGGAAGTGCTCGACGCCGTTGAGCGGGTGTCTGGCAAGGCCATCGCCCGCGACATGCAGCCCCGCCGCGCGGGCGATCCCGGCGAGCTGATCAGCGACAACGCGAAGATCCTTGCCACCCTTGGCTGGCGACCCGAACATGCCGACCTCGACGAGATCGTTGCCCACGCGCTGGCCTGGGAAACGAAACTGCACGAACGGCAGAATTAGGTCGACAGAACCCGCCGCGTCTTTCCCTCCAGAACGAGCGCGGACAGCTTGCCCGTTTTGTAGGCGCCCGTATCGACACCCGTGCGGTTTCTCTGCGCGTCCACATCTTCGAAGATCGTGTGCCCATGTACGATATGCGCGCCGAAATCCTTGCGGTGCTTCAGGAAATCTTCCCGGATCCAAAGCAGGTCCTTTTCCTGTTGGTCGTCCAGGTCGATATGCGGACGGACGCCGGCGTGGACGAACATATAGTCGCCGGTCTGATATGAGGATTTCAGTTTTCTGAAGAACTTGCGGTGCGGTTTCGGCATCGCCTTGCGCAGCGCGGCGACCGCCTCGTCAGGATCGCCATAGACCGTAGCGCGGTCGACGCCCCAGCTCAGCATCGCTTCCAGACCGCCCTGTTCCACCCAGGCGCGGTAATAGCGCGAATTCAGCTTCTCCGCGTACATGGTGTCGGACAGGAAGGCGTCGTGATTGCCCTTCAGGCAGATCCACGCGTCGCCCGGCCCCGGCCCTTCGCACAGCCGTTCGATGACGGCGGCGGAATCAGGACCACGGTCGATATAGTCGCCCAGAAACACGATCTCGCTGCGGCCCTCATAGCCTTTCAGGTCGCGCTTGATCGTCTTCAGCAGCGTTTTCAGAAGCCGCGCCATGCCATGAATATCGCCGATCGCATAGACGCGGACCCCGTCGGGTACGGCGGGCATATGCTTTTTCTTGGCGAACGGATTACGCATGACGGTGCCGCCGTTACTATCTACCCGGCGTTAGGAAAACCCTTACCGAATCCGCCTATCCGGTTGACTATCGGCGGGCGCAACCCTACTTACGCGCTTCAATTCCAAGACATTCAAATAATGTGGGCACGGCAATGAAAGTTCGTAATTCTCTCAAGTCGCTGAAAAACCGTCATCGCGACTGCCGTGTGATCCGTCGCCGTGGCCGCGTGTACGTGATCAACAAGACGAATCGCCGTTTCAAGGCGCGCCAGGGTTAAAGCGAAAATGGCCGCCCCCCGCGCTGTTCGCGCGGATGGGAATATCAGCGCGGTTGTTTTTGACGTCGGTCATGTCCTTTACGACTGGGACATTCGTTACCTCTATGCGAAACTGATTCCGGACGGGGAGCGCCTCGACTGGTTTCTTTCGCACGTGGTCACGCAACAATGGCATCACCAGCATGACGAGGGCCGTCCGTTCGTCGAGACCGGGCCTGAACTAATCGCGCAATTCCCGGAAGAACGCGCGCTGATCGAGATTTACGGCCCGCGCTGGCTGGAAACCATCGGCCCGCCCATTCCCGGCATGATCGAGTTGGCGACCAGTCTCGCCGATCAGGGCATACCATTGTTCGGCATCACCAATTTCTCCGATGAGTTCTGGCGCATGTTCCGCCCGACGGCACCCGTCTTCGGTCGCTTTCAGAACATTATCGTGTCGGGCACGGAAAAGCTGGTGAAACCCGACCCCGAAATCTACCGCCTCGCCATCCGCCGTTTCGCTATCGATCCGGCGCGCAGCCTGTTCATCGACAACCGCCTGGAAAATGTCGAAGCGGCGCGCGCGGAGGGATTTCTTGGGCATCATTTTCTAAACCGCGAAATCTTGGCGATCGAGCTACGAAAACTGGGCGTAAGCCTTTAGGACATCTTGAAAACAATGTGGTTCAAAAAGAACCGTCATCCCGGCGTAGGCCGGGACCCATCTCCAGGAAGTTGCACCGGTGCGTGCTCGAGAAATGGATTCCGGCCTTCGCCGGAATGACGACCGTTTCTAGATCACACATTCTACCGCGCCGCCTTTTTCAGCGCGATGCGCACCACATCCTCGACCGTTGCGTCCGCGCCCAGCTCCTCAAGCGCCTGACCGACAACCCTGCCCGCCTGCGCCGGTTTGAAGCCCAGATTGGCGAGCGCCGACTGCGCGTCCGCCGCGACGCCGCCTGCCTTGGCAGCCACGAGCGCGGCTCCGCCACCGCCCAAAGCAGGCCCGGACTTGTCCGCCAGTTCCGTTACGATCCTCTGCGCCAGTTTCGGCCCCACGCCCGGCGTCCGTGCGACCATGGCCTTGTCGCCATTGGCCAGCGCGGTCTGCAATTCATCCGCACTCAGCGTCGACAGGATGGCGAGCCCAACCCGCGCGCCGACGCCCTGTACGCCGGTCAACAGGCGGAACCATGCCTGCTCTTCCGGTTGCGCGAAGCCGTAAAGCTGAAACGCATCCTCGCGGATCACGGTCTCGATATGCAACGCCGCCGTCTCACCATGCGACAGCGCCGCGATGGTACGCGTCGACGCGCTGACCAGATAGCCGACGCCCTGCACGTCGATAATGGCATGGTCGGCGGTCAGGTCGTCGACCACCCCTCTTAGCTTCGCAATCATGCGTGCATCACCATCTTCGCCTGCGCCGCCATACCCGCATGGGTGATGGCGATGGCGAGTGCGTCCGATGCGTCGAGACTATCTGGCTTTGCCCCCGGCAGCAGGCGCTCCACCATCGCCTGAATCTGGCGCTTCTCCGCACCGCCTGTTCCAACGACCGCCTTCTTGACCAGCCGCGGCGCATATTCCGCGCAGGTGATGCCCGCCGCGCCAACAGCAGCCAGAACCGCGCCCCGCGCCTGCCCCAGCTTCAGCGTCGATTGTGGGTTCTTGTTGGCAAAGACCTCCTCGGCGGCGGCCTCATGCGGCACATATTCGGCGATGACCCCGCGCACCTCGGCGAACAGCGTCGACAGCCGCGCGGGCATGGCGAGCCTCGCGGACGGCTTGATCGTTCCATTGGCGATGTGAGACAGGCGGCTGCCTTCGGCGCGGATTATGCCCCAGCCGGTCGCCACCAGCGATGGATCAAGGCCGAGGATCAGCAAGGGCGGGATGCCAGAATAAGGCCGTCATCCTGAACTTGTTTCAGGACCTCCTGCCGGGTTTGGACTGCCAGTGACATAGGTCTCCATTCTTTGGGAGATCCTGAAACGAGTTCAGGATGACGGTTTTCAGATTGGAGAGCGGAAATGGACGCGATCCTATCCCCCGATCTTTTCCATGATTTCGTCGGAAATATCGTAATTGCCATAGACCGTCTGGACATCGTCATCGTCGTCCAGCGCGTCGATCAGCTTGAACAGCGTTTCGGCCGGACCCTCCTCCATGTCCACCGTTTCCATCGGTTTCCAGTAGAGCTTAGCGCCTTCCGGTTCGCCGATGCTGTCCTCCAGCGCCTTGGCGACTTCGTGCAGAGCGTTGGCCTCGGTGTAGATTTCATGCTCCTCGTCACCGGTGGAATCGACGTCGTCCGCGCCCGCTTCCAGCGCCGCCTCGAACAGCTTGTCCGCCCCTATGGCGTCTTTCTTGTAAGTCACCAGTCCGACATGGTTGAAGCCGTGCGTCACCGTTCCCGGCCCGCCGACATTGCCGCCGTTGCGACTGAAGATCGTCCGGACATTGGTGTTCGTGCGGTTGCGGTTGTCAGTCAGCGTCTCGACGATCAGCGCGACACCGCCGGGGCCGAAGCCCTCATAGCGGATTTCCTCGTAATTCTCATCGTCGCCGCCAATCGCCTTGTCGATGGCGCGCTGGATATTGTCCTTCGGCATGGAGGCGGATTTCGCGGCCTGCACGGCGGCGCGCAGGCGCGGGTTCATGTCGGGATCGGGCATGCCCATCTTTGCCGCGACAGTGATTTCGCGCGACAGCTTGGAGAACATGGCCGAGCGCTTCTTGTCCTGAGCGCCCTTCCGGTGCATGATATTCTTGAATTTGCTATGGCCTGCCATGGGACGTCCCGAAACTATATTGAATATGCGCGTGGCTTAGCGCGGCGGGCTTGCTCCCTGCAAGCCGCTAGCGTGGCGGCAGGCCGCGACCGCCAGACCCAGTGTGAACAGGAAAACGCCTGCGTCCGTAAACGCCGCCGCATGCGACAACAGGATGTTCTTCAGCGTGAACAGCGGCATGGCGATCGGCAACAGCAGGTCCGCCGTCTGCCGCGCCAGTTCAACGATCAGCACAGCGCCGACGAACCCCGCCGCCACGCCGTTCATGCCGCGCCACCAGTGCCGCTCGAACGGTGACAGTTGTGCCGTCGCCGTCCCGGCATAGAGCGGCAGAAACCGCGCGACGAGCACCGCCGACAGCACGCCCGCGCCCAGCATGACAAGTTCTGGATAGTGCAGCCCGATCCCCTGCAGGAAAGCCTGATGTGCGGCCATTGCTGGCATGGCGCGAAGCACGGCGAGCAGGATCGCCGCGACCGTGAAGATCGCGAAGGCCAGCGTCGGGCGCGCCGGTCTGTCCTCCTCCGCCATCACGCGCATCAGCACATAGGGCAGCCAGAACAGGATAAGGAACGTCGCTGCATCCAGTATCAGACGTATCGCGGCTCCGCCCTGCATGCCGGCGGGCAGAAACATCACCATCGCCTTGCCGCTGTAAATGAAGGCGAGGACGATCCAGTACTGGGCAGGAAGTCTGCGCAGGTTGATCACCGCCGCACCCAGCCAGTCGCCGGGGGTCATACCTCTTTTCCCCTCCCTTCCAGCGAGGGGCTAGGGGAGGGTACGAGACGCGAAGCGACGAGCTGCGATGCTAAAGAAAGCATACCATCTCCGAAAATCGCACCTGCATCATGTTCCGAGGCTCGCCTTCGGCTTCGCCACCCTCCCCTCGCCACTCCCTAGTGAGGGAGGGGAATGAGTTTCAAAGTTTCACCGCTGTCCCCGACGCCGACACCATCAGCATCGACCCCGTTTCGCCGATCACTTCATAGTCGAGGTCAATCGCCACCACGGCATCCGCGCCCAGCTTGGCCGCCTGTGCCTCCATTTCGGCCAGCGCCTCCTGCCGCGCGTCGCGCAATACGCCCTCATAGGCCCCTGCCCGCCCGCCGACGATGTCGCGGATATTGGAGAACAAATCCTTGAACATATTCGCGCCCAGGATCGCCTCGCCCGCGACGATGCCGCGATAGTCGGTGACGGGACGCCCCTCGACGGTGGGTGTGGTGGTCAGGATCATGATAGCTCTCCAATGGCCTTGTTCAGCATGACGGTGCAAAGATGCGCGCGATATTCGGCGCTCGCGTGAATGTCGCTCGACATAAGCGAGGAAGCAGGTCCAGCAACGTCGCTGACATCGCCGCCATTTGCGAGCGCATCCTCTGCTTCCGGCCAGCGGAAGACGCCCTCTTGTCCGCAGCCGGTGACGGCCACGCGCCAGATGCCCTCATCCAGTTCGGCGACGAACACGCCGGACAAGGCGTAGCGCGATGCCGGGTGGCGAAATTTCGCATAGGCTGCAGTCTTCGGAATGCGGAACCCGACCCGCCGGATCAGTTCGCCCTCCTCGAGCGCGGTAAAGAACATGCCCTGGAAGAAATCCGCCGCTTCGACACTGCGCCGGTCTGTTTCGATCACCGCCTCCAGCGCAAGAACCGCCGCCGGATAATCCGCCGCCGGGTCGTTGTTGGCCAGCGCGCCGCCAAGCGTGCCGCGGTTCCTGACCTGCGGGTCGCCGATAAGGAGCGCCATCTTCGTCATAGCCGGGATCGCGTCAGCGCCCTCCGCGACATCGCGGTGGCGGGTCATGGCGCCAATCCACAAACGGCCACCCGCCTCGGATATCCCCTTCAACTCTTCGATCTGCGACAGGTCGACCAGCCCGTCGGGGTCGCGCAGCCGCGCCTTCATGGCGGGGATCAGCGTGTGACCGCCCGCCAGATAGGAGACATCCTCGCCCGATCCTGTGGCCGTAACGGCGTCGGCGATGCTGGTAGGGCGGTGCAGGGTCATGTCGTCGCTCCCGCCATCTCTTTCGCGCCGAGCCGGATCGCCTTGACGATGTTCACATAGCCCGTGCAGCGGCAAAGATTGCCCTCCAGCTCATGCGCGATCGTATTGTCGTCGACATCCGGTCCGTGACGTTCGGCGATGCCGATCCCGGCGATGATCATGCCCGGTGTGCAGAAGCCGCATTGCAGGCCGTGCGCCTCCTTGAACGCCGCTTGCATCGGGTGCAGCGTACCATTCGCGGCCAACCCCTCGACGGTTGTCACATCCGCACCGGCGACCTGCGCCAGCAATATCGTGCAAGCCTTCACCGGCTCCCCGTTCAGCAGGATATTGCAGGCCCCGCACTGGCTGGTGTCGCAACCGATATGCGTGCCCGTCAGGTGCAGGTCATCGCGCAGCACATCCACGAAAAGGGCGGTCGGCGCGGCGTCGACCGTGATGGTCTCGCCGTTCAGGGTCAATGTGGTCATGAATTGGGTGATAGCGCGCGCGCATGGCGAACGGAAGACTGGCTTTTTAGTGGTTGCCGCCGACGCGCCAAAGCCGGTGCCATCCCGCTCCCGCCCTCTTTTTCAAAACCGCCCTGCCAGCCGCCAGTGTAACCACATGGGTGGCAGGGCAGGGAGAGCGGAATCGCACAGACTGCGAACAAAGCGAGACCCGACAAAAACGGCGATGTATCCGGGGCCGTGGATACATCGCCTTGTCTGTGAAACTCTTAGAGGGTGGGCGGCAGTTCCGGGGCCGTGGCGCTGCCGCCCATATTTACTCTGGAGCAATCCGGACCCAAGGACCGGTAGGCTGCTCCCTTGTTCGATGCCGACGTCCGGGGCCGTGGTCGCTGGCAACGGGGAATGAGTAGCAACGGGCGTGCCAGTTCGGCTGTGCGGAACAATATCAGGGGACTGACTGGTTAAGCGCGCTTAACTGTCCTGATATGAACCGCCGGGTTCCGGCCCGGTCGTCCCGTTTCGGCACATTAACCTTCAGGCTCCGGACGGCTCCAGGCCCAGCGCCGCCTTGTAGGTGTCGAGGAGCGCTTCCTGTTCGTCGCGGTCATCCTTGTCCATCTTCCTGAGCCGCACGACCATGCGCATGATCTTCGGGTCGAAGCCTTCGGACTTCGCCTCGCCGTAAACGAGTTTCACATCGTCGGCGATGGCCTGCTTTTCTTCTTCCAGCCGTTCGATGCGCTCGATGAACAGGCGGAGTTGTTCGGATGAGTGTGTGGCGTCTGCCATGACGGAGTCTCCAAAAATATGATCGTCATCCCGGCGCAGGCCGGGATCCAGTCCCGCACTTTCGAAGATAGCCATTACTGGCTGCCCCGGGCTGGATCCCGGCCTGCGCCGGGATGACGTGATGAAAGTTCGTGCGGCGCTAACCCCGCTACCGATTCTTCGCAACGCTCTCCTTCATCAGCGCGAGCTGTTCCTCGGTCGCGTCGCCCTGATATTTCGTCTTCCACTCGCCTTGCGGCATACCGTAGATTGCCGCCCGCGCCTCGTCCTTCGACATCTCCACGCCCGCGTCTTCCGCAGCCTCCAGATACCAGTCGCCCAGACAATTCCGACAGAATCCCGTCTGCCCCATCAGGTCGATATTCTGCACATCGGTACGGTGCTGCAAATGGCTAACGAGGCGGCGGAAAGCCGCGGCTTCGAGCTGCGTGCGGGTGGTGTCGTCCATGGCGTTGCTAATCCTTCGCTTGGCATCGACGGGGCGGCGCGGCATAGGCGGCACCCTGTCATCATCGGGAGGGCCAGAGGTGAACATCGAACCGCGCGGGCGCAAGGTCAGAATATTGGCGACGCTCGGCCCGTCCTCCGACAGTCCGGAAAAAATCGAGGCGCTCTTCCGTGCGGGCGCGGATGCGTTTCGCGTCAACATGAGCCATGGCGAGCATGAAAAGCACCGCGCCGTCATCGGCCATATTCGCGCGCTGGAGGCGAAGCTCGGCCGTCCGACCACCATCCTCGCCGACCTTCAGGGTCCGAAAATCCGCATCGGTACGTTCGCGAACGGCCCGGTACAGCTGAAGACGGGCGACCGCTTCATCCTCGACCGCAAGCAGAAGCCCGGCGACACAAGCCGCGTCTACCTGCCCCATCCGGAAATCTTCGCCGCCGTGGAGGATGGCCAACGCCTGCTGCTAAACGATGGCAAGCTCGCTCTGCGCATCATCAACGCCGACGCCGATGCCATCTTGTGCGAGGTTCTGAACGATGGCGAACTGAACGACCGCAAGGGCATTAATGTGCCCGACGCCGTCATCCCGCTCCCCGCGCTGACCGACAAGGACCGCCGCGACCTCGATTTCGCGCTTGATGTCGGTGTGGACTGGATCGCGCTCAGCTTCGTACAGCGACCCGATGACGTGGCCGAGGCGCGCCGCCTGATCGCGGGCCGCGCTGCCCTGCTCGCCAAGATCGAGAAGCCGCGCGCGATGGATACCCTCGAGGGGATTCTCGAACTTTCTGACGCGCTGATGGTGGCGCGCGGCGATCTGGGCGTGGAACTGCCGCCCGAGCAGGTACCGCGCGCACAGAAGGAAATCGTCCAGCTGGCCCGCCGTGCCGGCAAGGCCGTCGTCGTCGCCACGCAGATGCTGGATTCGATGATCGCCTCGCCCACGCCGACCCGCGCCGAGGTCAGCGATGTCGCCAACGCCATCTACGAAGGGGCGGATACCGTCATGCTCTCCGCCGAGACCGCCGCGGGCGAATATCCCGTCGAAGCCGTCAAAATGATGGACGCCATCGCGCGGGAGGCCGAGGCCGATCCTGAATTCGGTCGCTATATCCATTTCACCGAGACGGTACCGCAACCGACCACCGCCGATGCCATCGCGTCCGCAACCGCATCGGTGCTGAAGACCGTGCCCTGCGCCCTCGTCTGCTGTTTCACCGCGTCAGGCTCCACGGCCCGCCGCGCCAGCCGCGAACGGCTGTCCGTGCCGCTGCTGGTCCTGACACCCAATATCGACACCGCGCGGCGGCTGGGCCTGTTGTGGGGCGTTCATGCGGTTCATACCCGCGATGTCGGCGATTTCGAGGAGATGGTGGCGAAGTCGAAGCGCATGGCGCTGCGGGTGCGCCTTGCCCGCCCCGGGGACCGCATGTCGGTCATGGCGGGCGTACCCTTTGGCACACCCGGCAGTACCAATATGCTCCACGTCACGCGCATCGCTGGCGACGAGCTGAAAGGGTTCGACGACTAAAGCCTGACAACGACTGCCTTCGCCTTGCCGCCTCCCGCTGCGCTCGCTAACCGCTGACAACACTCAGCCAATATATTACGGATCCGAAACCTATGGCCAAAAAAGCCCCGCTCGACCGCTTCCTTGTTCTTGAAATGGTGCGGGTCGTCGAATCCGCCGCCATCGCCGCCTCCAAGCTGATCGGCAGAGGCGATGAAAAGGCCGCCGACGCCGCCGCCGTGAAGGCCATGCGCGCCGCGCTCAACGAGCTGCCGTTCGAGGGCACGATCGTCATCGGCGAAGGTGAGCGCGACGAGGCGCCCATGCTCTATATCGGTGAAAAGGTCGGCAAGGCGAAGAAAAAGGCCGGGAAGGTCGACATCGCGCTCGATCCGCTTGAGGGCACCACCATCACGGCGAAGGCCGGACCGAACGCGCTCGCGGTGCTGGCCATCGCAGAGGAGGGCAACCTCCTCAACGCGCCCGACACCTATATGGACAAGATCGCCATCGGCCCCTGCTATCCCGACGGCATCGTCTCCCTGGACAACAGCGTGACGGAGAATGTGGAAGCGCTGGCAAAGGCAAAGGGCGTCGAACCCGGCGAGATCATCGCCTGCGTCCTCGACCGTCCCCGCCATGAAAAGATCATCGCCGAACTGCGCGGCATCGGCTGCGGCATCATGCTGATCCCCGACGGCGATGTCGCCGGCGTCATCGCCACGACCGACCCCGACACGACCATCGACATCTATATGGGCCAGGGCGGCGCACCGGAGGGCGTGCTCGCCGCCGCGGCCCTGCGCTGTGTCGGCGGGCAGATGCAGGGGCGTCTCGTCTTCCGCAACGAGGACGAGAAGCGCCGCGCCGCGAAATGGGGCATCGAGGATCTGGACCGCATCTACACCATGGAGGACATGGCGAAGGGCGATGTCATCTTCACCGCGGCCGGGGTCACCGATGGCTCCCTGCTGCAGGGCGTCAAGCGCCTGCGTGGTGGCCGCCTGACCACGGAAACTGTCGTCATGCGGGCGTCGTCGGGCACCGTTCGCTATGTGAAGAGCGAGCATATGCGGGAACCGAAAAGCGCGGGATGAGAAGTCGCCCACAGTCAACGTAACGTCATCCTCGCGAATGCGGGGATCCAGAACGCATCCGATTTACGGCAATTCGCGCAGTCCTGGATTCCCGCTTCCGCCGGAATGACGATTTAATTTTTCACGCCCGATTCCCAAACACGCCCCCTTACCCTAAACCAACATCATGTCCGCCCCACCCTCAGCCCATGTTTTCGGTGTCACGCAAAGCATTATGGACAAGGCCTGGCGCTGGCGCGGCGGCACGTCGAACGACCTGAACGACGCGCAGACGCTAGGCGAAGACGATCTGGTCCGCCGCCTGTTCCTGTCGCGCGGTGCGCATCCCGACGAAATCGGGCTTCTAAGTGCGCCCACCATTCGCGACATGCTACCCGACCCTTCCATCTTCATCGATATGGACAAGGCCGCCGCTCGTACTGCCGATGCCGTTCAGAACGGCGAGCGCGTCGTCATCTTCGGCGATTACGACGTCGATGGCGCGACCAGCGCGTCCGTCCTGATCCGTCACCTCGCCGCCTGTGGCGCACGGCCCGGCCATTATATCCCGGACCGGCTGCTGGAGGGCTACGGCCCCGGTGCTGACGCCCTCGTGAAGCTGAAGGAACAGGGTACCGACCTCGTCATCTGCGTCGATTGCGGCACGCAGGGGTTCGAGGCTCTGGAGGCCGCAAAAGCCGCCGGTCTCGACGTTATCATCGTCGATCACCACAAGGCCTCCACCGCGTTGCCGCCTGCCATCGCCATCGTCAATCCGAACCGCCTGGACGAAGGCGAAGAGGCTGCAACCTATGGTCATCTGGCAGCCGTCGGCATGGCGTTCCTCCTCGCCGTCGCGGTCCAGCGAGAACTTCGCAAGCGCGGGCACTTCGCAGGTGGCGCGGAGCCTAGGATCATCGACCTGCTCGACATCGTCGCGCTCGGCACGGTCGCCGACGTCGTGCCGCTCATCGGCCTCAACCGTGCCTTCGTCAGCCAGGGCCTGAAGGTCATGGCGCAACGCGGAAATGCCGGACTCAGCGCATTGACCGCCATTGCGGGCCTTGAGCGCGCGCCCATCGCCAGCGATCTCGGCTTCGCGCTCGGCCCACGCATCAATGCGGGCGGACGTGTCGGACAGGCCGATCTGGGCGTCCGGCTGTTGTCAGGTCTGGACGACAGCGCCTGCGATGGCATTGCCGCAGAACTCAACCGCCTGAATCAGGAGCGCCGCGCAATCGAGGCGCAGGTGACGGAGGAGGCCCTCGCTGCCGCCGCCAGCACGGCGAACATGCCGGTCGCGGTCGTGTCAGGCGCGGGCTGGCATCCAGGCGTCATCGGCATTGCCGCCAGCCGCCTGAAGGACAGGCTCGGTACACCCGTCATCGTTATCGGCACGGACGAGCATGGCGTAGGCAAGGGCAGCGGCCGCTCCATCAGCGGCGTCGATCTCGGTGGCGCGATTCTCGCGGCGAAAGAACACGGCCTTATCTCCGCAGGCGGCGGGCACGCCATGGCGGCAGGGCTTACCGTGGCTGAGGGCAACATCGCGCGCCTGTCCGAATTCCTCTGCGAACGTCTGGCGGGCGCCGTCGCGACAGCGCAGCAGAATCAGGCGCTCGACCTCGACCTCGCCTTGGCACCCGGCGGCGTAACGGCGGACCTCGCAGGCGCGCTCGACCGTGCCGCACCCTATGGCATGGGCTGGCCCGCGCCGCGTATCGCCGCCGGACCCGTCAGCATCGTCGATTGCGGCGTTGTCGGCACCGGTCATGTCCGCGCCGTACTAGCCGGTGCGGACGGCAAACGCGTCAAGGGCATTGCCTTTCGTGCGGAGGACACACCCCTTGGCGCCGCGATCCTGGGTGCGAAGGGTCGCCGCATGTTCGTGGCGGGCCGGGTCAAGCGCGACGACTGGCATGCGACGCCAAAGGCGGAAATTCATCTGGAAGACGCGGCCTGGGTGGATTGAGGGACAGATCGGCGCAGCGGGCATGAAGGTGCTTGACGCCCCACCGCCCGCCGCCTATTTGCCCACCCGTCCGCATGACATCATGCGTGTGGCCCCTTCGTCTAGCGGTTAGGACGCGGCCCTTTCACGGCTGAAACACGGGTTCGATTCCCGTAGGGGTCACCATTTTCGCAACATCGCTGGCAAGACCATATGCGCGCGCGTCAGGGTGCGATCATCGTCCGTTAAGCCCAATCCATGCTATGCGCTGCTGCATGCTAAGGCACTGGGCCATGGAATTCCTGTTTGCGCACATCACGGCAGTCGTCGTTACGCTGGGCGTCGTCATGGCGACCAGCCTGCTGCTCAGACAACGCCGCGCACCCCAGGCATCGATGGCATGGCTGCTGTCCATCCTGCTGATCCCCTATATCGCGCTGCCGCTGTTCCTGTTGTTCGGGCTCAGCCGCAGCTATCACGAACGCGCGCTTCCCGAACGGACCCACAGCCAGGTGCCCGCCGACCTGCCGCCCGGTCCCGCCGCGCCCCTGCTCGCCAGTTATGCCGTGCCTCAGGTCAGCGCCGGAAATCGCGTCGGCTTTCATCTGAGCGGGGAAGATACCTATGCCGAAATGATGGCCATGATCGCCCGTGCCGAGACCTCGATCTGGCTAAGCACCTATGTCCTGAAGGATGGTCCCGTCGGCGGCGCGGTGCTGGCCGCACTGGCGAAACGCGCCAGTGAAGGCATCGACGTGCGCGTGATGGTCGACGCGGCGGGCAGCCTGTTCCTGCGCGAACAGAGCCTTAGACCGTTGCGGCGGGCGGGCGGCAAGGCCATCCGCTTCTCACCACTCGCGCGGCTCCCCTTTCGCGGTCGCCCCAATCTGCGCAATCACCGGAAACTGCTGCTGATCGACGAGCGGCAGGCGCTGGCGGGTGGCTTCAACATTGCGCCCGAATATCTTGGGCCGGAGGCCGATGACACCCGCTGGCGTGAGCTCGCCTTCCGCCTCGATGGTCCCGCCGCACTGGACTATGCGGCCATGTTCCGTGGTGACTGGCAGGATGCGAGAGGCAGCACACTTCCGCCGCCCGCGCCGCCGCTGCAACGTGCGGGCAACGCCGCCGTACAACTCGTCCCCAGCGGCCCTTATGCGGAGGGGCAGGTGCTGTTCGACCTGATCCTGAGCGTGATTTTCGCAGCGAAGTCGCGCGTCTGGATCGTCACGCCCTATTTCATCCCCGACGAAGCCATCGCCCGCGCGCTGGAACTGGCGGCGCGGCGCGGCGTCGATGTCAGGGTGATCGTGCCGGACCGCTCCAATCACCGCATTGCCGATTTCGCGCGCGGCGCCTATTTGCGCGAACTCGACAAGGCGGGCGTGAATATCTTCCGCTATAAACCCGGCATGATCCACGGCAAGGCGATCATCGCCGACCAGGCCGCGCTCGTGGGCTCCCCCAATCTCGATTTCCGCAGTCTGTTCCTGAACCGCGAATCCACACTGGTGCTTTATGG
>JBARZR010000110.1:0-10699 GCA_049650205.1 Pacificimonas sp. | reverse complement strand
CGCGACGAGCGTGGAGAAAGCGGTCATCGCGATCAGGAAACGCACACCGGAACAGGCCTCCGCCACCTCGAACGACCCATTGGGAATGGCGATGAACACACCGTCGATGAAGGCGGGAATGTCGAATAGGGCGAGCAGGTAGATGCAGATGTCCGCGGTCACCATCTGCAGCCAGGGAACCAGCTGATCACCGACCGGGATCATGAACAGCGCATAGAATAGCGGGAAGGTCAGACCGCGTGTGACCGTCAGACCGAAGACCAGCGGCACGCTGACCATCAGCATGCCGACGACGGCGATATGGCGAACCAGCGCAACGCCCGCCAGCTCGCCCAGCAGCCATCCGGCACCGCCAAGCAGCAGGAGGGCGGCCGCGGGCAGGAAGGGACGCGGTGTCAGTGACAGCACTTCCCGTTTCCGCTGCCACACCAGATAGGCGATGATCGCGGGAATCAGCAGGCAGTGCTGATAGGTCGAATTGTTGAGCCACAGATCGACGATATGCGCACTGTCGCGCCAGAACAGGCCGATGATGGCCAGCACGACGCCGCCCCACGACATTAGCGCCAGACGCCAGGCTGCCGTCATCGCGCCGGGGGGCGTCGTTCCGTCTGCCGGTTCTGTTCCAGCTGTCAGCGTTTCGCTTGTCATGATGCTTCTTCGCCCAGTCCCACCTTGTGATGGTGAATGATGTCATCTAGCCGCGCCAGCTGTGCCTGCCAGCTGTAGACGGCCGTCATGCGCGCCCAGCCCGCATCGGCGATGGTCTCGCGCCGTTCCCTGTCCGCCATCAGGTCGATGATCGCCTGCGCGAAACTGTCCGCATCGTCGGCAATGACCAGATCGATGCCGGGCTTTGCGGCAATACCCGAAAAAGCGTGCGTCGTGGCAACGACGGGACGCGCCATCGCCATCGCCTCCAGCACCTTGTTCTGGACACCGCGCGCGATACGGATCGGCGCGACGGCGATATCCGCCGCCGCCAGATAGGGGCGCACATCGGGGACACGGCCCGTAACGTCGACCCCTGGCAGCTTTGCCAGCGCGTTCACCTCGCCCGTGGGGTTGGAACCGACGATGGTAAAGCTCGCGTCCGGCAATACGGCCTGCACACGCGGCAGGATGTCTTTCGCCATCCAGATGGAGGCGTCGATATTCGGCTTATAGTCCATCGCGCCGGTCAGGACGAGCGAAGGGCGGCCCGGAGGCTGAGCAGCATCGAGGTCCGCATCGGGATTGAAATAGTCGAGATCGACCCCGTTGTTGAGGGCGTAGACCGTGTGCGCATAGGAACCGGCGTTGCTCCTGAACAGGTCGGCCTCCGCCTCCGAAACGAACAGGGACGCGTCGGCGACGCGGGCCACCTGCTTTTCGAACTGTGCGAGAAGGCTGGCCTCACGCTTGTAGAGGCTGGATTTCGGCCAGGTCGCACCGCGTGCATATTGCGTGAACTTGTCGGAATCCATGTCGACGAAGTCCATCATGATCATGCGGCGGCGCGTCGCGTGCTTCATGACATAGGGCGCCATCTGGCTGGAGAAGGCGAACACGTGATCGACGCCGCCCCGATCCATCAAGGACCGCACGAACCTGTGCATCCGCGCATCCTCCCACATGGCGACGGACAGTGGCTTTTCCTCACGCAGGCCGTTCAGAAGCCGTGGGATGCGCGCCGCCTTGTTCATGTCGAGCAGCATGACATCCGAGCAGACCGTGCGTAGGAACGCCTCATGCTGACGGTCGTCGGGATCGTCGATAAACGCGCCCAGATGCACCTCGAACCGCTCGGTGAGGTGTTTCAATATGTTCCATGAGCGGATCTTGTCGCCCTTGTTAGGCGGATAGGGAATCCGGTGGGACAGGAAAAGGAGCTGAGGTTTCGCCATCAGCCGAGGTTCCGTGCCACAAGCGGTCCGACCCGGTTCGCGATCCAGAGCGGCAGGCGCTGCCAGATCTCAGTCATCGCCTTGAACTTCGGGCTGTTCGGGTTGAGGTCGGGCATCTCCGCTCCGGGCGCGAGGCGATATTCATAAGTGAGCGGCTGCGGCTCGAAGCCCCAGTTCTTCTTGTAGCTGTAGGGACCGGTTCCAACCTTCGAGCGACCGAAATCGAATGCCGTGCACCCACGCTTCCGCGCATGTTCCATTAGCATCCAATACATGTGTTCATTCGCCTTCAGCCCACGCGCCGCGAACGTACCGCCGCCCCAATAGGGATAAACCGTGCCGCCATGATAAAATGAGAAGACGGATGCGATGGGCGCGTCGTCCTTCGATACCGTCAATATGTCGGCATCCTCACCGAAACGCGCCAGCATTTCCCGGAACAGCGCGCGCGGGAAAACCGGCGTGCCGAGATTGCGCACGCTGGTCGCGTATATGTTGTAATGTTCGTCGAGCGCCTGAGTATCGCTGGCGATACGAACGGTCAGGTCGAGCTTTAGCGATTTCCTGACCTCGGCGCGCTGCTTGCGGGGGATCGCCTTCAGATTGGCATCGCTGTCCGCCTCGATGGCGCGCGCGAAGCCGGCGTAAACGCCTGTCTTACGCGCCCAGCCGACATGAGACATATCGGAAACGGGATCACTGGGACCGCGATATTCGAGCACGTCGATACCGGTAGCTCCGGCCAGCTGCCACGCCGCGTCATCCAGTGCCGTGAGCGCATCCGCGTCATCCGCAAGAGGACCGCCGCCGACAGCGAAACCGGACGACACCAGGCTCTTGCCAAAGAGCATGGAACGGATTTCGGTAAGTGGCAGGATACCGGCGACTGTTCCGCCCCGCTTCGCTACGAGATAGTGCGATTCATGTCCGCATGACGCATGAATCGCATCCCCCCATGCCCGGCGATGGAACGGCGTCGCGGTCGCCGATGCGGATACATAGGCGTCGTAGGCGCCGAGGTCGTTATCGACGCTCAGCGCGGCATGTCCCACTTTGCCAGTCATGCCGCCAGCTGTCGCGTTTCCGGCAGGAAGACCTGATCCATGCGGCCATAGCGAAAGCGTTTCAGCAGCTTTTCCAGTTTTGCCTGCATCACGCCCAGATTCGTGTAATGCCGGATACGTGATTTCAGCGGCGCACCTTCGACGCGCGGCTGCTCAGGGTCGATTTCCCAAGGATGGAAATAGAATAATGTCGGCTGGCGTTCGCGACGGTTCACCCGATCGATCGCCCAGGTCGAGAAGCCATAGGGTAGCAGGCGGAAGAACCCGCCGCCGCCGCACGCCATGCGGCGTCCCATATATTCGACAGTCGTTACGGGAATTTCGATCATATCCGATCCGGCGACCGGCCGGTGCGGAAAACGCGGAGCCTCCGGCCAGCCATAATGGTCGGACTGAATTGGCGCGACGCTGGAGGAATAGCGATACCCTTGCTCGGCCAGCACATCGAGCGCCCATTTGTTCGCTTTCCCGATGGAGAAACTGGGCGCGCGGTAACCGATTACTTCGGCCCCGGCGGCATCCTCGATCAGCGCTTTCGCCTTTTTCAGATCGGCGCGAAACTCATCCGGCGTAAAGCTGTGAACCCGGTCATGCGCGTAGCCATGGCTGGCAATTTCGTGGCCGCGCGACACGATCTCTCGCAAAAGTGACGGTACACGCTCCGCAACCCAGCCAAGCGTGAAGAAGGTGGCTTTCACACCATGCGCTTCGAAAAGGTCGAGCGCGGCCTTCGTGTTTCGCTCGACGCGGCTGCGATGTTCTGCCCATTCGCTGCGCTCGATGACGTTTTCGAACGCGCCGACCTGGAAATGCTCCTCCACATCCACCGACATGGCGTTGATGATCGGGAAACTGGCAATTGGTCCTTGAGGCTCCGTCACTTCGCGACCTCTTGCGCGCCCGGCTGTTCGGCGAGCAGTTCCACCTGGCCCGACATGTCGGATACCATGGAGAGAAGCTGTTTCAGCACCCGGTCATGCGCGGTGGCCTGTCTTTCCAGCCGTTCCAGCCGTTCATTGGCCTGACTGTCCGTCCGGCCCGAAGGCGCGGGCATCTCGGATGGCGCGACCGCGCCCGAGCGGGCAGCCTCGACCTGACGGTGGAAGGCCGCGCGTTCCGGCATGGCATTGTCTTCGTCATAGTCGGCGACGACTTCGCGGATGAGCGCGCCGTCGATCTCGCTGGTCTCATCCATGCCCGCGAACAGCAGGATGCGCGACATCAGATTGTTGACCCGGCGCGGCACACCGCCAGAGGCCGCGTAAAGCTCCTCATAGGCATCAGCCGTGAAGGACGGGTTTCCCTTCCAGTCGCAGCGGGAGAGCCGGGTTTCGATATAGGTCTGCATCTCATCCTCGCGCATGGGCGAGAGGTGGTGCGACGCGATGATGCGCTGGCGCAACTGTTCCAGATTGGGTGCCGTCGACAGGCGGGCGCGGAATTCGGGCTGGCCGAGCAGGATCGTCTGCAACAGCGAATCGCCGCCCTCCTGAAAATTGGAGAGCATCCGCAATTCCTCGATCGCCTCGAACGGCAGATTCTGCGCCTCGTCGACGATCAGAACCGAGCGCTTGCCGCTGCGATGCTGGCTGCGCAGGAACTGTTCCAGCTGGTTGAGTAGCGCGCCCTTGTCTGCGCTGGCGGGTTCCATCCCAAAACTGTCGACAGCCAGACGCAGCAGGTCGGGGCCATTGATCATCGACGTGACGATATTGCCAATAGCGATTTTGTCGGCGCTTTTCTGCTGTAGCAACCTTGCGACCAGCGTTGTTTTTCCTGCGCCGATATCGCCGGTAACGATAAAGAACCCCTCGCCCTGCGACAGGCCGTAGGTCAGATAGGCCATCGCCTTTCCGTGCGTTTTCGTATCGACATAGAAATCGGGGTCTGGCGTCAGCTGGAATGGTTTGCCGGTCAGGCCGAAAAAGTCGGTATACATTGGCTGCGACCTTCCTAGAATCTATAGCCGATGCCGACGGAGCCACTGAAATTCTCGCTGTCGCCAGCGCCGGCTCCATTTGCCTGACGGAAGGAGGCGGAGGCCCGCCCAGTCACAAACACCTTGCTGCCAAGACCACGCGAATAGGTCGCGGAAGCATTGTAGAACATGTCCTGGCGATCCTGCGAGAGAACATAATCATTGCGGCTGATCCCGGCGTAAAGGCCGACCGTCTGCTGGTCCTGCAGCGCCAGCGACGCGCCGCCCCGCAGCCCAAAGCTGGTGTCGCTGCCTGTAAACCGTTCTGAAATATCGGGGTCCGCGGCCGTCTGCAGCTGCTGCACATCCACATAATTGCGGCGATTGTAGAAAATCGCCGCGTTCGCATTCACGCGGTCCTTACTGAAGTTGACGCCGACGCTTCCGACCCGGCTGCGAAAGGTGGCGGGTGTGATGGATTGCGTGAAATCAAGAGCGCAGCCCGTGACTCCATCGACGAGGCACTGCGAGCTTTCAAAAATCTGCGCACTACCGCCGACCTGGCTGACATCGAAAATTTCGCCATTGAGGCTTTGCGTCAACAGGCGTGAGAAGCTGGATATGCCTTCATTGTAATTGGCATATACCCGTGTCCGCGGCGTAGGCTGAAACGACGCCGACAGGTTGAAATTGGGGTCGCCGTAACGGTAGCCACCCGTGAAGCTGACGGATGTTCTGCGGCTGGGCGTGTAGATGAAGCCAGCCGTACCGAAGGCACCGCTGCGTTCGAAGGCGGTCCGGCGCGGATTCGCCGGGTCAACGACAAAATCACCGTCCGGTCCGAGTACCGGGAATCCATCATCGTCGTAAAGGATAGAGTCCTGTTTGTTGATGATGTCCTCATAACCGCCGCGGAGGGTTAGGGTCAGCTTGCGGTCCAGGCGATAGCTGCCTTCCAGGCTGGCGCTGTAGCTGCGATAGCGCTGATCCTGTTCGTCGATCGCCTCATGCGTCCAGCTGCCGAGGGCGCGTATGCCCAGCCGGTGCTGGCGCGGTGTGCTGCCGATGCTGATATTGGCGGACTGGCTGAGCGAATCCGTGAGGCCGCGCCCGGTCGCACCTCTACCATCCAAACCGATATTGGTGCCACTGGTCAGCGGATTGCTGTCGATACCATCGACGGTGGTGATACCGATGCGGTAGCCGGCGTCGAACCGGTAATCGCCGCCAAGCGGCTGCGTGAAGCGCGGTGCGGCATAAGCGGAGTAAACCTGAACCTGATTGCCATTGACGGCGTCTACATTCTGACCGGCAAAGCCACGCTGGTCACGGTCATCCTGCCGGGCCTGACCACCAAAACCCACAAATAGACGATCATCGACCAGATTTGCATCGAACGCCGCCGTGCCGCCCAGACGGTATTTCCGGCGTAGCGTACCGAATTCTTCGAAACGCCGCGAACCGATCGCGACCAGCTGCCCGTTCAGTCGCTGCGTATCGACGTTCAGGTTCGCCGTAAGGGCCGTTTCCAGATAGCCCGTCGTGCCGAAGCCGCCGCTTGTGGTTTCCGAAATCACCTGGCGCAGTTGCGCCGTACCGCCGAAATCCACCTCCGCCTGCAGCGGCGTTACCGCCAGCGAAACCGTGGCAGCGCCGAGCAGGAGAGCGCGGCGATTCATGTCAGGTGCCATAGCCATAATAAGTTCCAAAACGGCGCCCGATGCCGGCATAGCGCGCCTTGTTCAAGAGCATGGAGACATTGTCGCAAACCGACATCATGGAGAGACCATCGCGCAGCTCCGCATCGCGCGTTGTTTCGGCCTCTACCACAAAAAGCACCTGTCCCACATGCAGGGCGAGAACGGACGCCGCCGATGACGCGAGGCAGGGCGGCGAATCGAAAATCACGATGCGATCGCTGTAGCGCCGGGCGATTTCATCGATCATCTCGCCCATACGCTCGGACGCGAGCAATTCTGTCGTCAGATTATGCTGACGGCCTGCGGGCAGGACCGAAAAATTCTCGATATTTGTCTTGATGAGGCAGTCGCTGAGCTCGATGGACGGATCCGCGACAACGTCGATCAGGCCCTTACCGCCCTCGAGACCCAGTGTGGAGAGGATTTCAGGCTTGGCGAAATCGGCATCGACCAGCAGCACGGTCACGTCGCGTTCCGAAGCGATGGACAGGGCAAGATTGGTTGCACAGAAGGTCTTGCCCTCGTTCGGCTGAGAGGAGCAGACCAGGATAAGGTTGCCGTTCTCGATCTTCCGGTCGCCCTCGGCCATGGCGTTGATCAGAAGCTGGCGCTTGACGATCCGGAATTCCTCCGCCGTCGCCGTTGCCGGGCTGTCGGGAACGACATAGCCGAGATCGCGGAGGGCGGCGAGATCGATCTTGCCCTGGCGGCTTTGCTTGGCCGGGAGATCTTCTTTTGGCTGGCCGGCGATGGAGGCCGCCGCCGCGTCGCCCAGACTTCCCGAACCAGGCTTTCCGACCGCAGGCTGGCGCGCCGGTGCCGCAGGTCTGGGCGTGCGGGACGGAGTGGAGGCTTCCAGCTCCGCCGCCGCACGCTCCAGTAGCGAGGCACGGCGCGCAGCGCGCTCTTCCCTTGTGATCTCGTCGCTCATCGCGGCGCTCCTAAATCAATTCGTAGAGCAGGAGAGCGGCATACACCGCTACCAGCCCCAGGGTGAGGACGGTAAAGCCAGCCAACCGCAGACGGTTCGCGGCGCGATCCTGCTCGGTAACGATCTCGGACACGGAGCCAAGAACCGGCACATCATATTTATTCTCAAGTTGACCCGCTGTCACGAAACTCGCCCGCAACTGGCTGATCAGGAACGCGATTGCGACACCGGCGGCGGCGGCGGCGATGAAGACAACCGACAGGAACAGGGGCCGGTTGGGCGCGACCGGCTCTCGCGGCTGCGACGGTGGATCGACCACCTGGAAGCGGATCTGCTGCGTCTGCGTCTGCACATCGCTTTGCAGGCGGATTTCCTCACGGCTTCTCAGGAGCGCCTGATACTGGCTTGAAAGAATACCGTAATCACGGTTCAGCTTGGCCTGCTCGGCGGCGATGCCGGGCTGCTCGGTCTGCTTGGTTTCCAGATCTGCGATCGCCCCACGAAGCCGGTCGGCACGCGCCGACAATTCCGCGACCTGACCCTGGCGCTGAAACACCAGCGAGCGCAGATTCACGTAAACGGGGTTGCTGGACTGCGGTGCCGCATTGACACCCTGCGCAGCAAGTTCCGCCTCTTCGGCCTCCGCCTGTTGATTCAGCCGCTCAAGCTGACGCTTCGCCAGAATGACGTCCGGATGGTTTTCCAGCCGCCCGGAGGCGTAAAGCTCGCTCAGCTGCTGTTCCATCGCGTTGGCCCGCCCGCGCGCTGGAGAGCCGAAACTGGAGGGAGCCACGGTCGCGCCGCGCAGCGTCGCGGGGGTCGAACCGATCTGCCCTCTCAACGCCGCCAGGCCACGCTGTGCCTGGGCGAGTTCGAGCTGCACCCCGTCAAGTTCGCTTCGCGCGCGTGACAGTCGCTCGGTTATGTTGCCCTCACCAGGAAGCTGGCCAAGATATTTCGCCTCGAATTCCGCTTTGCGTTGTTCCGCCTGCTCAAGCTCGCGCTCACGCTGCGCGAGCTGGTCCTCGAAAAAACGGATCGCTTCGTTGATGTCGTCGCGATCGGCGGTGACGTTCTCTTCCATGAAGATCTGCAGCAGGTTGTCCACGATATTGCGCGAAAGATCGGCATTCGCCTGATCGCCGCGCTCTCCGTCGGAAGATGTGTATGAAATCGTGAACAGATTACCCGACTGGCTGGCGACGGTGATATTCTCGGAAAGCTCGGCAATCGCCGCGTCGACGGCAGCGTCGTTTTCCAGTCCGATATCCAGTTCCGTCCGGCGCAGGACCTTTTCCAGATTCAGCCGGCTGGTCAGCACCTGACGGACGGTATCGATTTCCCGGCCCGAACTGCCGCCGAGTTCCTGCTGCAATATCGACCCGGATTCCACCAGGATGCGCGCGCTTGAGGCGTAGCTGTTGGGAATCGTCGCCACGACGACCCACCCCACAAGGCAGATCAGCCAGGCGGCGATGATGGCCCACCAGCGTTTGCGCCAGACCCCGTAAAGGGTGGTCATCAATTCTTCTTGCAGACTTTGCATGGCGGCTAGATTGCGATCCCTTGGTCAAAAACGAGCGTGACGTACCTCACGCTATCAGAGAAAACTTTCCGGAATGATGATGACATCACCCGGCTGGATGGCGACATTCGCGGACACATCGCCGTCTTTCAGAAGGCTTTCGATCCGCAGCGCATATTCTGTCTGCGTACCAGTTTCGGGATCAACCCGGATCAGCCGCGCACTATCACCGGCAGCGAATTCCGTCAGCCCGCCAACCGTGACCATCACATCGAGAAGAGTCAGCTTGTTGCGGAAGGGAATTGCGGATGGGCGCGTTGCCGCACCGACGATGCGGACCTGCTTGGACAACGGACCCTGAAACCCGGTGACGATAACCTGCACGATCGGGTCGGCGATATAGACGCCCAGCTTCTCCTCGATTTCCTTGGCCAGGGCGGCAGGCGTCTTGCCGGTCACTTCCAGATCGTCAATCAAGGGTGTCGTGATCCGTCCGTCGGGACGAACCGTCACGCCGGTCGAGAGTTCCGGGTTTCGCCAGACGAAAATCTGCAGCGAGTCGAGCGGGCCGATGACATAATCCTGAGCGGGCGCGCTTTCCTCGGCGCTCGACACCTTGGCGGGTGGCAGTTCGGGCAGCCCTCCGGTACCGGACGTACAGGCGGCCAGCGCCGCTGCGGGAAGAATCAGGCAAAATTTGCGAAGGGCGTTCATCGTCATGGCATTCAGACCTCTCGTCATAAGCCCGGAAAACGGACTATGGCTGATATGAACCTGCCCTAGCGGCATAGCTGTTAATCAAGCCTTATTCCGGACGCGTTTCTGTTCGGACCGGGCGTCTATAGGACAAAGGATCATATTATGAAACGCCCGATTCTTCTGATATCATACCAGTAACTCGGCGGCGGGCGCATGGCCCAGAAACGATGCCGGGCTGGCCGACCGGCCATAGGCACCTGCCATGAAGATGGCGACCAGGTCACCTGCGCCAAGGCGCGGAAGGTCTACCTTGCTACCCAGCAGATCGAGCGGCGTGCAGAGACAGCCGACCACGGTCACGGTTTCGTCCGCCGCCTGTGAGAATTTTCCGGCCGCGGCAAGGGGATAATTACGGCGGATGACCGTGCCGAAATTGCCCGACGCCGCCAGCTGGTGATGCAGGCCGCCATCCGTCACGAGAAAGGTCTGCCCGTCCGAGACTTTCCGGTCGACCACGCGGGTCAGATAGACACCGCTATCGCCCACGAGGAACCGCCCCAGCTCAAGGATGAACCGGGTGTCTTTCAGGATGGCCGGACGCGCCGCGAGCGCGTCGCCAAGCGCCCTGCCGATCCCTTCCAGATCAAGCGGCGCATCGCCTGGAAAATATGGCAGGCCGAAGCCGCCGCCGATATTCGCGGTCGGAGGTGGTATGGCTGTCTGTTCGCTCAGTTCCGCAACCAGGGCGATGCTCTGCCGCTGCGCGTCGATGATCGCGTCTGGGCGCAGATTCTGCGAGCCCGCGAAAATATGGAAGCCGCGAAAGTCAACTCCGCTGTTGCCCATCCGCCGCAGCGCGGCGGGAACCAGATCGACATCCATGCCAAAGGGTTTCGCGCCGCCGCCCATGCGCATTCCCGACCCCTTCAGGTCGAAGGGCGGATTGACCCGCAAGGCGGCGCGCAGCGGCTTGCCC
>JBARZR010000109.1:0-4642 GCA_049650205.1 Pacificimonas sp. | reverse complement strand
GCGTGGGCCTGACCCAGGCCTGCGGCACCGGCGCCTGCGCCGCCGCCGTCGCCGCCGCCCGCCGCAAGCTGAAGGACCGCGACGTGACCGTGACGCTTCCTGGCGGCGACCTTCGCATCCAGTGGCGCGACGACGACCATATTGTGATGAGCGGCCCCGCCCAGATCAGCTTCACCGGCGAGATCGCGCTGTGACTGCCGAAATCGTCAACATGGGCTGCCGCCTGAACATTCACGAGGGCGAGATCATGCGCGCGCATCTGGCTGGCGCGGAAGATATCGTCGTCGTCAACTCGTGCGCCGTCACCAACGAGGCCGTGCGCTCCACCCGCCAGACGGTGCGCCGCATGAAGCGCGAACGGCCCGAGGCCGATATCGTCGTCACCGGCTGCGCGGCGCAGATCGACCCGGAGAGTTTTGCGGCGATGCCCCAGGTCGCGCGGGTCGTCGGTAACGCGGAGAAACTGACGCCGGAGGCCTGGACCTCCACCGGCAACGCCGTTTCCGACATTATGCGCGTGCGCCAGACCGCGCCACACATGGTCCCGGCGATGGCGGCGCAGACCAGGGGGTTTGTCGAGGTGCAGAATGGCTGCGACCATCGCTGCACCTTCTGCATCATTCCCTATGGCCGGGGCAATTCGCGCAGCGTGCCCGCCGGTCTGGTCGTGGAGCGCATCCGAACCCTCGTGGACGCAGGCCACCGCGAAGTCGTCCTGACGGGCGTCGACCTCACCAGCTATGGCCCCGATCTGCCCGGATCGCCGACCTTCGCCAGCCTGATCGCGCGCATCCTGAAACATGTGCCGCAGCTCGAACGCCTGCGCATCTCCTCCATCGACAGCATAGAGGCGGACGCGCAGCTGATCGCCCTGATTTGCGAGGAACCGCGCATCATGCCGCATCTGCACCTCAGCCTGCAGTCGGGCGACGACATGATCCTTAAACGCATGAAGCGCCGCCACGACCGCGCGCAGGCGATCCGCTTCGTCGAAACGGTGAAATCGCGCCGCCCCGATATCGCCATCGGCGCGGACATCATCGCGGGCTTCCCCACGGAAACCGACGCCATGTTCGAAAACAGCCTGAAGCTCATCGACGAGTGCGACGTCGTCTTCGGACATATCTTCCCCTATTCCGCCCGCGACGGCACCCCCGCCGCGCGCATGCCGCAGGTCGACGTGCACATCCGGAAAGCGCGCGCGAAGGCATTGCGCGAAGCCGCCGCCACCCGGCGCAGTCGTTGGTACGATAGCCTGACCGGCAGCACCGTGTCCGTTCTCGCCGAAGCGGACGGCAACGGCCATGCCGAGACCTTCGCGCCCGTGCGCCAGTCTCGGCCCGGAGTACGCGGCGAGATCGGAACCGCCCGCGTCACTGGTCACGCCGATGGCCGCCTGCTAGCGGACCCGGCATGAGCGAAATGGACGCCCCCACCCCGAAGACCAGCTGGCTCGGCCGCCTGAAATCCGGCCTCGGCATGACCTCGAACAAGCTGGGCGAGAATCTCGCCGTCATCGCGCGCCGCCCGCTGGACGATGCGATGCTGGAGGAGATCGAGGACGCGCTCATCGCCAGCGACCTCGGCCCCGCCATGGCCGCGCGCATCACGGCGAAACTCGCGGCGGAAAAATACGACCGGCAGGTCAATGACATGGACGTGAAACTTCTGGTCGCGGACGAGGTCGAGGCGTTGATGACCAAGGTCGCCAAGCCGCTCGACATTACCGCCTTTCCGCGCCCGCACACCATTCTGGTCGTCGGCGTCAACGGCAGCGGCAAGACCACCACCATCGCCAAGCTGGCGCACCTTTATCAGGAACAGGATTACAAGGTGATGCTGGCCGCGGGCGACACCTTCCGCGCCGCCGCCATCGAACAGCTGAAGGTCTGGGGCGACCGCATGGGTGTCGAGACCATCCATGGTAACGTGGGCGGCGATGCGGCTAGCCTTGCCTTCGATGCGCTGACAAAGGCGTGGGAATTGGGTTCGGATGTCCTCATCATCGACACGGCGGGCCGGCTGCAGAACAAGCAGGGCCTGATGGACGAACTGTCGAAGATAAAGCGCGTCCTGAAACGCCGAATGGAATCGGCACCGCATGATGTCGTGCTCGTTCTGGACGCGACAACGGGTCAGAACGCGCTAACCCAGATCGACGTCTTCAAGGAAGTCGCGGGCGTCACCGGCCTCACCATGTCGAAACTGGACGGCACGGCGCGCGGCGGCGTCCTCGTGGCGGCGGCGGAGCGGTCGAAACTCCCGATCCACGCCATCGGCGTCGGCGAGAAACTCGGCGACCTCCGCCCCTTCGACCCGCGCGTCTTCGCCGAGGCGCTGGCGGGTATCAGCCAGGACCAATCCAAATGACAGAGATCAAACCACCGCTTCCCGACCCCGCGACGCCAAAACGTGCGGAGTTGTCCCCCGGCTTGCGCTTCGCGCTCGACTTCGGGCCGCTGCTGGTGTTCTTCGCCGTCAACAGTTTCGCGCCCGGCGACGACATCAACCAAGCCGTCTGGGCGACCGGTGCCTTCATGGTCGCTATCGCCATCGCCATGACCTTTTCATTCGCGAAAACCCGCCGCATCACGCCCATGCAGATTGTCACGGGCATCGTGGTCGCGGTTTTTGGCGGCCTGACCATATGGTTGCGCGACGAGAGTTTCATCCAGATCAAGCCGACCGCCGTCTATCTGCTGTTCGGCATCGTCCTGCTGACCGGCCTATTCACAGGGCGTCCGCTCCTGAAACTAGTCCTAGAGAGCGGTTTTCCTTCGATGGGCGAGGCAGGCTGGAAGATCCTTACCCGCAACTGGGCGCTGTTTTTCCTCGCGCTCGCCGGTCTGAACGAAATCGCCCGCGCATATCTGACCTTCGATCAGTGGGTGCAGGTGAAGGTCTGGGGCTTCACGATCATCAGCTTCGTCTTCGCCCTGTCACAAGCCCCGATCCTGATGAAACATGCGAAGGGCGAGAAGCACTAGGCTTCCCGTGCCTCAAATTCCCTTTAGCGGAATGACGCCGCCATTCGCCCGGTTGATGAGGCCGAGCGCGTGGGCGACGAAGCCGTCGCGATCCTGCATCCATGACGGCAGTCCGACGAGGTCTGCGCGCTCGCAGTGGAATGTCGGATAGGCCGGTTTCTGGTAGTGATATCCGTCGCGCGTCACGCGCTTCGCATCCGTATCGGTGCGCACGGTATAGAGCATGGCGCGGTTCCGGCGTGGGTTCGCGACGATGTCATCATAGGCCGTCTTTGGATGGATGCCGTCATAGTCCAGATCGACGACGCCGTTCATGGTGAACACCTGATCCTCGTCGAGCTCGCTCTGTTCGACCGTGTCCCTGAACACCGCGACATACATCCGGTCGAGCGGCATGGCGCTTTCACAGTCGCCCGGGTCGACGCCGGCGTCGAAGCCGGAAGCATCCTTCCAGGGCAACGGCATCGAATCGAGGCCGTAGCGTCCCTTGCGCACGTCAACGAGCGGCACATAGCCGATCCGGTTGCCCGTCGGCCGGCGACGGATCAGGCCGAGATTGTCGGACCATGTCCAGCCGAACGAGGTCAGGTCGGCAAGCGCGCGGTCCGTCTTTCCGGCGACGCCGCCGCCATTGTCCAGCGTCACGTTCTCAAGGATGTTGATCCGCGCCTTCGACTTCAGAACATGTCCACCCGAGCCGCCGGCCCGCTGTCCAAAGATCAGCGTGTCCCTGAAATGGGCAGAGAGGACGCCGTTCAGATAGACGCTGTGTTCCTGATCGACATTGCGGCCGACATTGCGCCCGATCTCGCTGTCTTCGACATAGATCATGGAGGCGCCGCCAGGGGCGAACAGCGCGTTCTTGCCGCCCGTTATCCGACTGTTCCTGACGACGAGCGTCGCAAGACCGCCCGACGCGGCATCAGGATAGCTTTCGAACCACAGGCTACCGCTCGGCTGGACGTTCGCCTCGAAATCCAGATCGAGATCGATGACCTCCAGATGAAGGCGCTTTCCGTTCTGCCGGCCGGCCTTGAAATTTATGCCCGCCCACTGATCGTCGGACTGAAAGGTAACGCGCGTCCCGCGTTCCGAGGACCGATAGACGAATTGCGATCCATCGGGCCACGCGTGAACGCCGGTTCCGGGCCGCGGCACCCATGGACCGCTTGGATAGACGCAAGCGTCGCCATTGTCGTCGCGCGCTTCGTAGGTAATCTGCACACCGCCGCCGGAATATTTGTTCTGCGACAGTTTGCGTCCGCTCAGCAATACCGAATGCCAGCTGCGGAACTCGGAACCCATCCGCTCGGCGACCGCGCGGGTTTCGTCGCAGAGGATGGTTTCGATCATGACGGGCCGCACCAGCCCCGCGACGGGCATGTAATCCGGATAGTCCGAAAGCTCAGCGCCCACGGGACCGAGCGGGGCCGGGGTGGGCGCAGGCGTCGGTGTCGGCGTCGGCGTCGGCGTCGGAGTAGGCGCGGGTGTCGGCTTCGGCGCAGGCGTAGGGGCCGGAGTGGGTGCTGGAGCTGGAGCCGGCGTGGGTGATGGCGTGGGCGCAGGTGCCGGGGCCGGAGCGTTTGGTGATCCCGAAACCATCTGTTGAGGACCGGACGCGCTTTCGCCGCCGCAGGCCGCGAGCATCATGACAC